>JBMOEX010000008.1:0-30681 GCA_049314535.1 Vampirovibriophyceae bacterium | reverse complement strand
GCCATTCATAGAAAGCTTTTTGATGATTCTAAAGGAAGGGTGCGGAATGTGAGTTCAATAATTTTAAAAGTCCCCTTAGGAATATCACTAGGATTGCCTAGGCGAGAATACTAATCAGTGGCGTTTTTAAATTCTTCGAGACTAATCCCCCCACTTTTACCAGCGTCTTTTAAATAGTGCTTTATGGTGACCGATCCCAGAACTACCAAGGCGATTACCAGTTATTCTACTTAATTCGTAACGTATTTGCCGAGCGGAGAATTCTATATTCATAAAAGATCTGAATAAATATCACACCTTCCAGTTTACAAAATACTTGATTTTTAGACGATTGCTTAAATAAAGAATGCGAAAGAGTGTTGCTGACACTGTTTAGATAATTAACGTACAACCCCTTTAAAAAAGCCTCCAATGGCATCCCCAACAGATTCCAAACCTTCTCCGAATTCTGAATTATTTTTACATGCTTCCCAAACACAACCAATGGCAACTCCAACCAAAAGGCCCAACCCTAGTGGGGGGAAGCAAGCTCCAAGACCAGTCATAGCAGCAGTACCAAGACTAGCAGTAGCAGCAAAGGAGCTAGCAGCAGCAATACCACCAACAACAAGACCAGCACCAACACCCACAGCTACTCCTTTAGAGGCAATCGACTGCAACGAACCCACTTGTTTATTATCTTCGAACTTCTTTAAAAAATTTTGATCGTCTGCTAATTCTTTAAAAGACTTTGATATTGCTTCAGTGATAGCTGTATTTCCATTCAAAGTTGAAGCATCAAACTTAAGCACTGTATCAATGTCAAAACCTTTACCTTGGAGCTTATCTCCAAGTTTTCCTTTTAAATCACTCAAAATAGAATTCTTAACCTCAATCGGTAATTGATCCAATGCCTGCCAAGATTTAATGAAAGTCTCTGTATCAGCACTTGAAGCTAAATTGGAATAAATTGATTTCTTAAAATCTAAATATTGATTAATAGACGTATTTACGATATCCTCATCATCCCTGAATCTTATCAATCTACTGTTCTCATCAGGAGTCAAGGGTTCACTTTTTGACATTTTTTCGTAAATAGCTAAAATGTCTTTATTATTAAAAATCTTCCGCAATGCTGCATCCCCTAGAGCAACAGAAATAGGATCTGAGTTCTTAGAGCTGGCTTCTGGAGGATTTTTCTTTGGAACTGTATTGTAGCTAGCTTTATAAGTATCTTCTATTGGCGACACAGACTGAGTCCCATTAGCTGGTATCGAACGATATAAAGTTTCATATTGATTATCACTAGATCTCTGAGAATATACTGGTATTATCGAATCGTTCATTTTATGCTCCTTATTTGTATGTATTCTTTAATCTTTTTGAAAGCTCTTCTAATACAGCTTTGTTATCTAGAAGATGTAAATTAGTCCCATCCTCAACGCCTAAAATATTATTAATATTAACTTTAATGGATTTGTTCCGATCCTTAGAAGATTGAACGGTAAATTCACCTTGGCTAGCAAGCTTAATTATCAATGTCTTGAAAACATTGTCATCACCCAATTGATTTTTAGCCATCTCATAACTCTGATATACAGAACCATATGCAAGCCTATCTGTTAGTATTAAATCTAAATTTTTAACAGTTGTAGATAAAATAATATTAGCCCTATCTACTGAAGAGGCTGAAATTACACTAGATAACTCTGCTTGCTTGTTTTTTAATTTATCCAAGCCTGTCTCAAATGATTTTCTTTGCTCAAGTACGTCTTTTTGATACATACCTACATAACCAGCTTTTGCACTTGGATTCTTCAGATTTTCAATAACTTTTGAAGCATAATTTGTAAATTCTGGATCTGTAATTTGAGTTCTCCAATTCATGTCATCCAAATCAAAAGTAAACTCCTTCGTTGCATCAGATTTGTTAGCTTCATAGGCTTTACTGACACCAGCTTTCTTGACGGTGATCTTATAACCATCATTTGCCATTAATTTCATCATTTCAGGCATAACCACATTTTGCATTTCCACATTTACTGGATTATTGACATCTTGAATATTTAAAGGCTTATTTATGGCATTCACTAATATCTCATAAGCATTTCTTCTTTCTCCGACAGGCGATGAGGAGGAAAATATCTGAGATAATTCATTCTCATAAAGATGTTTTCTAAAATAACCAACTTTTGCGAGTTCCTCCTTATTAGTGATTTTTCCATTTAAGGCAGTAGTCAAAAGATTACTGTATGCAGTTGAAGAAGATAAATCCTGATAATATTTCTTAACAGTACTTCCCTGTAAAACCGAAATTGGTTTATTTTCAATATTTTTAATAGCAGTATCTAATTCAAGAGGATCTAATTTATAATCACTTACTTTCAGCTTAGCAGAGCTATCTAAGTATGACCTTGAAGAAGTAGAAGTTGCAGATGGTGTCAAGTTAGCATAAAATTTACTATAATCTAGACCACCTGTAGGTGATTTTGCTGGATTGGATCCAGAGGGTGAAATTTTATAAAATTGATCATAATTGAAAGCTGGTTGAGGTGAATTTATCGAAGGTGGTAGACTTCCATAATATTTACCATAATCAGTGACTGAGAGCTGGGACGACCTATCAGGCTGTCTTTTATAATACTGATCATAACTTACAGGACTTGATGGGACCGAATTATCTGACGTCACATTATAATAGTTTGCGTAATTTGGTACAAAAGAAAGACCTGAATTAGCTCCCGAATCACCAACATAAAGCCTATTATAGAAGTTTAATATTTCAGAATTAATTTCTCGATACTCCTTTACGTGAATATACAAATCGGGATTGACCTATTTTTTGATATCATCCTGGATCATTTGCCGTATTTCTACCGAAAACAGCTGATTTCGCAATACCCATAAAGGGTTTCGTAAAATTACCCAATAAGCCTTTTACAGGACTAGCAAGGTTACCTGGTACAAACTTAACTGCTCGACCTTGACCAGTATAGATTTGTTCACCAAGATCTATAGCACCAAAAGTCAAGATCCTAGAAATAATATTTTTGAACGAAGAATTACGTCCACCAGAATCTGTACTGTGAATAAAATCAGTAGTATCTTTAGCAGTCATATTGAGTAATAAAGCTTTTCCTAAATCACCAAACACTTTAACTGGATTATTCTGTTTAAATCCTTTTAAAGCCTCTAAAATCGATATCAAGGAGAATATATGTAAAAAAGGCTTCAAGATGGAAGCCAAAGATTTTCCCATCCCTGCTGCTTTGTCGTTTTTCAAAAGGTCTACTGCCCCCTTGATTGATCCTGAAACCGTAGAAGTTAAACTATTAGCAGCTCCACTCAAATGCTGCAAGGGAGCAGCTCCTCCTGATGTTATTTCAGGTATTTTTGCAAGTTGCCGTCCAATGGAATGATTATCCCCCTTAACAACATGATGCGAGTCAGATCCCCTAGGCTCTGTAGCATTCAAACCATTTAACGAGGGAAACGCCCCTACCGCAGAAGAGGATGAAAAAGTTTTAATAGTAGAGGCTCTTTGTCGCATCTAACTTTCGGTTATGCTCCTTACAGGCTGTTCCGATTTAAGATTAGGCTTGATATTATTACTAAAAAACTCATTATCACTAAATAAAGAACCCGCTATTGCACCTACTGGATTTTTATATCTCTCTATATTTGAAGCCCCGTCAACATAGAGCTTGGTATAACCATAATTAAAACCAGTTTTACTATCTGTTTCATGATGATATGTAAGTAGAGGAGCAAAGGTACTCCGCCTGTAACCATTTTGATCAGTATAAATAGTTGCATATTTTCCTCGCCAACTCCAATCATCATAGAAAGTCGACTTACCACGTCCAGAATCCATTGCAGCATTGTGTGCATCACGCGTAAGACCGAGCGTAAAGCCTCCCGCTCTTAAAGCTTTTTTCGCAGCTGGATTTTTTACAGCTAACGCAGCCACAAACATCCCAGCAGAACTTAGATCCAATCCTAACTGAAAGTTATTTTCTGAAGCAGTTTCTATGTTACCACCAGCGGAAAGATTAACATCTTTCAAATGTGAGACATCATCAATTGCCCCACCAACTCTACCTAATACTGGCAACCACCATGCTGTTTCCATTATTTTGCCACCAAGCCGCATTAAATCAATAGTATCCCCATCCCACTTAGCTACTCCCTTGGCTGCGTCATCAATGTTATTTTTAACTAAACTCTCTACAGCTTCCTCGGGAGCTCCGATCCCATTAAGACCAATCCAACCTTTCTTGAATAAACTCGGTGTATTTTTCCCAATAGAATTACCCATTGCTTTAAGCGCACTCCAACCTAGGTCAAAACCATACTTTACTACCATTAGACTCCTTTATTAGATTTTCGGACAAAACTATTCACTATTATTTCCAAATAGCCATAGACCGATGTCAATACAAAACAAAAAGTTAATACATTTTACAAGAAATTGTAAAAAAAATACATTAATACACTTTATCTATACATATGAATTTATTAGGAGCAATAGGAAATAGAAGTTTCTCTGTAAACAAATTTACCCCAGGAGGGATTTTTGGTGAAGTAATGCAAAATGGGGATAACGCCATTGACGGATTCATGGGGTCTGCCAAGGAAAATGGGAGTAATCCTTACATAAAACCCAAAGGAGCGGGTGGGAATTTAACAGATTTTCTAATGGCTTTTTGTGTTGGTGAAACTTTTAGCAGTGTTGATTCAATTGGTGGAGCCGTTGGAACTATCGCCAAGTCATTTTTTAATCCTTTAGATGCTATTACCGATCTTACTTCCGCAGGTGGCGTATTACTTAGAGGTCTTGCTCAAGGAAAACTTGGCATTGATACATTCGTGGAAGCTGGTGGTTACCTATTCTCCGCACTACCAGTTATAGGTGGGATTGCGGATGTTGCCAAATTAAAAGGAATATTTACTGAAGCAAGTAAAGCTGGTAGTGTCATTGCCGATTTAAATAAAGGTTTAGATAATGCAGTAGATGCCGCTACACTTGGGGCAAAGGCTGCAGAGAAGGGAAAACAAGCACTTAATCTAAATGAAATCGTTACTGACTTTAGCAAATTATCCAGCCTAGATTCTTGGAAAGACCTCAAGAATGTTGAAATTAAAATGCTTAAAGATGGTAAAGCCACTAATACTTCCTTAGAAGAAGCAGTAAAATTGTTTGATAAAAACAAAGATACTGAACTTGGTAATACCATTACTAAAACTCTAGAAAATTTCAACGTTGGTCATAAGAATAAAGACTTCTTTTCTAATATAGAACCACAAACACTTTTAACACAAAAACAAAATTCAACACAATGGGAATCACTAAAGGATAAAACTATTAAAGTGGATGGTCACGAAATAAGTATTAATCAAGCTTTAAGATATAAAAACCAAGGAAAGCTCTCCCCAGAAAGCTTCAAGTCATCATTAGATGAATATAATACACTCAATAAATCAAAATTATCAGTTGAACAAATTGATCAACTGCACTTAAGTAACAAAATATGGAGAGAGAGAGAAGTCCAACTCAGTCAATCTGGAATAAATATACAGCAAGGTGCGGTGGGTAAGAATAATGCATTCATAAACACTCAGACTTTTTCATCAAGCTATAATAAAGAACAATCTAAAATGAATCTTGCAGGAGAAAATTTAAGAAAAGAGCTTCAAGGAATCATCAAAGAAAAGAGCAATACTCTTTTCACAAAAGCAGGTGAAGTGAGTAGAACTGCAAAAGATTTAGTTGTTGATCCTTTTGTAAATGGATTCAAGGGTAATGTTTTAACAGCCGCAGCTTAAAAGCTTATCAAATGATATCTGCCTTGCCTTTATATTATGTAGATAGGAATTAAAACAATGAATGCCTTACTTTCCATAAATCAATATTATCAACAATTCTACAATTCAATGATGAGCGATATGACACCAGTAACTCCACCTGGAACAAATTCTCGGACCACTTCCCAAACATCAACAGTATCCACTAACAATGGACCTATAGACCAATCTCAAATAAAGATTGCTCAAGCACTTAATTCTTTCGATAAAGGGACTATTGGATATAGAGGTGTACGTTCTGATGCTCCTGGTAGTTGCGTACAAGCTACGCTTTATTCAGCTCGACATGCCCAAAAATTACTAGGAACAGATTCTTCGAAAATAATAGGGAATAACATAAGTACTATTGCAAATAAAGAATTAACAGGAAAATTTCAAGGACGCAGCATGAAAGAAATTAAAGAAGCTGTTCAGCAAGGGATACTGAAAGTAGGTGACACATTAAGCCTTGGTAGCGACGGTGCCCTAAAGAATGTGGGAGGAGCACAAGACAGCGGTCAAGGTCATCATGCGCTTACCATAACTTATTTATGTGATAATCAGGGTAATCTTATACTTGAAAACGGTAAACCACAGATTGGATTTATTGATAATACTGCTGGAAAACAAACTATCAGCTGGAATGATTTTGAATCAAGATATTCAGAACAATTCCCTAAGATTTTGGAAATTGGTCGTCCCATCTATGGGAAGGTTTTAGCTTAATCACGATATTCTAAATTAGTTTAAAAAATCTTAAAATCACACCATACTTGAAATAAATTATTATTGAAAATGCTAGAATCTTATTTCTTATGGATTACGCTATAGTAGAAATATCAGGAAAGCAGTTCAAGGTTGAAGAAGGAAGATTTATTGACGTTGACCTACTTGACGCTTCTTTAAGCGAAAGCCCAACTCCTATTAAATTTGAGACTGTTTGCTTAATATCTAAGGGAGATAAATTATTAACTGGTACTCCTTTTGTAAAAGGAGCTTCTGTTAGTTTATCTTTCATGAAAAATTTTAAAGATAAAAAAGTAATTGTTTACAAGCAGAAACCTAAAAAAGGTACAAGATTAAAGCAAGGACACAGACAACCATACTCTAGACTTATGGTAGATTCTATTTCAGCTTAATCTTTTCTCGCCTCACCATTATTTTAATATCAATCATATAACCCTTTTTTACTTGTAGTATGTAGTATGTATTTTAAAACGACGAAGGGGTTTTGATGGTCAGTCCGACAATGCTGGATTATTATATAAATTTCTATAGAGGATTAGTGTTGTCCACAAACTCGTCAACTACTATTGCTGCAACTAACCCTGCAAATGGCACATTACCAAATCCTATAGCTGGAAATAACCCTATCACTGGCACAACAAGTTCATCCAATGGTTCTTCTGGTCAAGCTTTCAAAAAATCGTTCGAAAATTTTTTAACTGCAGCAAGAGACAATGGAATGTGCTATGCAAGGACAGATCCATCCGAGTCTAATGGCATGGATTGCGTTACTAGCTTATGGGGGTTCTTAAAGAATTATTTAACCCCGGAAGATTTTAAGAAACTTGAACCTCATAAACCACAAGCCTATGTATGGAAGGAAGTCGAGGACATGGAGAAGAGAATCAAAGGATTCTCTGGGGCGGTCGAAGCTGCAGGTCTTGGTGAGAAAAGTCAGAGAGTTAATAAAGATCTTGTTGGATCGTTAATTCAACAAGGTGATGCTGCCGTAAAAAAAGCTCTGATTGGTTCAATTTATACTTATTCTGGTAAAGATGGTGGTCATGTTTCCGTTGTTTCAGATGCTTGGATAGAAAAAGGTCCAAACGGTACACAAACAATAAAATACAAACTTATCGGAGCTCATAAACCAGAACTCGCTGTAGAAGGAAGAGGATTAGGCACTCATGTTACTACTTTTGATTTAATGCAAGATACCAACCCTGGCGAGAATGTGACTTTAACTCAATTAAAACCTGAGGTAGTGGCAGCTGCAGAAGCAAAAGCAGCTAAAGACCCTATAAAAGGAAATAATTCGAACACAAACGCTGGACTTACAGCATTCAAGAGACTAAAAGGCTTGTTAGGCGTAGCTTAATATCTCAAATCATTATTGATAAAGACTCTTATTTAATTTAAAAAAATATCAATCTTGCAATCAAAAAATCTTTATATATCTAAGCATAGTAATCTAAGTGATAATTCAACTCAACAAATGAACTCAACAATAGAACAGTTTTATTATAATTTTTACGCAAACATCGCAAGCGGATTATCAAATCGTGCTTCAAGCACCCAGGCAAGCACAAATACTCAAACCACAAACACCCAAACCCAAGCCACAAACCCAATCTTAGCAACTGGCGTTCAAAGCTTGGCAGGTGGTCTTCAAAGCTTAGCAACTGGTGCTAAAGCAACTTACTACGATCCTGCATTAGGCGGTATCAACGCAAGCGGCATAAAGACTAAAGATGGTCTTCCAGCCACAGCAACGGGTGAAGGCTATAAACCAGAAGTTTTCTCAGCAGCAGCGTTCCCCCCATTACTTGCTTTATTGCCACCAGAATATCTCACCTCAGCAGAAACAATGCCTGGCGGAAAGACATTAGCAAAGCCAATAAATGTTAGAGTTAAGGACTCTAAAACAGGAAAAGAGGCCATCATACGCGTAAATGATGTTGGACCAGGAGTTGCTGGACACAGCAAGAACCATATGCTCGACTTTAGTGTCGCAGCTAAAAATTATTTTGGTGAAGCTAACATCGGTAATGGCTTACAAATTAGTATAGCCCCAGAAAACGCTCAACCTGGTGCAATGGGTACTATTGCGTAAATAAAGTTAAACTAACAAGTACCACAATCACACCTTTAATACAGCCGGCAATCAACAACTTCTTACCTTTGCTTAATTGCAGTTTAATATTTTTATTTAATCCCAAACATATTTACAACCAAAGAACCTGCTATAATAATTCCTCTTATGGCATCAAAGAAAGGTGTAGGTAGTACTAAAAACGGCCGTGATTCGGAGTCGAAGAGACTTGGCGTCAAGAAATACGCTGGTGAAGTAGTTAGAGCTGGTAATATCCTAATCCGCCAAAGAGGAACTAAAGTTCACCCTGGTTTTAATGTAATGATCGGTAAAGATGATACTTTGTTCGCTGTAGCGAATGGTAAAGTAGAATTTTATGTTTCTAAAGGCAGAAAATACATCGGCGTTCAAGTAGCTTGATTGAAACCTAAAGACTTACCTATCGGCATCCAAACCTTTGAAAACCTTATTCAAGGGAATTATATTTACGTTGATAAAACTAAGCACCTCTATGAATTAGTGAAGGGAGAACAAGGAGTCTATTTCCTCTCTCGCCCACGCCGTTTTGGTAAATCTCTGCTCGTCTCTACGCTAAGCTCTATTTTTAAAGGCGAGAAAGAACTTTTTAAAAATCTCTGGATCTATGATTCTGACTATACTTGGGAGAAACACCCTGTAATTAAACTCTCTATGGCTAATAGCCAAGTCGGTGAAACCGATACCATGGAGACTAGAATTAAAATACAGCTTAACTATATCGCTGAAGAATACGACATTGAGCTGGATTTAAAGCCTTATGTGGACATAGTTTTCACGGATTTAATCCATAAGCTTCACCAGAAGACTCGCATGAAAGTCGTAGTGCTGGTTGATGAATACGATGGTCCTATCATTAATCATATAAATGATATTCCTAAAGCTAATGAAAACAGGGATTTACTGAGAAATTTTTATAAAGTGCTTAAAGACGAAGATGCTTCGCTCAGATTCGTTTTCCTAACAGGCGTGAGTAAATTCGCTAAGACTTCCATTTTCTCAGGTTTAAATAATCTTGAAATTTTAACCATGGATCAGAAATCCTCTAGCTTACTTGGCTACACCCAAGATGAATTAGAGTTTTATTTTCAAGATCATATAAATGAATTAAGTGAAGTCTTCTCACTGACAAAGGAAAAGACTTTAAATAAAATCAGATACTGGTATAACGGCTATAGATTTTCTGAAGCTAAAATTAAAGTTTATAATCCCTTTTCCACACTGCTTTTATTTAAAAAACAGAAATTCAGTTCCCACTGGTTCGCCACTGGCACGCCGACCTTTTTAATTAACCTCATCAAAAAAGAAAACCCTGATGTCAAAAACTTTGAAAAAGAAGTTAACATCTCTGAATTTGAGCTAGATAGCTACGATTTAGAATCCATACCTGTCATACCGCTTATGTTTGACACTGGTTACCTAACTATTAAAGAGGCTAAATGCAGGGCTGACATGACTTCTTTTTCTCTAACTTACCCTAACAACGAAGTGAAAATCGCCCTGATTCATAATCTCCTCGCTGGCTATTCAGAAGAAAACTCAGCTAACGTCAGCTCCTTCGTCATCGCTCTCAGCGACATGATACTAGAAAATGATTTAGAATCTTTCATGTCTAAATTAAAGTCCTATTTCGCTTCCATCCCTTATGACATAATCCCTAAGCGCAATCTAGACGAAAAATACTTTCAGCTAATTTTCTATTTATTAATGCGTTCCACGAGCTTTAACGTCAATATCGAAGATAGAACCAGTGATGGCAGAATAGATTTAGTGCTAGAAGCAGATGATAATATTTATCTCTTTGAATTTAAGATAGACAGCTCTGCTGAAGCGGCTTTAAAACAGATTAAAGATAAAGAATATTATGAAAAATATTCTAATATCCCGAAAAAACTTTTTCTGATAGGTATTAATTTCGACACTAAAACGAGGAACATCTCTGAGTATTTAGTCGAAGAGTATAATTAGAACCATGTCCGCTAAACATTCACCCCAAGTATCTTAGATAAATCTTTAAAAAACCCCTCTACCCCTAAACACTCCACGCCATTTTCTAGAAATAATTTCTTATCACCACCATAAACCATATAAGCTTTAGCTTCAGGATAATCTTCCTGAAAGAGTTTTAGGCTTTTTAAATCAGTAGAATTCACAGACTTTGAGCGTTTTACTTCTATAGCAAGAAAATTCTTAGGTCCATATAATATGAAATCCACTTCTTGACCATTAACTGTCCGCCAATAGTAAATTTTACAGCCAAGCTCACAATATTCATTGAGCGCTATTAACTCCTGTAAAATCAAAGTCTCTAAAGCGTGTCCCTCTATTTCTTCTAGCGAATCTAAAAAACCCTTCGGTCTCACTGATTGATAAACCCCTACATCAAAAAAATAAAACTTAGGATGATCTATTAATTTTCGCTTCGCCCTTCTGCTAAAAACTGGTAAGCGATAGCTTAGCAGCATATCCTCCAGTAAATCAAAATAATTAGAAATAGTTCTAGCATTGATCCCCACTTCTCTTGCGACAGTAGAAATATTTAAAACACTTGCCTGCGAGAAGCTTGCGGCTTCTAAGAATCTACTAAAAGCCTCTAAATTTCGGCTCAGCCCTTCTTGCATAATTTCTTCATAGAGATAAGTTTTGGCGTAAGAATTAAGATACTTAGTAGCCGCAGACTGACCAGATTTATATATAGTCGGCAGCATCCCTTTACTTAAAGCCGTTTTAAGCTCAAAGTCTTTTTTAAGCTCCTTAGAAGTCAAGGGATACATGTGATAAGTATGCGCGCGCCCAGCTAGGAGATTCACACCTAGCTTTTTTAATTTTCTTGCACTAGAGCTAGTAAGTATAAATTTATAATCCTTCTCCTCTATCAGTCTGTGAACTGTATCTAAAAGACCTGGTGCTTTCTGAATTTCATCTAAAATTATCCACCCCTGATACCCTGGTGGGATCTGCCTTTCAAGATTCTCTGGTCTAAGACTAAACTCCATCTTAAGCTCTGCTTCAAGCAGGTTAAAAATAATCGAATCTTTAACGTTATTCTTCAGCCAGTAGCTTTTACCAGTCCCCCTCGCCCCGAAAAGAAAAAAACTATTCTGATTTTCTAATGGCTTTTTCAGTAACCTTTCGTACATGTGTATATTTTCCCACTTATCTATTATTTTACCCTGAAATTGGAAACACTATTTCCAAAAATACTAATTTTCCAGAAACAGCATTTCCACTAATCTATTTATCTCAGACACCGCATAAAAAGGCACACTCAGAACCCCCTCTTCAAAGCTAAGCGGATTAGCCGAAATTCTAATACCTAATGGCGCTTTATATTTATCCATAAAATATCTAAGGCTCTTAAGCCTGCCTCGATGAGAGGCTTTCACTTCAACTGGAATAATATGCTTACCGACTTCAATAAGATAATCTATCTCTGCACTTGCATTTTTAGCATCATTGAACCAATAATACAGCTTCTTTAAATCATACGGATCTACATAAACTCTCAGCTCCTGCCCGACGAACTGCTCCGTGATTAACCCTGAGCTGAAATCACTCACATAAAGGCTTTCATTATTAGCACTGAGAAGATTTTGCACTAAACCACAGTCAAGACCGATAATTTTAAAATCACTATCAGAAGCATTTAGCTCCAGTGGAGTCACAATCCCGCTAGTCGCCCTCACCTTAGTAAATAAATGTGCATCAATTAAATGCTCTAGAGCTTGTTTCAAATGAGTACTCTTAGATTCTGGATCTAGCTGTGAATACTTAAATTTCTTAGAGATAAGGTGTGGAGCACGCTCAAAGCTTTTGCGCAGATAATAGAATTCAGAGTTTTTACCATATTTACGAAAATCATCTATATAAGTGTTTAAAATCTGCCTCTGTTCTCTAAAAGCTAAAGGGAACTGCTTATCATTATTTAAATACTCTCTAAGCACAGCTGGCATACCACCAAGCAGTAAATATTTCTGCACTTCGGCTAAAAGCTTTTCATGCAGAGCATTCCCAGAAGATGTTATTCCAGACTTCGCTTTTAAAGCTTTCCTAAGTGCATGTGTAGATTTAGTAAAATCTAAGTCATCTATAAATTTCAGATAGCCCACTAATCCCTGCGCCTCTAAAAATTCTCTAAAACTCAGTGGATGCATATAAAAATAATGCACTCTACCAACTGGCATAGAGACTGGCTCCTGCTTTAACGCGAAATCCACTAAAGAACCTGCGGCTATAACATGCAAGCCTGGCATTTTTTCATAAAAATACCTTAGAGCTTGAATCGCCTTCGGGAAAAGCTGTACCTCATCTAAAAAAATTAAACTCTCACCTGTTTTAATTTCGATATTTCGTTTTAAATATATCTGATTAACTATATGTACTGGATCTAAAGTCTCGAAATCTTCATAAAATTCAAAATCATATTCAAAATTTATAATGACCGCCGTCTTAAAATTTTCCTTAGCAAAACGCTCTAGGAGAAAACTTTTCCCGACCTGCCTAGCACCACGCACGACGATAGGATGCGGATGCTTATCTGCCTGCCATTTTATTAACGCTCTCCTACTTAAACGATTCACCCTTGGCATTATACCCTAATTCTAGGCAAAATAACAAGGGTATTTTATCCAAAATGCGACCTTTACTATTCAAGAGACCACCGCACAACGACAACGAAAACGCAGAAAATGAAGTTGTACCCTGGTCTCTTAAGTGCTATAATCGCTAAGGTCAATTTGACCCTAAGGAAATAACATGGCTAGAAAAATTAAGAGAGAAGACTTCAGAAATATCGGTATCGCAGCTCACATCGACGCTGGTAAAACTACTACTACCGAAAGAATTTTATTTTACAGTGGCGTAGTCCACAAAATCGGTGAAGTACATGAAGGTACTTCAGTTACAGACTGGATGGAGCAGGAAAAAGAGCGTGGAATCACGATTACAGCTGCTGCGATTTCTACGACATGGAAAGATAAATATATTAACCTTATTGATACTCCTGGACACGTTGACTTTACTATCGAAGTTGAGCGCTCTATGAGAGTTCTAGACTCAGTTATTATTACCCTTTGTTCAGTAGGTGGTGTTCAGCCTCAAACTAAGACAGTTTGGAGACAGGCAGACCGTTATAAAGTACCACGTGTAGTATTCGTTAATAAGATGGATAGATCTGGTGCTAATTTCTTTAGAGTAAAAGATCAGTTACGTAATGATATGCGCGTGAATGCTGTTCCTATTCAGTGTCCTATCGGTGCTGAAGATCAGTTCGAAGGCGTAGTAGATCTAGTAGAAAAGAAAACTCATATCCATAAAGATGACCTAGGAAAAGATATAGAGATCATCGACGGTTACCCAGCAAATTTAGCTGAAAAATGTGCCGAAATGCGCACTCAGCTTATTGAAGCTATCGCTGAAACTGATGAAGATATGATGAACAGATATCTTGAAGAAGGTGAAGATGCTTTCACATTAGAAGAAGTTAGAGCTGGATTAAGAAGAGCGACTATTAAGCTTGAAGTTATTCCTATGCTTTGCGGATCAGCTTTTAAAAATAAAGGTATCCAAAAAGTATTAGACGCTGTCGTAGATTACCTTCCAAGCCCTATAGATGTAGAACAAATCAAAGGCATTGACCTTAAAGGTGAAGAAGTAGTTCGTAAGTGCGATGATGATGAGCCTATGGCTGGTCTAGCGTTTAAAGTAATGACTG
Source organism: Vampirovibriophyceae bacterium (assembly GCA_049314535.1). Taxonomy (GTDB): domain Bacteria; phylum Cyanobacteriota; class Vampirovibrionia; order LMEP-6097; family LMEP-6097; genus LMEP-6097. The sequence continues at coordinate 16,291 of JBMOEX010000008.1, read as the reverse complement.
ACCCATTTGTTGGACGTTTAACTTTCGTTAGAATGTACTCTGGATTTATCACTGCTGGTAGCTATGTTTACAATTCATCTACCGGTAAAAAAGAGCGTATCTCTCGTATCATCAAGATGATGGCAGATGATCGCAGTGAGATCGACGAATTAAGAGCGGGAGACATCGGTGCTGTAGTAGGTTTCAAAGACACTACCACTGGAAACACTTTCTGTGACGAGAAGAAGCAAGTAGTACTTGAGTCATTATTCATCCCAGAACCAGTTATCTCTGTAGCAGTAGAACCTAAAACTAAAGCAGATCAAGAGAAACTATCTTTATCTCTGCATAAATTAGCTGAAGAAGATCCTACTTTCCAAGTAAAAGTAGATCACGAAACTGGTCAAACTATCATCTCTGGTATGGGTGAGCTTCACTTAGAGATTCTTGTAGATAGACTTAAGCGTGAATTTAAAGTAGAGGCTGACGTTGGTAAGCCACAAGTAGCTTATAGAGAGACGATTAGAGGCAAATCTACATCTGACATGAAATATGCTAAGCAGTCTGGTGGTAGAGGTCAGTATGGTCACGTTGTTATCGATTTCGAACCGTTACCGATAGGTAAAGATGCTGAAGGCGAAGATCTACCGAATTTCGAATTCGTGAATAAGATCGTCGGTGGTGTAATCCCTAGAGAATATATTCCAGCTGTAGAGAAAGGTGTTAAAGAAGCTATGCTCTCTGGAGTTCTTGCTGGTTATGAGATGTTAGGTATTAGAGCGACTCTAAATCACGGTTCTTACCACGACGTAGACTCTTCTGAGATGGCATTTAATATCGCTGGTTCTATGGCGTTTAAAGATGGTACGAAAAAAGCACAGCCAGTATTACTTGAGCCTGTGATGAAAGTCGACATCGAAGTTCCAGAAGAATACATGGGTGATGTTATCGGAGATATCTCTTCTAGACGTGGTCGTGTAGAGAAAATGGAAACTTTAGGCGGTCAATCACACGTAATGACTATAGTTCCACTAGCGAACATGTTTGGCTATGCGACTGACATTAGAAATAAAACTAAAGGTCAAGGAACGTTTACAATGGAATTCTATGCTTATGAAGAAGTTCCTGCTAACGTAGCGAATGATATCGCTTCTGGTAAGATGCAGACGGCTTAGGCATAAATTGCGTTTGTGTTGCTAGACAAGCATCGTTATTACTTTCCCGATGGTACCTATTACCTGTGCTGTTGTGTTACTACCGGATGCTGCTGGATTATTTGATGCTGCTTTCGCCGCATCACGTTCTTGTGCGAGTTTCAGATCTTTTTCGAACTTAGCAGCTTTATCTGCGTCGTTTTGCTTTCGCATATCTCCAAGCATAGCTATACGCTCATCATTACCAGCAGCCATAAAATTTGAAACAGAGAACTTATTTAAATTCATCGACCCGCCTTCGGGACCAGCATAATAATCAACAACTCTTTGAATCAGTGCTTCACGGTCAACATGAACCTTCCCATCACTACCAACATAGGTAGGGGTCTCCCCAAATTTATCTACGTGTGCTCTCATTGCAGGAGATAGATCAGAATACCGAGGAGAAGCATCAGTATTATCAGGATTTGAATAATTGGAAGCCGCCCCAGCATCAATCCAGGCAGAGGTATTATCGCCATTATTATCGCTATTATTATTACCATTAACACTTGATAATAATTTAAAAGAATTAGAAGACCCAAGATTAGTATTAGTAAAGGAATCTACTGGATTAGTATTTGTAATATTACTAACAGTCGTCGCTTCCGTTAAAGTTTTTCCAGCAGTCAATTTCTGAAGTACTTCAGCAGAACGAGTTCTAGGAAGACCCGCATAAGGATTAATTCCAGAATCTCCAATATAAACTCTTCTATCCTCTAGGGCATTACTAAAATAACGCATAAAATACCTCTACTATTAGGTTTACTCGAAAAAGATTAAATACAGATTAAGGAGTTTTAGTTGCTGTATTCTACACTAGAACTAGCGTCTCTTTGGAGCCCAAATCTTAATAAGGTCTTCAAGAAATTTCGCGAATATTTTAGGATCAAAGCCATTACTAGAGTTGGTTTCACTAGATCCTAAATTAATACCTCTATCTTCTTTATTAATCTTACGATCCTTATTAATATCGCCATCCTGAGCATCTACTTTTCCATCACCATTAATATCAGCGATTTTTAACTCATTACCAGTGATCTTGCCATCACCATTCACATCCCCAAAACCATTTTGCTTCGCAAAATCCAACTGATCCTTAGTAACCAAAGGTTTACCATCTTCACCTTTCTTACCTTCTTTTAAGGCTTTCTCATAATACTCAGTCTGTAATTTATTACCATCAAAATTAATAACAGATGTAACACCCGACTGCTGACCCCATATGGCATCTGGATTTAGTTTTTCTGTAAAAAGGTTTTTATTTTCTACTGAAAGACTTTTAAACTCATCGGTCTTACTGAATTTTTTAGTAGCTTCTGTAAATTCCTTTTGATCAAGGATATTATCACGATTAACATCAGCCTCTTTAATTGACGTTTCAAAAGCTTTCTTCTGTATATCTGTTAATCCAGGCAAAGATACTGTAAATATAGATGATATATCCATAATATTAATTTATCTAAGCGAGGTTAAGCTTCGGTAATCCCATAATTAGAAATAAACTGTTAAGCCCTTAAGATAGTCTTGTATCATTAGAATAAATGTCTCCTAAAGTCTTAGTCATTGATAATTACGACAGCTTCACCTATAACCTAGTCCAGTACCTAGGAGAGATAGGAGCAGAAGTAAAAGTAATTAGGAATGATGAATTCCCCAGCTCTGAATTAGAAAATTTTTTAAAAGCCGAACATATTACTCATATACTCATTTCTCCTGGTCCGGGTAAACCTAAAGATTCTAAACTCAGTATCGAATCGATTAAACTATTAGCAGCGAAGATCCCCATTCTAGGCGTCTGCCTTGGACATCAGGCTATAGGAGAGGCTTTCGGGGGAGAAGTCGTTAAGGCTCCTTATCTTATGCACGGGAAAACCAGTGTCATAGAGCATGATGAGAGTTCAGAACTTTTTCGAGATATCCCTAAACATTTCACTGCGACTCGCTATCACTCACTTGTCATAGACAGATCTAGTATTCAGGATTCTAATTTACGAATAATCGCTAAAACTGCAGATGAACTAGTCATGGCTGTTACCCATAAAGATTTTAAAAATCTCTTCGGTGTTCAGTATCACCCAGAGTCCATACTCTCTGAATATGGTCATCAGCTTTTAAAAAATTTTTTAAAGGTGAAAGTTTAAATGCGAGTCCTAGGCGTTAACACCGGTACCTCAGTAGATGCAATTGACTTTGCGCTGATAGACTGGCATGACATTCATAATCTTAAAAATTACTCAGTGATTCGCGAGGACAGCGTTCCCTTCGATCCTACGCTTAGAACTATTTTTGAAAAACTTATAAATAAACAGAATGGTAATTTAGATGAAATCTCTAATCTGAATTTCGCCTTTAGTCGTTTTCTCGCTGAAAGTATAAACTCTTTTAAAGAAAAATATAATGAACAGATATATCTTATTGGCATTCATGGACAGACGATTTTCCACGGTAAGGAAAGTACATGGCAGTTAGGTGAAGGATCTCTAATAGCTAATCTCACTAACATTGACACTATCTCAGATTTCAGACCAGCAGATATGGCACGTGGTGGTGGTGGTGCACCTTTAATAAGCTTTTTAGATGATAGATTAGTGAGATCTGACAGCGAAAATATCGCTACTTTAAACATTGGCGGTATCGCGAATATCACAGTCTTAGTGAAAGACTCTCCCTGCATAGCTTATGACACAGGACCAGGTAATACCTTGATCGATAATCTCTGCCAAAAGCTCTACAATAAACCTTTTGATAAAAATGGCGAAATAGCTTTCAAAGGTAAAGTCAATGAAAAATTCGTCGATAATCTTATTAAAAACACCGATTATTTTAGACTCCCTCCGCCCAAATCTACAGGGCGAGAGCTGTTTAATCATAAATTTGCAGATAAATTTTTAGATTTAGGGAATACACAAAACATTATCAGCTCAGCTACTTACTTAACAGCCAAAACCATTAGCACAGAGCTACAGAAATATCCCATTAGCAAAGTACTAATTTCTGGAGGCGGTATTAACAATAACTTTCTTGCAGAAAAACTAAAGGAACTAAATCCAGCCATAACTTTTAGTGATCATCAGCAGTGTGGGATTATGAGTCAGTATAAAGAAGCGATTTTATTCTCTTTACTAGCTTATACAAGCTATAATAGGATGGCTAACAATGTTCCAAGCTCCACTGGCGCTAAGGCTTCTAGCATACTAGGAAAAATATCATATGTCTAACCTCAATTTAAGAAATACCCCAAAAACTAAAATAGTAGCGACGCTAGGACCAGCTTCTGAAACAGAGGAGACTATAAGAGAACTTATTCTTGCTGGAATGAATGTAGCTAGGCTTAATTGTTCCCACGGAGACTGGGATTCAAGAGCAGAAAGACTTAACAGAGTGCGTAAAATCGCTAAAGAATTAAAAAGACCTATAGGTATTTTAGTAGACATTCAGGGACCTAAAATCAGGACTGGGACACTGCCAGACGAAGGAGTCATTATTAAACAAGGCGAAGAAATTATCCTTACCTCTGATGCTGATACAGCGGACTATTCAGCTAGCGTCTCACTAAAAAGAATTTTTATTCGTAACTACCCAGCACTAACTAAAGATGTACTTGCTGGCCAGCAAGTCCTTATAGACGATGGTTTAATTAGGTTACGTGCTACGGAAGTTAAAGGTAATGACGTTAGATGTAACGTCATCTTTGGTGGAGTCATTAAATCTAATAAGGGAGTGAATCTTCCTGAATCACACCAAGCTAATTTAGCTTCTATAACAGATAAAGACAGAGAAGATATAGTACAAGCAGTCAAACATTCTGCTGAATTCATCGCCCTATCTTTTGTTAAGACCGCAGATGACGTACTCGAACTTAGAAAACTAATCGACGAGTGCAATGTAGACCAGTTACCGATTAAAGTAATCGCTAAAATTGAAAAACCACAAGCTGTAGCTGAGTTAGATGAAATTTTAGATGTAGTAGATGGTGTAATGGTAGCGCGTGGTGATCTAGGCGTAGAATTAGAACCAGAAAAAGTTCCGATGATACAGAAGCAGATCATCAGTAGAGCTAATTATAAGAAGAAATTTGCTATTACCGCTACGCAGATGATGGATTCGATGATTACGAAACCGTTTCCTACACGTGCAGAAGTTTCAGATGTAGCGAACGCTATTCTTGATGGTACTGATGCGATCATGCTTTCTAATGAAACAGCCACTGGTGCTTTCCCTAAAGAGACTATTCAGATGATGGCGAAAATCGCTCTAGAAGTAGAAAAATCTGGTGAAATTAAAGTTGAGAGGCGTAACCTTAAAGACTTAGATCCTAATCAGACAGACGATATTAATCGTTATGCGATAGCTCAAGCCGTTGAGACTTTTTCTAAATTACAGCATATAGAGAATATAGTAGTATTTTCTTGTTCTGGAAAAAGTGCGATGATGGTATCTAGACTGCGTCCTGAAGCGAGAATTATCGCGGCGACTACTTATGAATTTACCTATAACTCCTTATCTATGGTTTGGGGAGTGCTTCCTATATATTTTGATGAAGTCGAAGAAACGACTAATACTATTTATAATATTGAAAAACACCTTATTAAAGGCGGTTACGTCGATCACGGTGATAGCGTGGTAATCACTGGTGGCTTACCTTTAGCTGCTCGTGGCGTTTCTAATTTCATTAAAATTCATAAATGTGATGGCTCTATCCTTGAACTGAAGCAGTACAGTAAAGCACTTCACGATAAAAAGCTTGGTCCAAGTATACAGAGAGATGAGCATTGCAGTCTTAAGTGAACTCCTGTAAATATTTCTTTATTTACGATTCATCTATCTGGGAACACCGTTCTCTAGTCTTTTTTTTACGATTAATAACAGAGCCAGAGCTGAATTTCATTAGCCGAGCTGAAAATGCAGATCATAAACTAGCTAATCGTGAACTGTTGTTTATGATTGACTTTAATATAAGCGAAGACTTCGAATTCTTAGACGAAAGTTTCATTCCGAATGTTTCAGATAAGCGTATTTATACTGGTAAAACCGCCATTAAAAAATGTTTACTCTTTAGCCCTTGGTTTAAAAAATTTATTAACTAAAACTGATACAGGCTGTATATTAGCCCACTGAAGCTAGTAGTCTATTATCTTTCTCTAACTCCGCATTCGCTGTAGAAACTTGAAAATCACCACTGATTCCACCAGCCTGACTCATTTTAGCTGCAAGTAATAACTGTTGATTTGCGAAAGCTGTTTCAGAATTTCCAGAAGCAGCGATTTCACCAAAAACTGGATTATTAATAGCAGTAACTGAACTCGGTTCTCCAAGAGCACTTGTCGCCGTTATTCCAGAAGTGTTATCAAGTTTAATTGCACTAGAAGCAACGGAACTAGCTCCAGCGGTCTTCGCTACAGCATCAGCACCTACGGTTCCAAAAACATCACCTAAAGTTTCCGCACGCAATTGTGCAATACGCCCAGCTGACTTACTTGTATTATCAACGGAGGTTTCTTCAGTAGAAGAAACTTGCTCTGTTTGATTTTTTGGTGCAAGCCCAGCAGTAGCATTATTCTTAATAAATAAGTTCGCTAATGGGTTATTAGGTCCGCCTATCGCCATGCATTCCATAAACCATATCTTTTTTAAGCCTAGGTTAAGAGAATGAAATCTCTGTAATATTCATCAGAGAAACCATCTGCGTTTCAGAAGAATTAAGGCACTGTAGCCGAACGAACAAGTTCAAGGCTGAGGAGGACGAATAACCGCAGTGTATCAAGCATACATGAGGATCATGAGGACGACGAAAACGCAGAAATTGGAGTTCCGCTACAGTGCCTATAAATCTCTCGTATAAACCTTCGGCAAACGTAAATTTAAAGAAGTAACTAATTCATAGCTAATAGTATTTAATAATTTAGCCCATTCCTTAAGTGGTAAATGCGGACCTATAAGCTCAACTTGGTCTCCAACTTTAATATCTTCGGTATCACCAATGTCAAACATAATCTGATCCATGGTTATCAAGCCTACCTGTGATATAAAGCTTTCGTTAACGTAAGCTTTAATGCGATTCGATAAAGCTCTTGGTATACCATCAGCATAACCCAATGGTAGTGTAACTATCTTAGTAGTTCGCTTAGTACTCCAAGTCCCGTTATAGCTCACAGCTTCACCTGGACCTATTTGTTTTATGAAAACCGCTCTAGCAAGCAGAGACATAACTGGTTTCAAGATAGGATTATCTAAACCAAATAACTCAATCCCGACACGCACGTAATCAAAAGGATCTTGATTTATAAGACGAGCAGCTTTACTGCTTGCGATATGACGCGGGAAATTAATATTATCAGTAGCATTAATAAAACGTGTAGTCTGAATAGCGCATAACTGTACATCTTCAGAAGCAGAATAATGTGAAAAAATACTCTGTATTTTCAGATTAAAAAGCATATCTACTCTTTTGATAATCTCTTTAAAATATTCTGGCTTTTCTACCTTAAAACCAATACGATTCATCCCTGTATCTAGTTTTAGATGAATTTTAGCGACTTTAGAAAGATCAAAGGCGATACGATTTAGTTTTTCTGCAGATTTTTCATCTGCAATAGTCAGCTCTATATTTTTTTCAACAGCTACACTATATGACCATTCTGGCGTTATGCCTAAAACAATAATTTTCTTTTCAGTAGACTGCCTTAGATTAATAGCCTCATCTATATTCGCCACTGCATAAGCGTGAACCATGGAATAAGAATCAAGCATATTAGCTATAACTCCAGCTCCATGCCCATAGGCATCAGCTTTTAAAACCAATATAAGTGGCTTTTTCGCCTGCTGGTAAATAGTCTGCAAATTACTCTCTAAATGATCTAAATTAATCTCTAACCAAGCATCTCGGTGAAATCGAGCATTAGAGGTAATAGCTGGTCTAACTTGCATAATTAACAGTCTAAATTATAAACGCGAAACTAGAATATTAAGCTGAGATTTTATATCATCTAATTCAAAATCAGGCCAGAGAATATCAGTAAATATTAGTTTAGAATAAGCAGCCTGCCATAAAAGATAATTACTAAGCCTATGCTTCCCACCTGTCCTTACAATGACGTCTGGATCGGGTATATCTGCTGTATATAAGTATTCTTTAAAAGAATTTTCATCTAATTCCTGTATCTCTTTTTCTGAAAGTGACTCAGCGATCATGTTAACGGCTCGAGTAAGCTCAGCAACCGCCCCATAATTAAGAGCAATATTAAAAACAAGGCGACTATTATGCTGGGTAGCTTTTTCTAAATCCATCAAGGATTCTAAAAGACTAGTATTCTTAAACACAGATAAATCACCAAGAAACTTTACCTTTACACCCTGCTCATTAAGGGAGCTTAACTCATCAATAGCAGACTCTTTTAAAAGCTCAAATAAAAAATCTAATTCTTTTGCTGTTCTTTTCCAGTTCTCAGAAGAAAAAGCATAAGCAGTGAGATAACTGATATCTAGGCTTAGACACTCTTTCACTAAAGCTTTTAAGGTTTTAACTCCTTGCCTATGTCCTTCAACACTAAATAAACCTCTTGCCTTAGCCCATCTTCTATTACCATCCATAATAACGGCTAAATGTCGCAGTGGAGAACTAAGAGTCATAACGATACATTATATCTATTCCTCCTATAAACCTAGAGTGAAATCCAAAAACAAGTGATTTTCAGTATAACGAAAAAGATCAAGCTTGGTTAATAAGATATATGAGCGTAAGTTTACTTGGGATGAACTCTAATATAGACTCACAGGGATTAATATCACAATTAGTTAATATAGAAGTAAGTAGCAAGATCAGACCCCTCGAAACAAAAAAGACAGAGTTAAACACAGAAAGAACTAGTGTAAATACTCTTCGTGATAGATTAAGAACCTTAAAAAATCTTCTCAGTATCAGTAATATAACTAGCGACGCCTCAACCTTAGTTTCCAATTCCGTGAATGTCTCAAACAAAGATAAAGCTACGGCAAGCGTAAGTGGTAGAGCTAGCCCACAGACATTTGATTTAAAGGTACTTCAATTAGCGACTAATAGTTCAGTAAAATCATCAACGTATATAAATACTGGCGTTACTGGAGCTTCTAACTTAACAGATCTTAATTTCAAAGACACCCTAGTTTCAGGTTCAGTAACAATAAATGGTCAAACAGCAGTACTTAGTGACCTTACAGAAACTGCTACCGTCAAACGATCCGCTAATCAAATAAGCAATGGTTTAGTCACTAGCGATCTTCTATCTAAGGCGAATTTAAATGGTGTTACTAGCATTACAGAAGGTTCTGTCACCATAAATGGTACAACAGCTAGTACCTCTGGGCTCACAGATGTTCAGTCAGTATTAGATTTTCTCACGAACAGCTTTGCTGGAGTGGGGGCAAGCCTCGTGAATGGTTCTATTGAAATAACTGGAATTACTACGCTTGGGGATTCTGCTGACAGCAGCAATTTATTAAATGCACTTGGCTTAAGCACCATTAACAGTGGGACAGTGACAGGCACCCAAAAATTAAACATACCTAAAAGCAGTGATACTCTTAATTCACTAGGAATAAATGGCACTGTTCTGACTATTAACGGTACGGATATTAACTTTGACCCAAACACTGACACCATCAGCTCCTTGATCACGGCTATAAATAACAATACCAATGTCGGAGTTACAGCTAGCTATGACACTGCTACTGGAAAATTCTCATTAACTAATAGGAATACTGGCGCAAGTGCAATTAGCACTAGCTCAATAGATAGTAATATTGGCAGTATTTTTGACCTGAGTGACGAGACATTAGGTACAGACACCGACTTTCAAGACATTGTAGACTTCCTCAATAATAGTTTTTCAGGAGTCACTGCGACTTTTACAAATGGCAAGGTCTCTTTAAATGGAGTGAGTAGCATGGGTTCATCAGGAAACACTAGTAATCTGCTTTCTGCACTCGGGTTAAGCAATGCAAAAATAAATGCAGGGTCAGTGACTGGCATACAAAATCTTTCATCTCCTAAAAAAACAGCTTTACTTTCTAGCATGGGGGTTACTGGAACCTCTTTAACCATAAACGGGAAAGAAATTACCTTTAATCCAAGTACAGATACTATAGACAATCTACTACAAAAAATAAACAATGATGGCGATGTCAAAGTTAAAGCTAGCTACGATACTTTAAACGGTACTTTCAATTTAAAAAACACTCAAACTGGTGCACTCTCTATTCCACTGAGCTCAGGTAATAGTAATATATTAAACATTTTTGCATTAAATGATGAAGATTTAGGAAATAATGCCGAATTTCAGATTTCCACCCAAAATAATGGTGAGACCTTAGTCAGCAACAGTAATACAGTAAGTGGGATCATTGCAGGTATTAGCCTAGAATTAAAAGCGCTAACAGAAACGAACAGCCCGGTTAGTGTAACGATTTCAGAAGATAGTAGTAATTATAAAAGCAAACTAGATGAAGTTTTTAAACAAGTAAGCGATACATTAAGTTTCGCTAGAGGAATGAAAAATAGACTAGGAAAGAGGCTCGACAGCTCAATTAAAGCGCTATTAGGCACGGCCTTTGATTCTTCTGATTCCAATCGTTATAAATCCCTAGTAGACATAGGTTTTAAAAGTACTTTAAATGCGGCTGATAATAAATTCTCCGGTTATAGTCTTGATAGCAAATTCTCGACAGCTTTAGCTCAAGATCCAAATGCCGTAAATAAATTACTTTATGGTAAAGCTGACACCGACATTGAGCCTTTTGATAATGGTTCTAGCGGGATTCTTGTACAGCTTGATGCATTATTAGATACTTATGTTAATAGCTCCACGGGAATTATACAGTCTATGAGTAGTACTTTTGATTCACGTCAAAAAACACTTGATAGTAGTCTTGTTCGTGCCAATCAGAGCGTCGATGACTATGAGGCTAGGTTAAAAAAACAATATGCAAGACTAGATTCAGTAAACGCTGAAATGAGACAACAACAAGCCGCGGTCTCATCATTAGGTGGATAAAAAATTTTAAGGAGGAGGAAGTAGAATGCGAAAATTTAGAGATTTTGATGATGGTATTGATGAACTTCAAGATATTGATACAGAGTTAAGCTCAGCTTTAGAGAGTGATGACTTGGAACAGTGTTTAGATAAGCTCGCTGTTCGCTCTGTAATTATTAGCCAAATTAATCAGTTAAATAAAACTCATAAAATGAGTAAAAAAAACCAAGAAAAAATGAAAGAAAGATGGGCAAGTGGGCAGCTTATAGTCGATAAAATTCAAAATAAGAAAAAAAATATCGAAGAAAGATTGAATAAACATAAAAAGTTTACTGCTAAAATACGTCATTGTAATTACGATAATTTTAAGTAAACAATGACCACTCCAATCCTCATAGACACGCATGCACATATCAATTTTAATGAATATGATTCTGATCGTGAAGAGGTTATGGAGAGGGCATTTAACTCAGGTGTAGGAAAAATACTACACTCCTGCTGTAGGGTAAATGAAATAGAAACCCTATTAAAACTCAGTAAACAGTTTAATGGTAATGGTTTTAGTGATTTATACATAGCCGTAGGCGTTCACCCAACAGAATTTCATTCATGGGATAATGAATCAGAAAGCGAGATACTCGCTATTTTAGATAAAGAATTAGCCCAGCCAGACCATAAAATCAGAGCTATTGGTGAAACTGGTCTTGATTATTATCACTGCACTACTGGAGCAGAGCAAGAAAAACAGCGAGAAATTTTTAATAAGCAGATTGAACTTGCCAAAAGATTTCAGCTTCCCTTAATTATCCACACACGTGATGCTGAAAGCGATACACTTAATATATTGGAAGCACATTTTAAAAACACTAAATCTGATCGTAATGGAACTATTCACTGCTTCACTGGTAGTCAAGATTTTGCACTTGCTTGTATAGAATTAGGTTTTTTTATATCTTGGTCTGGTATTCTCACTTTTAAAAGCTCTAAATCACTTAGAGAAGTCGCTACAGTAGTTCCTCTAGAAAAGACTCTGGTAGAGACAGACTGTCCTTTCCTCGCCCCACAAGCTCAAAGAGGAAAACGAAACGAGCCTAGTTACGTAAACTATGTAGCAGAACAGCTTTCTGAGATCAAAGGTCTAGAAAAAACTGAAATTATGAATATCACGACACAGAACGCAGAATATCTCTTTAAAATATGAAAAAGCTCAGCAGATTCTCTATAGCCCTTATCTGCTTCTTTTTAGTAGAGCTTTCTATAATCAGCCTATTTGAGATGAATTACACAGTTCAAGCTTCTAAGCCTAAACTAAATAGCGCAGAAAAAAATTTAGACCTCTTGCTCACTGGTAATCTTGATGAAGTAATTAATGATTTTAATAAATACGATTCCCTGAAAATTAACGATGAAGAGAATTTAGAAGCTTTCACCACGGCACTTATAGCTTATGGCGATATTCAAAAGGTTTACCCACTCCTCGAATACGCCACTAAAAAATTTCCCAAGAATGGTAAATTCAAAAACGATCTAAAGTCTCTGCTTATCTTCGATCAAGACTTTGAAGCGGCTAAAGCTTACGGACTCACGAACACCGAGAAAGCTCACATAGAGCTTAAGAAAGCATTTTATGGAGAAAATAAATTAGATTTAAATGATCATGAAATCAGAGAATTTATTTATAACGAACTTTTAAGTAAAATTGATAACCGCAGTCCCTACTTTCCAAGCAGACTTGAATATTTATACTTCCTTAAAACTGAGGCTGCAAGGCAAGAAGCGCGGAAAATTTCACTAAATATTATAGAAAAATTTAGTGAAATAGCCTTTCCTCAGACTCTTGATTTTTACGAACTCGCAGAAGCATATAGGATTATGGGATTACTTGCCTATGATTCGAAAACTGATTCTCAGGCTTATTTTGAGATGGCGAAACTGAACCAAAATAGAATGCGCTCACTATGGCTTATTGAAGATATCAGAATCTATCGCCCAATCATGAAAATACTAACTAGATCTACTAGATTTGGTTATGTATTTCCGCAGTGGATAGTTAGCCTAAATCAGTTTCAATAATTCAGAAACATCAGAAGCTTTATCTAATTCATTATTACGCTTATAAATGGCTATTAAGTTTCTTACACAGCGAGCGATAATAAAAGAGTCTTCGATAGGGTCTAAATACTCATCACGCCAAAATACGCTGAGCTCCTGAGCCCTAATAACACACTCTTCTTTCGTAATTCTTCTACCAGAGAAGAACGGGTCTATAAGCTGATCTGCAAACTTAACAATAAAATGCCCTGGAGCACCGATACCACTTACTGGTACTTTAAGCCTCTTTGCGACAAGCATATAAATAGATGAAAGAACTATAGGGTTACCAAGCTTAGTATCTATAACGGTGTGAATAAAATTATTTCTAATATCATAGTAATTAGCTTGATTACCAGAGAATCTCTCTTCCTCGAATAGCACTTTATTAATGGCTTCTACAGCTTCATCACTAGTAGATTTAGCAGAAAGCTTCTCTGCTGCACGATTTGCATAGGAATCTAAAATTTCAGTGTATCTCTGTTCATTTAAATATGGGGTATATATTCTTGATATCAAGAATAAACCCCTCTCTAAATCCTGACGATGAAGCCTTTTCCAATCTTCTATCATATATTTCAAGCTTAACCTTGAAGCGTGATACCAGTTATCTAGAAGATCTACATCATTAGACTTCTGTGCTAAATCTTCTATCATCTTTAATGAGTCTGGACTCATATTAGAAACCTGTTGAGCCATTAAAGACAAAACCTTTTCCTCAGAATCCTTCAGTAGATTCACAAAACCTTTAATTTGACTTTCAGAAAGCTCAAGACTCTTATCCATAAAACTTTGACTTTGATTATATTATAGAAAATTTCATTAACAGAAGTGTTAAATTTGTATCAACTTTAGTTTTCTATGCCCATTTTAGGGGTAAGAGATTATAAACACTTTAAAAAAGGATATAAATTTAATTTAATAATTAACGTATAAAAATAAATTAATAAGATCCTAGATAAAAAATGAATTCAGGAAATAACGAAAACGATAATAATCCAAACTCAGATACGAATTCTAAAAGACGTAGACTCAGTGACATCCCGCTTCTTACTAATAAGACTAAAGAAGAAATGGCGACTAAAATAAATTATTTTAAGACCATGCCACCACAAGTACGTTCTAATGCTCAAGACATAGAAAGCCCAATAAGAACTTTACTTGAGGAAAACTGCACCTATGGTGAAATAACATCTACCGTTAATCGAGGGCGCATTTCCATAATTAAGCTTAATCAGAAACAGAATAAACCGATATAATTTCTATTCATGACTGAGAAATCAGGAAAAAGCCCTCAAACCAGAGTGATTTTTTTATTTAGCTTGTTACTGCTTTGGTACGTAATTTGCAAAATTGAAATTTATCCGCCGTATCTTTTACCCAGCCCCTCAATGGTACTTAATACTCTTAAACGAGGTTTTTTAGATGGTGCTTACTTTCCAGCTTTGTTTCAATCTTCAAAGCGAGTACTCATAGGCTATTTCACCGCAGTTATCATAGGAATCTTTTTAGGCTTAGCTATTTCACGCTTTAAACAGTTAAGTAACAGTATCGGAGAAAGCCTGACAGCGTTACAATCAATTCCAAGTGTGGCTTGGGTTCCTTTAGCATTGCTTTGGTTTGGGATCTCTGAGTCAGCTGTATTGTTTATAGTTATCCTAGAAGCTTTTATCCCATGCTCACTCGGTGTGCAGAACGCTGTAAAAAATATTCCTCCTAAATTAATACTCGCTGGACGCTCGCTTGGATGTGAATCCTTTGATCTCTATAAACGTATTATAATTCCAGCGATACTTCCTCAGTTAATTAGTAGCTTAAGACTTAGCTGGGCATTCGCTTGGCGAGCGTTAATAGCCGGAGAGCTATTCATCAACGGCTCTGGCTTAGGTCAGACCCTAGAGCTTGGCAGAAGCCTTTCAGACATGTCAGAAGTAATTGCTATGATGTTGATCATCGCTGTCATTGGCTACGTCGCTGATAATATTTTATTTAGAAAACTAGAGGAGAGCATAAATCATTATTCTTAATTTCACTGAACTTTAAATTATTCGCTCACTAATATTACGATGCTAAAAATAGATAAATTAAATTTAAAATTCAAGTCGAATGGTCTCGTTAAAAATCTTTTTAATGATTTTGATCTATCTGTAAACAAAGGAGAATTTGTTTGTATATTAGGTCCTTCTGGTTGCGGTAAAAGTTCTCTTCTAAATATTCTTGCCGGTTTTGAGAAAAGCTACACTGGCTCAGTTTTACTTAATGGTGAAAAAATTTTAAAGCCAGATATTAAAAGAGCCATAGTGTTTCAGGATTATGCACTGTTCCCATGGCTAAATGTAATCGAGAATGTTAGCTTCGGCTTAAAAAAGAAAATTCCTAATCGCCAAGAGTGTTTTATGCAAGCCATTCGCTATCTTGAACTCGTAGATTTAGTAGAACACTCTAGAGCAAGAATTCATGAGATTTCTGGTGGTATGCAGCAGCGAGTAGCCATAGCTAGAGCTTTAGCCGTGCAGCCTGAAATACTTTTATTAGATGAGCCTCTTGGAGCCTTAGATGATTGGTCTCGCAGGAATTTGCAGAATGAATTAATTAAGATCTGGACAGAACTTCAGCAGACCATATTATTTGTTACGCATAGCGTAGATGAGGCTCTGTTACTAGCAAGTAGAATAGTTGTCATGAATATTAACAGTGAAAAAGTTTTAGATATTCAGCTAAAAGCAGAGCATCCACGAAAATTGGATCACCCTGAATCCGTAAAGATCCGTCTTTTAATTAAAGAGGCTCTCAGCCAGAAGCTTAAAAAAAACACGCAAGAAAATGCTGCACCATCAAGCATCAGCGATAACATTTTTGATCCGACTATTTAAGAATCCACTGAAGAATGCTTAAAGGCATTTTTCGACCCCGACAATGAATCAATGAGTCTTTTACGAATAGATTAAATACCTAATTTCAGAGACTGATATAATTTAGCTTATGGGTAAAAAAATCACTGTTCTATACGGCACCGAG
>JBMOEX010000007.1:0-31027 GCA_049314535.1 Vampirovibriophyceae bacterium | reverse complement strand
CCCATAACCTCGCCAGTACTCTTCATTTCAGGACCCAGGAAAATAGAAGTCCCATCAAATTTATTAAAGGAGAATACAGCTTCCTTCACGGAGACCTGATCTTTCGGAATACGTTTCACTAAATCATGCACGCCAAGCTCAGAGATAGTCTTACCTACCATCAGCATACTAGCTAATTTAGCCCAAGGTATACCAGTGGCCTTACTAATAAACGGCACTGTACGACTAGCTCTTGGGTTTAATTCAAGGATATAAAGCTCTTCTTCTTTAACCGCAAACTGTATATTTAAAAGTCCTATAACATTTATAGCTAGTGCAAGTTTTTCAGTAGCTTCTTTAATCTGCTCTAAGATATTCTCAGACAGCGTTTGGCTCGGATACACTGAAGCAGAATCACCACTGTGCACGCCTGCATATTCTACGTGTTCCATAATTCCAGCGATAACGACTTCTTTACCATCAGAAATAGCATCTACATCCACTTCTAAAGCCTCATCTAAAAATTTATCTATGAGAATAGGAAACTGAGTATCTTCTAGAATAGTCTGCTTCACCCAAGCATCAAACTCCTCTTCCGAATATGCTATCTCCATGCCTCTTCCACCTAGAACATAACTAGGTCTTAGAACTACTGGATAACCTAACTGAGCTGCAAAGTCTTTAGCTGATTCAACTGTATAAGCGATAGCATTTCTAGTCTGCCTTAAACCTAGCTGATTAACCAGTTCCCCAAACCTATCTCTATCTTCAGCCAAATGAATCTGCTCTGGCTGAGTTCCTATAATCCTTACACCACGTTTTTTAAGCTCAGCTGAAATATTTAAAGGCGTTTGCCCACCGAACTGCACTATCGCTCCTAGCATTTTATTACCTAGAGCTTCTTCCCTGTTCCAGATAGAGAGTACATCCTCTACGGTTATCGGCTCAAAATATAATTTATCACTAGTATCAAAATCAGTAGAAACCGTCTCTGGATTATTATTCACCATTATCGTCCTATATCCAACAGAACGCAGTTGATGTGAAGCGTGCACACAACAGTAATCAAACTCTATCCCCTGTCCGATACGATTAGGACCGCCACCGATAATCATCACCTGCTCCCCAGACATTTGAGTTATTTCATCTTCCTCATCGTAACTAGAATAATGATAAGGAGTATATGACTCAAACTCACCAGCACAGGTATCTATAGTCTTAAACACGGCTTTAACACCCTTATTCAGTCTATGACTAGCAAAATCCTGCTCATCTATACCAGTAATCATAGAGATCTGCTTGTCAGAGAAGCCCCATTCTTTAATCTCCTTAAGATACTCAACAGTAAATTCACTTAAATTATTTTCCTTTTCTAATTCTTTAGTCCTTAAAACTATCTGCTCTAAATGCTTTAAGAACCATCTGTCTATTTTAGTCAGAGAATAGATCTCATCTATGCCAAGCCCTAAATAAAGAGCATCAAAGAGCTGATAAACTCGCTTAGAGTTAGGAACTACTATCTGCTTGCGAACTTCACTTAACAGAGTAGCCTTCTTCGCTTCACTGATATCTTTTTTTAGTAAACGAGGATTAATAAAACCAGTTGAATCTTTAGCCTCTATGCTTCTAAGTGCCTTCTGAAATGACTCTTTAAAAGTTCTAGCCACGCCCATAGTCTCCCCGACAGACTTCATCTGCGTTCCTAACTCATCTTTCACACCCGGAAATTTCTCGAAAGCGAATTTAGGAATTTTCGTTATCACATAATCTAAAGTCGGCTCAAAGCTAGCCATAGTGGTTTTCGTGATGTCATTAGGAATTTCATCTAGTGTATAACCGACAGCTAGCTTCGCTGCTATCTTCGCTATAGGAAATCCTGTAGCTTTAGAAGCCAGTGCGCTAGAGCGAGACACACGTGGGTTCATCTCTATAACTATAAATTCGCCATTCTCTGGGTTCATAGCGAACTGAACATTACTACCACCAGTCTCTACGCCCACACCACGAATAACTTTAATCGAAGCATCTCTTAAACACTGAAACTCTTTATCAGTAAGGGTCTGAGTAGGAGCAACAGTAATACTATCTCCAGTATGCACACCCATCGGATCGAAATTCTCTATAGCGCAGATAATAACGACATTATCTTTCAGATCTCGCATTACCTCGAACTCTATCTCTTTCCAGCCAAGTAAAGATTTTTCTACTAATATCTGCCTAACTGGGCTTGCCGCAAGACCCTTCGCTACCATCTCGTCTAACTCACCTAAGTTATAAGCGATACCACCGCCATAGCCTCCTAGAGTAAAAGCTGGTCTTAGGATCAGAGGGAAACCTATAATTTTAGCCACATCATGAGCTTCCTTAATCGTAGTCACTGTCTCTGAGGCAGCGGACTTAAGCCCAAGACTAGTCATCAGATTTTTAAATAAAGCCCTATCTTCAGCTAGTTTAATCGCTTCGAGCTTAGCTCCTATCAGCTCCACATTATATTTTTCTAAAACTCCCTTTTCAGCTAGTTCCACAGCAGCATTTAAACTAGTCTGCCCTCCCATAGTCGGCAGAATCGCACAAGGTCTCTCTCTTTCGATAATTTTCTCTAAACACTCAAAGGTAATCGGCTCTATATAAGTCTTATGAGCGAATTCTGGATCAGTCATTATCGTCGCTGGATTACTATTCACGAGGACTATCTCAAAGCCTTCCTCTTTAAGTGCTTTACAGGCTTGAGTTCCAGAATAATCAAATTCACAGGCTTGACCGATAATTATAGGACCAGCACCGATAATCAGAATCTTTTTAATATCAGTTCTTTTAGGCATTAAAGCTTGATTTTATCAAAAATACAGTCAGCACAAAATGCAGTTTTACTAAACAAAGCTCAAAATCAAAGTTTATAAAAAAATAAACAATCAACTTGCAAAATATCTTTACTTTGTATAAAATAGTATTTACCATTACTAATTAGATTCGTAAGCATTGAGAGGTCAAGAAGCATTGAATTTGTCGAATTCGACATCAGGAGACTATTGTGGGAGCTAGTATTTCCAGCCCAACCACGGAGATTCACGCACGCGAGCCTAAGACGGCAGATCCATATAGAGCTTGGTATGCACTCTTAGTCAAATTAAAGTTACACCCGGACCTACATCCAGATCCAAAGATGAAGCTCTTAGTTGAAGAAACAGCAAAGGATCTTACTTCATTAATCAATGGATTTAAAGCAGGTAATGTAGACGAAAACTCCTTAGCCGAAGCCTTCGCTAAAGCAGTAAAAATTAGCACCCCAGCTCCAGAGCAAGCAGAGCGATTAAAATTAATTAATGATCTTCATGCAATTCCCCAAGCAGAAAAATCACCAGAAATTTCACAAGACTTTACGCCAGTGAAGAATACTAAGGGTGGAACAGTCGACACCATATTCGACACAATAACCAGTCATGTATTAGGGAATGTTGTTGGTCCGGGTATAGTTTCACTTTTCAAAAAACTTGGTCACGGCCCTATAGAAAAGACTTCTTTACCTGAAAACGGTAAATTAGCTGCAAATTTAGCTGTTGGTGGCGCAGGCTTTTATGCGGCTGAAGAATCTATCGGTAAATTCCTTGACCCACAATGGAAAATACTATTTCCTAAAATTCGTAAATTCTTAGATGATAAAGTTCCAGATGCTTTAATTAAAATGAATAAAGCTGGTGATAAGCTTATCAAACAAATTATCCATGGAATACTTGGTGTATTTGGCAAAAAACTTGAAACCAGCGAGAGTAAAGACTTTGTTAATCAAGATCTTAAAGAGCGAGTCATTGATTATATTAAAAATAAAGCAGAAATTGATCATAAAACTGATGAAAGGCATTTCCCGAAACTAGTCCGTGAAATGCTAAATGATGATTACCAGAAACTTTATGGCCAAAAAATGCCTCTTCCTGTAGCGAAAGCTCTTGATATTGCCTTTGCCTGCGTAGATGAAAAATCACCAACAAGAATTAGCTTACTTGCAAATGAAGCAGCCTTGGTTGCTAAACCATTACTAGATAAATTCGGTCCTCCTGGTGCAGTTATTTACCATTTCTTCTTTGACGTTGTACCAAATACTTATATATTTCTCACTAGACCTATTGCGATGTTTGCGATTAATCTCAAAGAAAAAGAATTGCTAGATCGTGCAAATAGCCTTGGAATGAGACTTCCAGAGAAGAGCTCAGCCAACAGCATAGTCGCTTCCAAGCATGATCATGCCAAAGAACCAGTATTAGCCAACAACATAGTCACTTTGAAGCGTGATCAAGCCAAAGAAACAGTAAATACCTAAGCTAGACCCATGCAAAATAAGCAGTAATCTCTCAAGATATTCATAACAATATTAGACCTCAAAATACCTTATATACTCGTGCGAGATAATGGATAGCCTCCAAACCACTCTCCATAGAGAAGCCATGGTGCTTGCTGATGCAAGCACATTAGAGAAAAACGCCTCCCCTTTAGCAGAGTCGCAAATAGCTACAAGCCCTTTTACAATCAAGAAGCTACATGAACCTCAAAGTATTGTAAGTATAGCCTTGGATACCGCATCAAGTTCATTTTTAACCTATGGTCCCTGCTCTTGGGTAATTAACTTAATAAAAAGCATTGGTGACAAGGTACTAATAAGAGATTCTCAATCAGACGAAAGTAAAAAAAATAAACAAATATTTTCTGGCTTAGTCGGAGTCTTCGGTGCAGAAAGAACTATCGGGAAACTTGATCCTTACATGGACAGAATAGTTCATAAGTTTAGTGATTATATTAGAGAAAAAAATCCTAAATTGTTTAATAGCATTAATGAGCAAGTAGAAAATTTTATAAATTCAAGCACTAAGAAAATTTTAGGCAGTTTATTTAAAATCGATTCAGACTCCAAAGTAAATCTCAGCAAGGATCTCAAGGAAGAAATTAATACCTACAAAGAATTAAAAGAGACTAAATTTTCACAGTATGAATCATCAGAAGAAAAATTAAATAACGACAGTGATCTTGAAAAACAAAAATTCAGTTTAGTAAAAAAACTTTTAGCTGAAAAATTTCAGAACACTTATGGGAAGAACCTTCCCCCTTTTATTGAAAAAAGCATAGAGAGCCTACTCGTCCTAACTAAGAATAATCATTTCATCAGGCAAGCCTTCTTACTTGTAGACGAAGCCGCCTTAGCTATTAAACCAGTATTTGATAGAATGGGCGCGCTTGGAGCTGGTCTATTTACCACTTTATATAACATAGTTCCGAATCTTTATCTCGGCTTAAGAGCTGCTGGTATGTATTTAACTCGAGATTTAGAAAAAGAAGTAATGAAATTACCAGCAGATAATGTAAATAATTTAGATTTACATCAAGCGATTGTCTCAACATAGCCAACATATGGCAGCTCTCTAAAATGCTGAGAATAATCTAAACCATAACCCAAAATAAAATAATCATCGATAGTAAAACAACAGTAATCTGGTTTTATATACTCTAATTCTTCTGCTCTTCTACATGGCTTGTCAAATAAAGCTGCTATCTTTACTGATTTTGCAGAAAGATGCTCGTTAAAAAAATCTAGTAAAAACTTAGCAGTTCTACCAGAATCTACTATATCCTCTACCACGAGGACATTACGCCCTTTCAATTCAGGCAAAGACAGATCTACGGCTTTTACCTTACCAGAGCTTTCAGTTTCATCATTATTATAACTAGACAACTTTATAAACTCTATCTGCACAGGTAATCCCATCGCCCTCACCAAATCAGCAGTAAATATAAAAGCACCTTTAAGAACGCCCACTACGACTAAATCTTCGACATCTTTATAGTCTTTTGAAATTTGCTGAGCTAATTCTTGAATTCTCTGCTGAATCTGTTCAGCAGAATAAAGAACTTTAATCGCACTACGGTCTTTAACATTAAGCATAAGGTGGATAAATAATTATAGCTAATTAAACTTAAGGGGCGTGTAGCGGAACTCCAATTTCTGCGTTTTCGTCGCCATTAAGCACTCACTGAAAATCAGCTGCGACCTCTAAATAAATTTTTTTTTGTTTTATAGTAAAAAACCTATCTTTAGAAAAATTAATACGATGAAAACCACCTTTCTGAATAGCTTCCAAGAAATCATTCTGAAAATCAATATTAGTCGTAAAAAAACGCTCTAAAAGCCTGCGCTGTATTAGCTTTTCTAAACCTCTAAAAGACTCTAAAGTCCAAGGCAAGCTCCCTAGCTGCTTAGTAGCAGATTCCACCTGAATATTCATATAGGATTCCTGTTCCTCTATGAGTAAAGCAAGGCGATTAATATTATTTTTAAACTTAGGATTAATTTTTTCGGCTTCAGGAAAGATATTCAAGCGAATTCTATTTCTGGAATAAAGATCAGAAACATTAGAAGGATCTTCCCATATAGTTACATTAAAGTCCTTGGCAAATTCTTGCAGTTCTTTTTTCTCACATCTCAGCAATGGACGATGTAAAGTAAGCCCTGATGATTCTAATAAATTCTCCAGAGGGATACCCTTTAAGCCAGCGACACCAGTTCCCCTAAAAAGCCTGAACAGAATGGTCTCAACATTATCATCCAAATGATGCCCCATAAATAAGTCCTGCACAGCTAGCTCTGCTGTTTTCTTAATAAAAAACTGTAAACGCAGATCCCGAGCATTTTCCTCATTTTTTTTCAGATTCGTAAAATCAAATTTCACAGAAATATAATTAAAAGCTCGCCCTTCACAGTAATTACCAAGAGACTTACTTATTTGAGTAGATCCCTCATGCCAAGCATGATCACAGTGTAAAACAAATATTTTTTCAGGCTTATATATTTTACTTAACGCCTGAAGTAAAACCATGGAATCTAGACCACCAGAGCAAGCCACGGCAACAGATCGCTCTTCTAAATTATTATCAAAGACATAAGCCTTTACCTTATTCGTTAAACTCTGCACGGGAAAAAGGTTCTTTAACTGTCTTCTTTGCCACTAAGGCTTCAGGCTTAACTAAGACATTTACTCTTTTCGAGATAAAAAGTATCCCATCTAGCTGAGGATCGACTAAGCCTTTATAGAAAAGGGCTGTAGCACTTACTAGTTCATTATATTTATTATCATTAGCCTTAAATAATCTCTCTAACTTCTTTGCAGTTAAGTCTTGATAATCTTCATCAATAGCTTCTGGCTCATCTATATACTGAACTAATTCTTTATCTACAGAAGCAGAAACACTATAATCATCACCACCAGCGAAGTATAGAGCAGCCGAATAATCCTGTCCCGCATCTACCTGTTCTGGAGCTGAAAAATAAATATAATTCTCATCTAACATTTTTTTAGCCCTACCGAAAGTAACAGTAGTTAGCTCAAAGTTAATTCTATCTGACTCTATTTTCCAATCTTTTCCATATCTCTTAAGATACATACTGCCTTGAGCGAGAGCATTTATTTTCCCTCTTTCATTAAAGTCGGGATTAACATCCTTAGTCTCACCCAGATAATAATCCACGGTAGTCACAGTAGAGTACATCTCTTGATTTCTAAAAGCTCGCTTACGGTTAAGCAGCTGAATATTAGGATAATTAGTCCAAAGCCTTTCTGTAAGCTTCTTATAATCATCTTTAATAATTCCATCTGCACTAATAAAGCTTTTACTGTAAAAGGACATCAATTTTTCAATATCATGAGCATTCCAAGCAGAATAAAAATCATCAAGAAAATGTTTTACGGGATGATCAGAATCAGAGACCTCTTTTGCAGCAAGAGCAGGAGAATGAGTACGTAACACGGTAGGAAAGAAAGCTCCCGAAAGACTCACGACAAGCACTAATATGCTGATATTCTTACTAATGGCTCTTAAATTTCTTTTTCCCACAATATAATTATGATAATAGACTTAGCTACAGTATATCGCAATAAGCAAATTGAAAGTATTCACTATGGCATCGCAGCTTTAGTTAAAGGCGAAAAAGTAATACAGTCTTGGGGGAATGCAGATTTTAAATGCTTTACACGCTCTATTATTAAACCTATTCAAACTAAAGTTTCATTATCATTCATCAGCAAAGATATCCCAAATAAATATATAGCCATAGCCTGTGCTTCTCACAACAACACCCCTGAACAATTAAAAACTCTGCTTGACTTAAGCCAAGAATATGAAATCGAGGAAGATTCCCTAGAACTTGGACTATTAAAAGGATCTAGCTCAAACAGTGGCTACCTTAAATCAAAATTCGCGCATAACTGTGCTGGCAAACATACTTTAATGCGAATTAGCGAGAACTCTTTAATAGAAGAATATAGCTATATAAACGAATCCCATCCTCTACAGCAAAGAATTTTGCATGAAATTAAGAGATTAAGCGAGATCAAGAATGATCAAGAAATCATTACAGGCATTGATGGCTGTGGCTTACCGACTTTCCATCTCTCTCTTCAAACAATGGCTAAAATATTTTCTAAAACAGCAGAAGAAAAGGAATATCAAAAAATTTATAAAGCCATGAACGAATACCCGCTTTTAATAGGGGGACCGAATCAAATCGATTCACTGATAATGCAAGCTAGACCAAATCATTTCATGGCAAAAGGTGGAGCTGAAGGATTAATGGTAGTCTTAAATTTAATAAACCATGAGTGCCTTATTATCAAGATCATTGATGGGTCATCCAGGGCTAAAAACCTTATCACTAAAGGCTTCCTAGAACATCTTGGCTGGCTTAATCCAGATGAAATCTTGTTGGATGAAAATATTTTAAATAGTCAAGAATTAGTTGTTGGTAATATTTCATTTAATGTTAGATGAAACTTGTTTATTCTGTAAAATCATCACTGGAAAAATACCAGCTAAAAAAGTCTTTGAAAATGAAAGCATACTTGCTTTTAGTGACATAAACCCTTGTGCTGAACATCACTACCTGATAATTCCGAAAGAGCATATTAAAAACCTAAACGAAATGCAAGATAATCACAAAAATATTCTTGGTGAAATTTTATTAACCGCTTCTCATTTAGCCTCTCAACTAGGCTTCGCTGAAAAGGGCTACAGAATAGTAGCGAACACTAACGAAGATGGAGGACAAACTGTTCACCACTTCCATCTTCATCTAATAGCTGGACGAAAACTTAATTGGCCTCCAGGATGAATTTCATATTCAGCCTAGCCTAAGATAAATTGTTGATTATTTCATGATATATTCAAATACATGCTTATCAACGATGATGTTACGACAGTAGGTATTGATTTGGGTGGTACTAAACTTGCAGCTGCTCCAATGAAAGGATCTATATTCGTTGAGTCAGAAATTATTAAAGAAGCGACCCCGAGTGGTACATCTGAAGACATTATCAGCACTATGTGCAAGATGGTTAAAAAAATCCAAGAGACACACAGTATCGCAGCAGTTGGGGTATCTACCGCTGGAATGGTAAATGAGAAAGGGGAAATGATAGGTTCATGTGGAAATATCCCTTCT
This sequence comes from Vampirovibriophyceae bacterium, assembly GCA_049314535.1. Taxonomy (GTDB): domain Bacteria; phylum Cyanobacteriota; class Vampirovibrionia; order LMEP-6097; family LMEP-6097; genus LMEP-6097. The sequence goes on along the minus strand of JBMOEX010000007.1, from coordinate 21,570 downwards.
TGGAAAGGCACTAAAGTAAAAAAAGAATTAGAAGCTAAGCTCTCTATTCCAGTAATAGTCGAGAATGATGCTAACTGCTCAGCTTACGGTGAGTATGCTATCGGTTCAGGGAAAGATTTTAAATCCATGATTATGGTCACACTCGGCACTGGAATTGGTGGTGGCATTATCATTAACGATCAAATCTGGCGCGGAGCACATTTTGGTGGCGGTGAAATAGGTCATCTAAAATTACATAGTAATAGAACTCGTAGATGCACTTGTGGAAGCTGGGACTGCTGGGAAGCTTATGCTTCTGGGACTGGACTTAACAACACGGCTCGTACTTATTTAGCAGACCCTAGTATAAATAACTACAGCTTAATGGATAAGTATAACCACGGAGATGCTGAAGCGATTGAAGTTATAAGCGTTTGGCACGACCACGTAGCACAAGGTATAGCTAGCTTAATTAATAGCTTTGATCCTGAAGCAGTCGTTATCGGCGGTGGCTTAGCACAGTTTATTAATTATCCTAATTTAAACAAAAAGCTCAAAGCCAGAGTAGTAGATGCTTTAAAGCCTTATATAAATGTTATAGAAGGCAAACTCGCTAATAATTCAGGGATGGTAGGTGCTGCCTGCCTAGCTAATGTCGAATTAGCTAATTTAAAAATGCAAGTCGCTTAAGAAAATCACAGAAATTTAAAACCTAAATATCGCGAGAAATTTTTTAAGCTGCAACAAGTCCAGCATCAATATCTGGGATTTTATCTGCGATACCAGAACGTAAGATTTTCTTTTCTTTTTTATCTATACTTGAAATTACCCAGTTTTTGAAAGGTCCAAATATAGTTCCAGCAAATGGCAAGAAGGTAGCATTAGTTAAACCAGTACTCCACCCTTCAACACGTTCCTTCCATGATTCTAAAGACTTAAGATCCGCAAGAGAACCACTAAAATTTATCTTCCCCGTCATCCATTTTAAGACAATGGGAACGAAAAGATTCTGAACCATAATCGCCGAAGATTTTAATTTAACCCCAGCTTCTATATTCTCTAAATCTTCATCTTTCACGGTTTCATGCTTTCTTAATTTATCAAATACCGATAAAGTTCTTATTGCAAGCATTGAATTAGCTGGTAGATCTAAAATCACAGACATGAATCTCTGTAAGGTTTTCGCAACAAAATTACCTTGATCTCTTACAGCCTCACCTCGATTATCACCCAAGAAAGATAAGCCTTTAAATGCTTGAGCCAAGGCTTGAACACGCTGACTCGGATCTGAAATATCTTTAAATTTACCCTGCTCAATAACATCAATAAATTTACTCACCAAAGCTCGAAGCTTCTGCTTACCCGAGTCATCTAATCCTAAATAAGAGGACATAGCTAAAATCTTCTCTGGCAGACTGTATTCACCATTTTCTTCTTTATCCGTTAGCCCCTCTAGAACATTATTCCAGTGATTTTTAAACAGCATGGCATTAGTAAATAATCCACCCACGCCATTCACTGCCATTGAGATATTTCCCTTAGAAGTATTTATCCATCGATTCAAGTCAGCAAGACTCTTCACTAAAGGAAAAAACCCTAGTCCTCTATCTGCAAGATCATTTAAAAAATCACCATTTCTAAAATCTGGATTAGGATTAGCTTGCGGGTCAGCTTTCTCCATCATATTTAAGCCAAGTGAAGCTAATTTTAATAAACCAAAAGCCCCCATTATTTTACTGGAAATAAAAACTAAGGGTTTAGTAAGCGTGGTAAGGGCTTTTGCCACAGGGGTCTTAGCCGTTGTTTCATATTGGCTACGCCCTGACCCTAAAAGAAAAGCTGGCATCGCCTCTTGTAAAATACTAAACTGCTCAGCATCTAATTTCGGCTGAGCCCCTCTATTTATAAGATTTGCTGGAGCATTAAGAATTTTCTGAAATTGCCTTGGTGCAGCAGACAGGGATGATGTTTCTTTTTTTAAAAGCTCTAGCTGATTAGCAAGTAAGAGATGCACTCCACCCCACAATGTACCTAAGTTTGCAAGAGACTCCGCTAGAGATCTGTTCTTTTGATGCCCAAGTTGATAAGCTGCGATCCCTTTTTGAAGCTTTGGAAAATCTAATTTACCATCTGGACCGTAAGCAGACTTGATTGTTAAAGTTTGATAAGTCCCCCCCTGAAGATCTTTAGCAAGTTCTTTAGGATCTGGAACAGCACCATTACCTAAACCAAGAGACGGCAGAGCCTCTTTAAGAGAGCTTAAATTAAGTGGATTGGTTCCCATTGACAAGCGAATTATCGTAAAGTTACAATAATCACATCATGTATTACACTTTAATTCTACAAGACGTAATACACATTAATCAAGCTAAGGAATCTCTTTATCTCAGAAAGCATTAAAAACTCTCTTCTTAATCGCTCTTATCATAAACTAATCGTCGGGGCTTCTCTGAAAGATTTAGCGAGTATCAGAGATTATTCTTACTGTTTTACTCATGCTGGAGCTGATGTAATAGATATTTCTGCATTCCCGCATTCTGTAATTGCCGCTAATCGAGGTATAAACGAGGCTTTAGAAGAATTAAAAATATCAGTAAACAGTCAAACTACTCAAAAGAAAGCATCTCCTCCTAAACCACTATTAATGGTCAGCGTAAATATTGATAAAGACCCCCATTTCAGAAGAATCCTAGTTAACGAAGATAAATGTACTAAATGTCAGCTCTGTATACCTAGCTGCCCATCGGCAGCTTTTAGTGATGTAAATCTCTTCAGCTATGAAGCTGATTTATGCTTTGGCTGCTCTAACTGTCTTGAATACTGCCCTTACGATGCTTTGGATTTTGAAAACTGGTCAGCATCAAACCCACTTGAGTTAAATCGCTTATTTCTTCTAGGAGCCTCTGCCTTTGAAATTCACTTGGGGTCTAATCTTGAGGCATTGGAAAATTTCTACCTAAAACTTGATTTGAATTCCGTAAAACTCGAATCATTCTCTATTGGTTCCGAAAAAATGACCGATGAGGAGCTTGCTGAATCAGCGATATTTATCGCAAGAATAACACGTGAGCAGCCCAACTTTGAAGATCGCTTGATTATCATTCAGTGTGACGGAATTCCACAGTCTGGTGCAAGACTTTCCAACAATACCGATAAAGATTTAAAAAGCATACATAATGCAGACCTAGTTTTAAAAGCATTGAAGGAAAATAATTTACTTCTACCTAATATTTTCGTGCAGATCGCTGGCGGAGTTGATGATAAAAGCCTAGCTAAAGCAGACGCTCTGGGCGTGAAAATTCATGGCGTTGCCATTGGCTCTTGGCTCAGAAAGAGAATCTTAGAACTTAATGCAGAGGAAGCTAAGCATTTATGTAAAAAGATTATTAATCAGTCTAAAGCAAATGCTGAAAATCACAGAAATCTTGCTGTACAAAAATAGATTTAACCACTAAGATGGGTATATTAATAAAAGAGACTTAACTTAATGGTAAATATCGTTAAAGATGACGTACAAAAAATAGTAGATTTATTACCGAAAGAAGTTAAACAGATTTTACTGAATCATGATCTAACTAAGTTAATAGAAATAGTTCTAGACTTAGGTCGTATTCCAGAAGCTAGATTTTCCAAACAAAAAACTATAATGCTTGGTGAAAGAATTGTCACTCAGAGCTTTCTTGATGATATAGTCGCAAGAGTTGGTGAGTTCAATGACTCTAACAGAGCTGGTCTTGAAGGCACTCTGCACAGAATTAGTTGCATTAGAAATAAAATTAATAAAATCGTTGGTTTAACCATGCGAGTCGGTAGGTCTGTATTCGGCACTGTCGATATTATAAAAGACTGCCTGCAGGAGTCTAAATCCCTTTTATTACTAGGACCTCCAGGCGTAGGTAAAACTACTATTCTTAGAGAAATCGCTTATAAAATCTCGACTGAGCAAGAACAGAGAGTCGTAGTCATAGATACGTCAAATGAAATAGGTGGGGACGGCGATATACCGCACCCGGCTATCGGCAGAGCACGTAGAATGCAGCTCCCTAAGCACCTGCAACAGCACGACATCATGATAGAAGCTGTAGAAAATCATATGCCTGAAGTTATTATCATTGATGAGATAGGCACTCAGGAAGAGGCTTACGCCGCAAGAACTATCGCAGAGCGAGGTGTTAGATTAATCGGTACAGCTCATGGAATTAACCTTGAAAACATAATACAGAACCCTACTTTAAGCGACCTGATCGGTGGAATAGAGTCTGTGACTTTAGGTGATGACGAAGCACGTAAACGCGGAACGAGGAAAACTATCTTAGAAAGAGCTTCTAAGCCCACTTTTGATATTTGTGTTGAAATTATAGATCGCTATACTGTAAATGTTCACAAGAATACAGCTATGAGCGTGGATTCTATATTAAGAGGATGGACAGTTCAGCCTGAACTTCGCACTCGAAATAAAGATACTGATGAAATTACCATATTAGAAAAACCTTACAGGGAAGAGCCTTCTAGTCAGATCAGTAATTTCCCTTTCAGTAAAGACGGTAATAGCCTAGCGATTTATCCTTATGCCATATCTAAGTCACTACTGAAGCGCTCTTTAAGTGGGCATGATATTGAGCTTACTATCGCAAATACCATCGATGAAGCAGATATGATATTCGCTCTGAAAAGTTATGCTCAGCCAGATGCTCAGATATATGAAATTTCTCGCAAGAAAAAAATCCCGATTAAAATCGTCGAGGAAAATTCTCTATTAAGCATCAGAAGCACTCTTGAGGATATAGTAAACGATATTCCCTATGCTGATGATGAGCCTTGGACTAAGTTGAATAATTATTAATCCTGTGGGTAAAGACTTTACTTAAAGACTGAGAAGTGTTCCGCTCGTTTGTCTGCTGATATTGCAGCTAGCTCGCGTCTGATTGCTGCAATATCAGGCATTAACTTGCCTTGCACAGCCTTGTCTAGCTCTTTTGTTTGTATTCTTTTTGTCGCAAATCTTTGCCCATAGCGATCAACTGGGCCGAATATATGATCACCAGGCTCAGCATTAGTAGTTGGCACCAAATCACCAATTCGCGAATCACCTCTGTCTAAAGCTGCTTTGAAAGTTGTTGCATTGGTCCTTTTAGAATGTAATGTCAATGCCGTTGTTAAATCCACAGTATCTGGGATACGACCAGAAGCGATTGCATTCTCTCGAACTTCTTGATTATGCTTAAGAACAGTAGCATTATCTAATTGATTATCTGCTTCCTTGTCAGCCTGCTTCTGGGCACGCAAAGACTGCTCTCGACATCGCGCATTTGCATTAGGGGTGTTAATAATCCAATCGTGCTGACTAATGGATTGACCATTTAACTCAGTGCAGCCTACTGGATTAGTTGCTGCGTAGGTCATAGGCGCAAAGATAACCGCAAGTGGAGCAAGTAAAAGCGCTAACAAACCTTTACCTTTTCGTGATGATATGGGGGCACTCATCGTAAAATCATTAGCAGCGGACAACATAGACATAACTTTACGTTGAATAAATCGCAGTGGCTCAGGTTTTGTGGGACTCTGAACCGGCCCTGTAACACTATAAAGGTCGTTGTTATTAAATGCACCACGCACATGACCAGCAGGAGTTGAACTTGAGCCTCTTCGTCTTGAATCTTGTTTCCGTACATTAAGAGAAGGGGTTTCAGACTCATTCACACTAGCTGCAACTTCAGGTTGTTCTTTAGAAGTGTCTTCTGGAGCAACTAATAAGCCTTTTTGTTTCGGAGCTATACGTTCCCTGTAGGTCGGTGGTTCTTGTTTTCCTGCACCTCTTTCCATTGTTGTATTTCTTGTTCCTGCTGTACCTTCTCTCAGCCCAGCAACTACTTCACAATAGACTCCGCTTCCTTGTTTGTCACCAATATTGCCTACAACAGGCTCAGTGACTGTGGAAGAAGATTTAGTATTCAAGATGGCATCAGAAGACACAGCTTCAATTTTTGGTTGAATAAGCTTACTACTTGGACTGTTAATAGAACTCACTCTGTTTGGGAACATAGGAGTGCGTAAACGTTTCCTTATATCCAGTTTCCCGAAATCCCGAAAATGTTTCATTAAGCCCAATACAGGTTGTGCTAATTCTCTCCCTAAATTCTTGCCTCCCCTAATAAATCCTGCCTTCCTCGGTCCTATTCCTACCAATGATTTTTGTTTTATTTCATTTCTGGAGTGTTCCGCAAATCTCTTCAAACCCTTTTCAGAAAATATTTTTTGTTTTTCTTCTTTTGCAGCCTTCTTCAATGAATGATTTGCAAGTAATCCAGCTAAAGATTGTCCTAATTTAGTATCCCAAAACATATACTATCCAAACCTCAGTTAAAATAATACCACAACATCAAAGATCCATCAATACATATATTTAATCTTAATAAACCCAAAGCTTATGAAAAAAACTGAAGCGACTTGCCGACGATAGTCCGTGAATTAAGCTAAATAACTATTAAGCTCAGTTACACTTCGCAGTGCATCCTTTATAGATACACCTTTTAAATAATTACCCACTAAATGTATTTTAGGATTATCTGTCCTTAAGCGTTTTTGTAAATCTTCGATTAGTTTTCCATGCCCTAAGTTAAGCTGTGGAATAGCTTTATCTAAAACTTTAATATCTAATAACTGAAAATCCTCTTTTTGGAGAGGCTCTTTAGCCCAGTCTTTATAAATTAAACTAAGCTCCGCAGTTAACTCATTCCAGATTTCTTGGGACTGCTCGCAATCTCCAATTTCTGCGTTTTCGTCGTCCTCATGATCCTCATGTACCCGTAGTACACTGCGGTCATTCGTCCTCCTCAGCCTTGAACTTGCACGTTTGCGAGCAGTCCCATCTTTGGACGGCTCGCAATCTTTAATTTCTGCGCTTACAATACTTGTATTTAAAGCCCCACCAATAAAGCTAATATGCAGATATTCATCATCTAAATTCCTCTCACTGAAAAGCTCTGAAGCCCATATAGAACCTAAAACCTTCATGGAATCATCAGCTGATAAAAAACCAAAACCTTTTAATTCTTTCTTTAATTTAGATTTAGGTAAAACATAAGCACAGAGTGCAATTGGTGCATATTCTATACTCGCCAAGCTCGCAGAAACATTAGAATCTAAATCTGCTAAAAGCTTAGCTGCGACATATGCTGGAGAGGCGATAATCACAGACTTAGCTTTAAAATCACCTTGATTAGTCTTTAAAAGATAATCACACTGCTGGGGAACTCCACTTTTTACATTTTCATCATTCTCCGAACGCATTTTTAAAATAGACTCCACTTCAGTGTTAAACTTTGAAGAATCAGATAGTTCATCAGCTATTTTCTGAGTTAATGACTGCAAACCGTTCTTAAAAGATAGTATAGATTTCTTTTTACTAAATTCTTTTTTTAAAGCATGGATAATAAGACCCAAAAAAACCGAGCCAGAATTTTTTTCAAGCTTTACTAAATTACTTAAAGCAATATTCGCTGATAGTTTAGAAATATCTCCCGCCCAAACTCCCTTGAGGAAAGTCTTTACCAAAACATCAGTAAGTTCAAACCCAAATTTTCTTTCACAAAACTGCTTAACAGACTCTTCTCCATTTAGGCTTAAATCTTCCTTTAATCCTCTTGGACTAAACACCTTATGGCAAAACGGTTCTAAAAAAATCCTTAAAAACCCTAATATCGACAAAACACCTGAATTTAAAAGCTGCAAAGGATTAGAACTTAATTCTATTAATTTCTGATGATGATAAATATAGCGTCTCGAAGACGAGAGCGGGGTTGATAAAAGTTCATCCTCCATTTTTAAATCTTCAATTAAAGCTATTAATTCTTCAGAATTACTTAAAATCGTGTTTGGTCCAAGTTCATAGACAGAAGTCTTATACTTAAAACTGCTCCAAGTACCGCCGCCAACCGCAGCTTTTTCTAAAAGAAGTACATTAAAACCTTTTTTCTTTAATTCATAAGCAGCATAGAGACCAGATATTCCTCCACCCACGATAATAAAGTCATAAAGCATAACCAAAACAAAACATACCATAAAGGCGTGTAGCGAAACTCCAATCTCTGCGCTTCCCTTGCCTTCAAGTACTAAAATTTCTAAAAAAAATCTAAAATCAAAGGTTATAAGTAAAGCTAGATCTAATCTTTACCGATTCAAGCATGATATAATCACACGAAGAAATTAGTTGAATATTTTAGGAGGTAAAATATGAGCGCAACTGCAACAAAGAAAAAACTTAGACCACTTGGTAATAAGTTAGTTATAAAAAAGCTTGAAGCTAAAGATAAAACAGAAGGTGGAATCTATCTTCCAAGCGGTTCTCAAGAAAAACCACTTGAAGGAATGGTTCTAGCTATCGGTCCTGGTGCACTTAATGAAAAAGGTGACAGACAGAAGATCGATCTTAAAGAGGGTGATATCGTTATTTACTCTAAATATGCTGGTACTGAAATCAAAATAGAGAATGAAGATCTTCTAATTCTTTCAGAGAACGAAATATTAGCAGTAGTAGAAGCATAGTACTTAAAAAAGGAGATATATTATTATGGCAAAACAAATAAAAACTCAAGATGATGCTAGAAAAGCTCTTTATAAAGGCGCTAAAACTGTAGCAGATATTCTTGCTGTAACATTAGGTCCAGCTGGACGTAACGTAGTATTAGAAAAAAAATTCGGTGCACCTCAGTGTATTAGAGATGGTGTTACTATCGCTAAAGAAATCACTGACCTAGAGTGTCCATTTGAAAGCCTTGGTGCGAAATTAATTCAGGAAGCTTCTTCTAGAACTAATGACGTAGCTGGTGATGGTACTACTACTGCATCCGTGCTTAGTGGAGCTATTCTTGATGCTGGTATGCGTCACTTAGCTGCTAGAGCTAATCCTGTGATTTTAGTTCAAGGCATGAAAGAAGCTAGCGAATTTGTAATTCAGCATCTTATCGACAAAGCTCGTAAGGTAGAGTCTTCTAAGGATATCGAACAAGTAGCTTCTATTTCTGCTGCTAATGATCCTCAAGTAGGCAAGATGATTGCTGAAGCGATGGAAAAAGTTACTAAAGAAGGAGTTATTACTTTAGAGGAATCTAAATCTATTAACACTGAGCTTGAAGTAGTAGAAGGTATGCAGTTCGACAAAGGCTACATTTCTCCATATTTCAGAACTGATTCTGAAAGAGAAGAAGCTGTTCTAGAAGATGCTTTCGTACTAGTAGTAGATAAGAAAATTAATATCCCTCATGATTTAGTTCCAGTTTTAGAAGCTGTAGCAAGATCTGGTAGACCACTATTAATTATCGCGGAAGACGTAGAAGGTGAGGCACTTGCAGCATTAGTTATTAATAACTTAAGACAAGTTCTTAAAGCTTGTGCAGTTAAGGCTCCTGGCTTTGGTGACAGAAGAAAAGCTATGTTAGAAGATATCGCGATTCTTACTGCTGCTAAAGTGGTTTCTGATGATTTAGATATTAAATTAGCAGATGTTAAAATCGAGCATTTAGGTAAAGCTAGAAGAGTAGTAGTTAACGCAAACAACACTACGATTGTGGCTTACGATACTACTAAATCTGATGTAGCTGCTAGAGTAGCTCAAATCGAAAGACAGATCTCTAATTCTGATTCTGAATACGATAAAGAAAAGCTTAACGAAAGAAAAGCTAAATTATCAGGTGGCGTAGCGATTATCAAAGTAGGAGCTCCAACTGAGCCAGAACTTAAAGATAAAAAGTTACGTTTAGAAGATGCACTTAGTGCAACTAGAGCAGCTGTAGAGCAAGGTATTATCCCTGGCGGCGGTACTGCACTAGTAAAAGCTTCTAAGAAATTAGAATCTAGACTTTCTTCTTACGAAGGTGAGAAAAGACTAGGAGCTGAGATCATCGTTTCTGCTCTTCGTAAATCTACTCAACAGATCGCTAATAACGCTGGATTCTCTGGCGAGGTAGTTATCGAGAGAGTTTATAACGAAGCTGATGATAACGTAGGATTTAACGCAGCTGTAGGCGAATACGTAAACATGTTCGACGCAGGTATCGTAGATCCAGTTAAAGTTACGACGACAGCTCTTCGTAATGCAGTTTCAGTAGCAGGTCAAATCCTTCTAACTGACGCAGCAGTAGTCGAAGTAAAGTCTGAGGAAGCTGCTGGTGCTGGTATGCCTGGCGCTGGTATGCATGGTGGTTTCTAAGGTTTCTTAAACCATTTCAGTATAAACATAAAAAAATCCCCCTCCTTAAAAAGAGGGGGATTTTTATTTATTAAAAATATGCTATATCTAAAAAATCAATGCGGCATACGCCCAGATAAATCCCTAAGAAAACGGCGTCCTTTAACTTTAAGCTTACGAACTTCTTTCTGCCGAACTTTAGACTGTAAAGCCCTAACTCTTCTACGTTTTTCCTGCTCTCTTTTCTCTCGCTCAGTGATTCCTTCTACTGAAGCAAACATCTCAGCAGCACGAGCCATCATGCTCTGCATAAGACGATCTTGAATTCTCTGATTACTCCCAGGAGCTGGCTTAGGAGGCATCTCTGGATCTATACCATATACTCTTTTATTAGGTGCTTCACCGTCACCTGTCGGTATTAAGGCAGTCGCAACTACTGCGATAGCAGAATTTAAAAGGATTCCCAACATTTAATATTTCATTTCCCGATTCAACTTTGAACAATTATTCCTTGATTATAACAGAGTCTTAAAAAAATGCACTAATGGACAAAAAAATATCGAATTTTAAAATAAAAAAATTAAAGCCAGATTTTTAATTCTTCTTCAGTAAATTCACCAATAGGTCTAACTTCTGGAGATAGTTTAATATTTTTTTCTTGCTTAACTAGCCCTTGTATTTGAGAAACAAGATTACAGAAATCAATAGACGAACCAGCTCCAATATTTTCAAAGAAATTAGCATGCACATTAGAAACCCTTAGATCACCAATCTGCATAAGCTTTCCACCAGATTCTTGAATTAATTTACCTGCTGAAAATTTATCAGGATTTTTAAAAGTACAGCCACAAGTCCAAGCTTTTAATGGCTGGGAAGTGGTTCTAGAAGCATTATAGTGAGCCACTGTTTCACGGATTTTATTTTTATCACTATATTCTAATTTCAACACAGCCGACAAAAGACACTGTTTATCTGGGTTAATAGAGGATGATCTGTATTTAAAATTCAAATCTTGAAAATTAAGCTCCTTAATTTCCAGTGTATCTAAATCTAGAACCTTCGCTGAGACGAAGACATGAGCGAATTCACGTCCATGAGCTCCAGCGTTCATAATGATTCCTCCACCGATAGACCCTGGAATCCCCACCATAAACTCGACACCCGTAAGCGACTTATGTATCATCTTCCCACAAAAACGTGGCATCTTAAGCCCAGCTCCGACCTCAAATAGTCCATCACCAAGCTCATTAATAAAATCTAACTTTAAAGTCGAAATTAAAAAAGCATCTATATTTCTGGAACTTAAAAGTGAATTGGAACCTCCACCAAGAAAATAAGTTTTAAGATTCTTTTCTTTGGCTAAACGTACAACTGAAATTAACTCCTCTACAGTCTCTGGCTCAACAAAATAACTAACCTTTGCCGTCACACGCAAAGTGCTTAAATTTGTAATATCATAGTCCTGAAGTATCTCCATCTGAGACAAAGTTTCCATACTAAATCCTAATATCTAGAATAACAGGATTTAGAATTTTATCTAATATTTTGCTATATTAGTTATTTTCCCCGTTTTTCTCGTGAATATATTAAATACCTCCATGAAAAAGTATCCCGCTATATTTTATCTGTTCTTATGCCTCTTCAGTCTTGATTTATCTTTAAATTATTCAAAAGCATTAGCTAATTCAACATTAGCTCAACATCATGTAAAAAACCAAATCCTCCCTGCCGAGTTAGCTCCTCTATTAAATACGAAAGCTAAGCTCATGGCTAATTACACCCCAATACTAGCTTTAAGAGGATTAGGACACAGTAAGCTTTATCGAAAAAAAGGTACTGCTCATTTAGAAAGATTTTATTACGAAAAAGACGCTAAAACTCCTTACCAAAAGCTAATCTTAAATATCTACGTAAGCTCCACTAAGTGGAATGATCGAATTATTGACGCTAAGGGGACAGTAAACTCCTATCCCATCATTTACAAAAATATTATGGAACTCAGCTTGCCACGTCGAGCTCAAATGAATATCTACTGCAATGTCGGAACATTTAATCTTATGTCTCTTTATGTTGAGAGTGATGGAAATGCTATGACAAATAACGTATTAGGTTATTTTGGTGGTAAATCAGTAAAATATTTTACTAAACATCGCATCACTGAAGGGACTTTAGCAGGCAGTGCTTATAATATGAATGTCGAAGGGATAGTTAATCCTAAAACTAATCTCCTTGAATTAAGTAGCAAGGGAAATTTAGAGGAAGTTAATATAGTGGGCACAGGGAAAGAATTTGCTGATGGTCATTTTGAATTTGTTGAGTATTTTAATGACATTAAAGTAAAAACCTTTTTACACATTAAAGAGCTTCCATAAAGGGCGAGGAAAACACAGAAAATGAAGATTGCCGAGCAGTCCCTGCATGTTAAAATCTTAGTGTGTCAGAAAACATTACCAGTAAAAGTGCAATAGAGCTTAATAGAAGTTTCACATCAGGTGAACTCACTGCTGAAGAGATCACTAAAGCCTTTCTCGAAAGAGCGACTAGACTAAATAAAGATCTTAATGCTTTTATATCTCTCTGTCCTGAACTTGCTCTACAAAAAGCAAAACTTCTTGATCAAAGACTAGCTAGGGGAGATGATCCTAAGAGCTTGGGGAAATTAGCAGGAGTTCCTATCGGCGTTAAAGATCTCATTAACATGATCGGCACTGAAACAACAGCAGCCTCTAATATTCTGAAAGGTCATAAATCTGTCTACAACGCGACTATCGTAAATAAAGTTATTAATGCTGGTGCTATTCCTCTCGGGAAACTAAATTTAGATGAGTTTGCGATGGGCAGTAGTAATGAAACCAGCGCCTTTGGTCCGTGTAAAAATCCATGGGATTTAAGCCGTGTACCTGGCGGCTCTTCTGGCGGCTCTTCTGCCGCTGTTTCAGCAGAATTAGTACCATTAGCTTTTGGGACAGATACAGGTGGCTCTATTCGCCAGCCCGCAGCCTATTGCGGTATCACTGGAATGAAACCCACATATGGAAAGGTTTCCAGATATGGCATTATCGCCTTTGCGAGCAGCCTTGACCAAGCAGGTCCTATGACGAAAGATGTAAAAGATAACGCATTATTACTGGAAGTAATGTCGGGTTACGATGCGAAGGATAGTACTTCTATTAACATTCCTGCTGAAAACTACCTTGATTACATAAAAGATAACTTTGAAAAAACTGGCAGCTTAAAAGGCTTAAAGATCGGCATTAGCGATGATTTATCAGCAGATAATCTTGATCAGGAGATGCGTTCAGCCTTAGATAACACCATTAAGACTTACCAGGATTTAGGTGCTGAAATAGTAAAAGTTAAATTACCTAATATTAAAGCAAGCTTGGCTTGTTATTACATAATCGCTCCAGCGGAAGCTAGCTCTAATTTATCTCGCTATGATGGTGTGCGTTTTGGTCATAGAGCTGAGACCTTAGATTTAGAATCCTTATATAAAGAGTCTAGAACTCAATTCGGAAAAGAAGTTCAACGCCGTATTATGCTTGGCACTTATGTATTAAGTTCAGGGTATTATGATGCTTACTATAAAAAAGCACAAGAAGTCAGAAGACTTATATTTAACGATTTCTCTAAAGCCTTTGAAGAATGTGACTTAATACTCTCATTAACTACTCCTAGTACTGCATTTAAATTCGGAGCCAAATCAGATCCGCTTGAAATGTATCTTTCAGACGTACTAACAGTTCCAGTAAATTTAGCAGGATTGCCGAGCATGTCTCTAAACGGTGGTTACGACAAGGAGGGCATGCCGATTGGCATACAGCTAGTAGGTAAGGCACTAGGCGAGAAGGTTCTATACAATACAGCTTTTGCACTAGAGCAAAGCTTAATTAAAGAACTTAAAAAACCTAGCCTTACGAGCTTCGCTTAAATACATGAATGATCTCTTCACTAATCTGAGACAGACTTTCACTGACTCTATTTCTAACGAGCATATACTTACTTTTTTAAATAAAGTTCTAAATCAGGGTCAGCTAGCGAGTTCCTATATTTTCAGTGGAGAAAACTGCTCTTCAGAAAAATATCTTATCGCTAAAGAGTTAAATAAAATTCTTAACTGTGAAAGGAATTTAGATTTAATCGATAACATTACTACACAGTCTTATATAAATGAAAATAAAAGTAATAAACTAAGCACCCCCTGTAAGCTCTGCCAAAACTGCAAATGGCTCACAGAAGATAAACATCCTAAAACTCCTTTACTGATTAACTTAGAGAAAGGAAAAAATATAAAAATCGAGGATATAAAAAAACTCCAAGATACGCTTTCACAGAGTTCTAGTTTCTTTAGAATAATCATCATAGACCCCGCTGACTATGAGTATCTTAATAAGCATTCAGCAAACGCACTGCTAAAAAGCATAGAGGAACCACATCCTCGAACTTTATACCTACTATTCGCGCCCAGTAGCAAGAGCGTTTTGGGTACCTTGAAAAGTAGATCACAGTGCTTGCAGATTTTCCCGGAGGCGGGTTTAAACTTACAGCCTTGCGAGCAGTCTCTTGATGCGGGCTTGCATGAAATCAGCTCAGCTTTAGTAAATGAGATTAAAGATACTAATGAAAAAAACCTTCACTCTATTTTTAAAAAATATTATGACGATAATTCTTTAAATACTAAAACTAAAAATTTACTTTTCTCTGAAGAGGTAAAAAAATTTAAAAGAGAAGATGTTCTTGAATTCTGTGAAGAGCTTGAAAATAAATTCCACAAAGAGCTTGAAGAGAGGGTTTCACTGAGTATGAGCAAGCAAACTGGTCAAGAAGCTGCCAGTCTTAAAAATTTGAAAGATGGCATAAGCCTTATCGAAAAATTAGAAACCGCTAAGCAAGAACTCAGTAGCTATGTAAATAGCCAAGCTGTTATTCAAAAGATAGGACTGTTTTAGAGGACGCAACAGAAAGTGCAGATTGTGTGCAGTGGGCTGTTTAATTAGTTTGAACCGGCTTTACTGGCACGAGCTATGGCTTCATTAACACTCGCTAAATTACTGGTCAATCCTTCATTCGCTCTATTAGAAACAGTTTGGACAAATTGAGTCGCAAGATTAGCGAGGTCCCTATTTACATCATGAATACCCTGACGAGTATCTGGATCATTTACCGTTTTAGCTAATCCTGTCATAATCTGCTGAGCAGCCTGCTTAGAGATTATTTCACTACTCTTCCTAGCTTCCTCTAAAACAGTCTCAGCTTTTTTAACTTGGAGTCCTAAAATCTTTTTAAAGAAGCTTCCTACTCCATCTAATGTTTTAAGATGTCCTTCAGCTTGTTTTTCATCAATACCAATAGTTTTAATTAATGAATCTACTTTAGGACCAGCATGATATTTAGCCTCAAGTAAAGGTGGGACTCCACTCACAGCCTGAACCATGGCTTTTAAAGCAAACGGTCCACCATTTTCTCCCACATCAGAAGCTATATCTTTCGAATCTTTAGTCAAAAATTCATTTAATTCATCCAAAAGCTTTGTTGCTGCAGCGATATGACGTTCCTCAACTTTATTACATATATAAGGCTTAGTAACTCCGTCTTCAGGAATATGCACTGTTCTTCCCGCCTTTTCAAGCAATAAAGCAGCAAATTTCAAAGAAGGATCAGACTCTGCATTTATAGATGGAATCTCTATACCATTTAAAAATCTGATTCCGTTCTTAACTTTCGTAGAAAATTCAAGAATCGAGCCATCTGTAATTCCCTTTACAACGAATTCATTCTGAGCCAATGAAAGTAGAGAAAGAGCTTCATCAGATTTAGTCTGTCCCCCCATTAAAGTCCACAAGGCAAAAGGTGTTGTAGGAATAAAAGTTAAAGCTGCAATTTTCGCAATTGGATTCTCTCGCACAGCTTCTACAAATGGATTGCGTGCAATCACCGCACTATCATACTGCGGCTTAAGTACAGCTTCAGATGATGCCCAAGGCATCGATGCAGCTGCCATGAATGCACCCATTTTTTCTGGAGCATTAGTCTCCCCTGAAGCAGCCGTTGTAAGCCCTTTCAAGTGTAATTCATTAATAACGGCTTGTTGGGTTGAAGGACCCAGCATTTGATTTAAATCTTGGGGAGAAGGCACCTTATTACCAGCTTGACTTTCCATGGCAAGCCTCGGTGCTAATGAAGGATCATGAAGATCATGAAGATTAGCCTCCTTCTCTATCGCTTTATTTTCTGAACTCTGCTGAATACCTTGCATCAAAGCATCTGCAAGAAGAACACCAGTCGATTTAGATGTATTCGATGGAAAATCAAGAGATGAATTATTAAAATTAACTGAGCCTAGATGATCTGTCATAAAGTAACAAAACCTAATACCTAATTATTATACAAAAAATAAAATAAAATTGTAAAAAAATAAAAAAAGACTTGAGGAATTCAAGCCATTGAAATTTACCAACTAAGAATATATCACCATAAAGGCTGATGGAAAATAAAGAAAAACTTATATTCTTCGCTCATTATTCTTAATTTTAAGGTGGTCTAAAACCTTACCAGAGTCACCTAAGAAGCTCACTGTCATAGAGTCTGGTCTTATTTTTAAAATCAAAGCACCTGGCTTACCAAGTGCTTTAGCAGTAAAACTAGAATGTTTTAATTTACTATTAGTCCACGCTGAACCAGCGGTACCAGCAAGCATATAGATAGTCCCCTCGTGCCTATCATAACGAGAGGTATTCGCCTCAGAGATCTTCGCTGCGAAATGCGAGCGAATTCGCCCATCTTTAATCGGAAACGTCCTCTGATAAGTGTGTATATGACCACTTATCATTAAATCCACATCGAACTTATCATTAAGCTCAAGCATCTTAGTTTTAAAAGTATATTCAGAGACCTCGGCGATTTTAGAATTTTTCTTCGTCTGATCAAAAAACTGAGATTTTAAAGGATAATGGCTGATCACGATTTTCCATTTGCCGTCGGTGACTGCCTTTAAATCCTTATCTAACCAGTCAAACATCTGCTTATAGTTACAATCAAGTGCAATAGTGTCTAAAACTACAAAATGAGCAGGCCCGTACTCTACTGAATAATAGGCTTCTGTGCCAGAAGGCTTCCCACCACCTTCACCCTTAGTCGGTAAATTAAAAAGATCGAAATACACTCCCTGAGGGCGAGGACATGAAACTGCATAAATATTACCAGTAGCCTCTATGCCTTGATCATGGTTACCATAACAAGTATAAAGAGGCACTTGATAAAAAATATCCTGATAAATATTAAAGAACGCCTTATCAAAATACTCTTCAGAACCAAAAGGATAAACATTATCTCCCAAAGTGAAAATAAGATTCGGCAGAGTCTTTTCATACCCTAGAAGTGAATCTCTGACTTTAACTTGAGTTTTCTTAAAATATTTCTGAAAATCCTGAGCGATAGCCGTACCCGGATCACCTAATATCCACACTTTTACTTCTTTCAAAGGATCTAATGGAGCGGGAGCAATAAAACTAAAAAAATCTTTATGAGCAGGGATCATCACACCACGTGAGTCCGACTCAGTAATTTGATAAAAGTAGCGACGATTAGGCTCAAGCGCAGTGAGCTTAATTTCATGAGAAGTGCGAATAATTTTATCTACAGCTTTTTGATTTATATCTGTAAGTCCCTTGCCATAACGGATTTCTGTCTTGCAAGCAGTCTTAGTCTTAAAATGAATAAACACTGAACCGTCAGTCATCACATTCTGTAAATAAGGAGCTCTTGCTAAGCGATGCGATGGTATCGCTAAGACTGGATTTAAAGAGAATATGAAAACAATAAATGCTAAGAATAGATTTAAATAATGGCAGACTGATTTAGGTAAAAGCTTCATTAGGATTATAGACCTTAAATAAATTCTAACAGAGATCAATGCAGTACTCTAAAGGCACTAATTTCTCCGAGGCATTTCATCATCAAAGCTCGAAAATAAATAATAATCCTAAAATTAAAACTCAAATAACTCAATAAACTGAAACCCCTTAACGATACTAACTTTAGAATTAAATAAACTGGAATCGCCATAATTCTCACACTTAAAAACTGTTTTAAAATTTTTGGCAGCCTCCTTATCAGAAACACTGGCATGCCGATCATCCCTGCTTGCCCATTTTCAAAAAGATCTGCCCGATTGAAAGCTAACCAAGTGAGACTTTTCCCAGATTTAAAATACCAATCACAGATATATTTCCCACTCATTCTTTGCTTAGTTACAGGATGGGTAACTTGAGTATCACCCCAATAGTAAATGGGAACCTCTTCTTTTAAAGCTGTTCTAAAAAATTCAGTATCTTCATGCAAGCCAAAACCCAGAGCGGAGCTACCTACGCCTAATTCAGTATTAAAAATCCCTATTTTTTCAAACACCGATCGAGAAATTAACATCACAGCACCAATTGGATTAGCTACTTTTAAATTTTCAAAAACGAAGGGATATATTCGGCTCTCTGAACCATAATCATGAGAAGGAAATACAGAAGGGCTTAAAGAAAAAGGTGGTTTAAGGCTGAGCCACTCTGGCTTTTCTAATTCCCACTCAGGGATAATTCTAACTGAAGCTATAAAAGGCAAGGAAGCAGTCTTAATGGGAGAAGCTAAATTAAGGTCTAGAGAATCAGTCACTAAAAGGCTTTGAAGGTTCACTAGTAAATTTAATAAAAACGAATCTGCAAGGCGAATATCATCATCTAAAAAAACAAGATATTCACCAGTAAACTTTTCAATCGCAGCATTACGAGCATGAGAGAGACCTTGTTTTTTTTCAAAAATATAAGCTGCTGAATATTTTTCGCAGTCCTCATGATCGGACTGAGAATTAAATCTTTGAATAAATGACTTACAGTATTCCTCTGTACCATCATTAGAATTATTATCAATACAGAGGAACTCTATTTCTAAAGGCCGAATCGAAAATTTACTCTCTGCAGCGGTCTCCTGAGTCTCTAAACTGAGGCTCAGCAGCTCCTCACATTGCTTTAAAAAATCTTCAGTTACTAACTGTAAATAGCTAAGGCGATTATAAGTACATATAGCGAAACTGATTTTCATGAATTTAGGAATTACCACAGAAATTGAAGTGTGCGAATAGCCTCATTATGTGACTGCTCATAAACGTACAAGTTCAAGGCTGAGGAGGACGAATGACCGCAATCCCATGATATAAAGTTACTATACAAGCTAGAATAGTCCTAGTGCAAATTCTAGTCACTGGCTGTGCTGGTTATATCGGCTCAATAATATGCCAAACCTTAATCCAAGAAAACCATTCGGTAATTGGCCTAGATAATTTATCTACAGGCTTTCGTAAAAATATTCCTCAGGCAGTTAAATTTTACGAAGGGGATATCGCAGATACTGCACTATTAAAAGAAATCAAGAATTCTCACCCTGAGCTCAATTCAGTGATACACCTAGCTGGATTTATCGAAGTAGCAGAATCTGTAAAAAATCCCGAAAAATATTTCGATAATAATTTTCATAAAGCTAAATCATTTCTAGACTCCTTAGAAAAATTAAACTTTAAAAATATTATATTCTCTAGCACCGCAGCGGTTTATGGCATTCCGCAAGAATATGACTCCAATGGCACTGTTGCAGAAATTGGAGTTCAGCAAGAATATGACTCCAATGGCACTGTTGCCGAACGTGCAAGTTCAAGGCTGAGGAGGACGAATGACCGCAGTGTACTACTCGTACACGAGGATCATGAGGACGACGAAAACGCAGAAATTGGAGTTCCGCAACAGTGCCACACTGCTTGCATAAACGAGGGGGCAGTCCTCGCACCAATTAACCCCTATGGATCTTCTAAGCTTGAATTCGAAAAAGCTATCCAGGCTTCCACCTTAAATTACATAATATTTCGTTTCTTTAATGTAGCTGGCGCTGACGGGGTTTTAGGTGAATGTCATGAACCTGAAACGCATTTAATTCCATTATTATTAGACTTCGCACTAGGGAAGCGAGAGGATTTCAGTATCTATGGTAACGACTATCCAACACCAGATGGTACAGCTATTAGGGATTATATCCATGTTAAGGATCTAGCCCAAGCTCATTTACTTGCACTGGAAGCACTTTATATTAATTTACAGAATGAAAACCTCACTGAACATACAGCTTCACCGCCTAAGGCAACGAATAGCACTAATATCCAGCGATCTGGAAACATAAATCAAATCTATAATCTCGGCTACGGCCAAGGCTTTTCTGTAAAAGAAATAGTAAATATTACTGAAAAATTAATAGATCAAAAAATAAATTATGGATTAAAACCCCGCCGTATTGGTGATCCCGCCTATCTTGTCGCGAGTCCAGAAAAAGCCTTAAGACTTCTAGGCTTTCAGCCTAAATTCAACTCAATAGAGACTATAATTAAGGATGCTTTAGAGCATAGAAGAACTTGGTATAGAAAAGATCAATGAAAATCAGAAGACCCATCTTCATAATTTCTTCTCCACGCAGTGGTTCATCGCTTCTTTTCAAATTACTCAGTGAAAGTCCCGAGCTATGGTCTAGTTACCGTGAATCTCATTATCTTTGGCAGAAATTCCTAAAAGATAAACGTGATCCCATATTCTCTATGTACTTAGATGAAAAAGATTTTAAAAGTGAAGATCAAGAAGAATTAGAAAACCTGTACCATCTAAACACCTTTAATAATGAGAGCTTTGGAGAATTAACCCGTGTTTTATTTTTCAGAGAAAAGTTAAAGCCACTATTCAAGAGCTACCTACGCCTAAATAAATTCTTCAAAGAAAATATATTAAAACTCAATGATTATCGAATTATTGATAAGACACCACCTAATGTATTTCGCATAAAATACCTTAATAAATTATTTCCAGATGCTAAATATATTTTCCTAACCCGAGATGGCAGAGCTAATATCAGCTCATTGATTGACGCTTGGCTCTCTGATGGTAAATTATTTGATTTTAAATTTAGAGAATTTTACGAATATAACTCGCAGCTAAATATTAATGGTTATTCTGGCAAGGTCTGGAAATTTTTAAATCCACCTAATTGGGAAGAGTATTTATCAGGCAAGAGCATAGAAGAAGTCTGTGCCTTTCAGTGGCTTTCAGCTAATGAGCATGCCTTAAATGCCTTTAGTGAAATGGCTTCAGAAAAATACTTACACGTTCGCTACGAAGACATTCTATCGAATCGAACAGATAAGATTAAAGCGATATGTGATTTCTGTGAAATTGATTTCTCAACAAATATTCAGAGAATGATAGATATAGACCCTCAAGTCTCAGTAGTCTCTGCTCCTAAGCAGGATAAATGGTTAAAAAATAAAGATAAGATTGACAGGATCTCTCAGCGCATAGATGGTTTACAAGAAAGGCTTGGATACCCTA
>JBMOEX010000006.1:0-33973 GCA_049314535.1 Vampirovibriophyceae bacterium | reverse complement strand
GAGGATGCTAGAAATAAAATTCCTTCATTAAAGCATCGTAAAGTCAAGTATTTTTGAAACGACCTGAATAATTTTGGTTCCATTCAGGGACTTGACAAGCTGATTTCGGGATATCTACTACTTCTATAAAATTATCTGGCTTTATAACCATCTTTAATAACTCCTTCGCACGAGGCTGCATATGTCGATAAGAACGGTTAAGAGCTTTTATCTCAGCACTAGGAGGTTTATTAATTTTAAAAGTTTCTCTAAGAAAAGCATAACGTGCTTCAATATTTTTCAATGCATCTGCAAAAGACTCTGCTAAACCATGTTGTGCTTGTGCAAGTTCTTCTGGCTTAGGACCATTAGCTAAATATTCTTCTATGGTAGTGTTAATAACTTGTTTAATTTCGTCTACTTGCGAAGGATTACAGTGACAATTAATAGAAAATGCTTTTTGTGGAACAGTTACTTTCCCTAGGTTTTCACTTGGCAATTGAAAATTTGAACGCCAGTAATAAATTCCTTTTTCGCGCAATCTAGCTCCTAATCTACTCGTCATCGGGTCTTCACACAAAACACCAATAGATAGCCCAAGTAACATTCTATCCTCTTTGCTCAAACCGCTTAAATCCTCTGTTAGGTTTCCTATATTAATGGAAGCAGAACTTTTATCTAAATTTGAGGACATTAGTATCTTCTGCGAAGATGGAATTTCTAAGACCTTATATTCATAGGGTTCTTGAGCCTTAACTTTACCTGGATTTAACTGCATAAGCGCATCTGTAACAGCATTGGAATTTAGACCAGAATCTACTGCCACATCATTTAAAAGTATTTTTAAATTTTCATCAAAGATATAATTTTTTTCAAAAAACTTTCTTACATCATCAAGGTTTATAGATTTTAATATTTGTATCTGAGAATCTATATCTAAACTCTGCCTTTCTGGATCAGAAGCGAATATAGCATTGTAAAATTCTCTGTTCAGAAGAAAGTCTCGGTCTTGTTTTCGTTCTAAAAGATTTTTAATATACCTTTCAACAGCATGGTCAAACTCTTTCTGTACGCGAGATTTCACTTCTGGCTTATCAGAAAGTAATGCTGGACTCGCAAATATTTGCTTAACCAAGCCTAACATTTCTACTGCTCCTGCTTTAACTCCACTCATCCAAAAGCCCAAAATCTTAGCATCTCTCACCAAATCAAAACGAATCCCTAGATTTTTTGTAACTTTATCTATATTCTCTGGACTTAAAGAAGCTTCAGCACCGAGTGTTTCAGTAAATAATGATTCTGCTAAGCTCTCGAGAATTTCTTGTTTATAAGTCTCCTTTGATATTAAGTCTGGATTATTAGAATTTAGTACGGTATCACTTAGGCGCCCCATACCATTTTTATTTAAAACATAGACTCTTACTAAGTTAGCTTCCTGATCTTTTACTAAATAACTGCGTTTATCTAATTTCTTCATAGAAGCTAATCCTGCTGGCAGTCTAATAAAATCAGGTTTCTGTGAAGGTTCTACTGCTGGTCTTTCATAATGATTCTGCGTTTCACCGACTTGCATATTCTCAGAAGAAAAATTTCCTACATTGGAGTTATTGTCACAGTGAGTTTCTAGAGTTTTAGCTTTAGCAGAGAGAAAATAAATATCTAAAAATTCTTTAAGCTCGTCATTAAAAGCATTTAAGCTTTCTTGATCTTTAGTTATTTTATTCCAAAAATCTTTCATTTCTTTATCTGGAGTGAAGTCTAACCAATGTTCATGTTCTTGACTAATGGCTGCCTGAATAGCAACCTGGTACTCCGAAGCTGGATCTTCCTTCGTTATCTGTTGACCATTTTCAACCATTTTCTTCACTAAGTTTAATTCTTCTAAATTAAGTCCTTCAGCGGCAATCTTTTTTAGCTGCTGATGAATAATAGGCAATACTTTAGAAAAATACTTTTTATCAGTTCTATTAATACTAAGATTTAAGGCACCTCTATCTTCGTTATCAAAATTAATTCCTACAGAACCAACATTTATTTTTTGTTTATTAAACTCCTGTCTTAATCTGGAATCATCACCAATAAACATGGTGAATAAAAGAGCTGCTGTTAAACGCTGCTTATCTAATGTAGATAAGTGAGACTTTAAAAGCTTTTCTGGATTGGGATAGAAAACTTGAGAGAGAGAGTCTGATAAATCATGATGCTTAAAAACTTGCTTTGCTTTGCTGCCTAACTGCGAGTAATTAACTGGAGTCCGTTCATTTTTAGATTCTTTAGGTTTAATACCTTGAAAACATTCATGAATACTGGCATCAGCCAAATAAGAACTAGGACTAGTAATCACTAAAGTAGATTCAGCTATATTAAAGCATTTTCGAGCTTCTTCCAAATGCTCTGGAGAAATTTCACTAATATCTTTTTTAGTTCCTAGTATGTTCTTACTAGAATAATGTCCCTTACCTTTAAAAAACTCTGCTATTTTGAGGCCAAGAGCCCAAGCTGGATTATTTTCATCGCCCTGTCTTTCCTTTTGAATAACATCTCGCTCTCCTTCCAGAATTTTTGGATCATATTCTAAAGGCTTTTCTTGATATAAATTAGCTAAAAACTTTAAAACCATTTTTAATTTATCTGGAGCTAAGCTAAAAGAAAAGAACATTTTCTGGTTACTGGTTGCAGCCTTCTTGCAGGCGACCCCATTTTCACTAGCCCAGGTCATGATATCTTTTTTTAAACTATTCAGAGGATTAGTTACTAACATATGTTCTAAAAAATGATTAGTTCCAGCTATTTTTTCATGAGTCTGTGGTAGCTGGATAGTTAGCTGAACAGAAGTCCGTTTAATTTTTTTATCATGAACATTAAACACTCGCAGACCATTAGTATAAATATATTCCTGCGCTATTCCATCGGGAGAGGCTAATTTTTGTGTAAATTCTCGTGAAACTGGTTTTAAGCTTCGTAGCTTTTCTAAAGCAGAGCGCCCTAATGATTTCACCCTGTGAGTTAAATCATGGATTGTATACTCTATCTCACCGCCAAGCGCCTTAAAAGGATTAAGCGAAGGACTTTTTAGTGTAGTATTAGTAAAAGACATTAACTAACTGAACCCTAAAATAAGCTGAAGAATAGATAAGCTACAAAATCAAACGATTAGATATTTACTGATTGTAGCAGAATATGTATATCTTCAAATCAGAAACTTAAAGATATTAAACAGCACACCACCATCTCTCTCTTTATCTAGAGCACCAGTACCGATAACCTGTATTTGAGCATTAGCTAACTTATAACTAGGAATTTCATTATTAGAATCTATATCCTGAGGATTTATAATTCCCCTTACATAAAGGCTTTTAGTCTGCCCCTCTATAACTATCTGCCTACTGCCTTCGACGACCATATTATTACTCTGAGCATCTACTTCGACCACTAAAGCTGAAACCATGGTAGTGAAAGTATCATCACTATTAACATTAATAGATCTATCTAAACCTCTTTTATATTGACCGGGGAAGGTAAAGCTAGTGATCATCGAGGCTACATCATTATCAGCTGGTGTAGCTGTACTCGTAGCTGTCATTCCTTGTGTAAAAGCGAACTTAGCATTTAAGTCAGTATCTCTCTTCAGTCTAACTTCATTACGTTTTAGAACATTTACATTTTCTATAATCCTTACAGTGATTACATCCCCTACATTGCGAGCTTGATAAGTTTCATAAAAACCTCTTGGACTCCCAGTAATAGTAGTAGTTTTAAGACCACCTTCTTGAAGAAGACTGACAGCTAAAGCATTACGCACAGGTGAAATAATTACTAGGATGAATAGAACTAGGAGAAATATTTTAAGATAAGGTCGTTTATTCATCTATTTTTTTAATGACTTAGAGCGGGACTAAGTTTACTCAGATTACGTTTAATCAATTCATGAGCGCCATAAATAGCTGGATACTTAGTTTGGGATCTGCGAATCTGAATTTTATAAGTTAAATTCTCATCTAAGTAAACTAAAGCACGGTCAATAGCAGGCTTAATGATATTAGACCAACGTTCATCGGTTATCTTACCTCCCCCAATCGATATAATTTGTGGCGAAAGTATGAAAGATAGGTTAATTAGCGTAGTAGAAAGCAGAGCTATAGATTTTTTAGTCTTGGTCTCTTCGTCAAAATCAGCCTCATCTTCATCTGAATGCTCGTCTTTAACGTATTCTGGCTGCACTAAATATTCTAGTCTTAAAGTCGGGGAGAAATCAGTAGAGAATATCTGATCATCTTTAAATAATGCTCCACTGAATCCTGTTCCCATATTGATGTAAAGTACTGGATTAAACTGATCAGCTAAACCATAAATAGCCTCGCCCATCACCGCAAGCTCCACATCACTTTTAACTAAAACTGGTCTTTGGATAATTTCTGAAACTTTCTGCCAGACTGGATAATTTATATAGTCTGGTAGATTAATGCTTTGGCGAAGTATACAGTCTTTATCCCAGAACCCACAGGCTCCCACCGCTGCTGCTGTAACCTTATCGAATTTAATTGCCTGTATTTTATTAGTAAACTCTTCAATAAACTCTTCTGGTCTTCTGGGTGTAGCAAACTCAATAAGCTTTAAAATTCTATCGCCTTCAAAATGTGCGACCCGAGTATTAGTTCCGCCGAAGTCTATACCGATAGTTTCAAGTTGATTCATTTATTTAGGTTCCTGCTTAATTATATATTCTCCAGTACTTATTGTCAGATACTACTAATTTTCCTTCATTAAAAAGTACATTTGAGCTTTCTCTTAGGTGTTTTAAATTCTCTTCTATATTTTTAGATTTATGAGACCGCTGCACAACTCCATTTTCTGCGTTTGCAGACTTACTTTTAGTTGAAATGAGGACAAACTGAGGCTTTAAGACTTTAGTTAAAGTCTCTAAATATATAGAATTAGTTTTTAACGATGGTAATACTAGCATCTGTACTTCTCGCAGCTTGCCATCTAAGCTTTTTAATTTTTTCAAAGAACTAGTATCTAAAATAATTAAACCTTCTAAGCCTGCTTTAGTGAAGTATTTATAGTTAGTTTTACTTTTCTTCATCTCATGAATTTCTCTTTCTATAAAAGTATCGAAATGACCATAGCGAATATAAAACTCTTGAATCCCATACACTGGAAGGGTTTTAGACAGTAACAACATGAAGAGAGAAGCTAAGATACTGCTTCTAAGTATTGTTGATTTTAAAAACTCTTTATTACAGTAGAGAAAAGCAGAAAAATTAAGAATTATTAATAGCAGTATCATGCTTGCAAAAGAAAATTCTATTTGATAATTCACCCAAGGTAGATATTCACTGAGCTTGAACAGATATAGACTGAAACCTAATATCGGATTAATAATAAAGCTCATACCAAAAACGGCTAAAACTATAACGGCTGAGAGTAACGGCGTGAAAATTAGGTTAGCAAGTATGCTCCAAACTGGAAAACTTTTGAAATAATAGAGCGTTAATGGAGCGATCAGAGTCTGCACAGCAAGCGAGAGAGCTAAGCTTTCACGAATGTATTTTCCTGCACTAAAGTCTTCTTCTAATTTTCGGTTGATGGGACTTGCCCATATTAAAATAGCCAAAGTAGCTAAATAACTGAGTTGTAAGCCTAAATCTAAAATAGAATAAGGGTCTATAAAAATAACTATACCTGCAAGAATCGTAAGTAATTTCAGGTTATTAATTTTACGATTCGCAAGCTTAGCTAAATAAAAAGCAGTTATACAGACTGCTGACCTAACTATGGAAGGACTAAAACCTGCAAGCCCAGTATAGATAATGCTTAGCGTAATAATTAATAACGATTCTAATCTTGAATTTAATCTCAGCCGAGTAAAGATGAACTGCAAAAATCCAGCAAGTAACATTAAATGAAAGCCAGACGCAGCGAAGATATGACTCAGCCCTAATCTCTTAATGCCGAGCATCACTTCATCTGGGATCTTAGCTACCCGAGAACCGAATAGCAGACTAGTGGTAATTAGACCTTGTTCTTGCCCAAGAGTTTTTAGAAAATATCGCTTTATCTGCTGCCGAGTATCGCTAAAAACATCTAATTCATGCTTTTCAAAATTTATCTTTCTTTCCAGCTCCTTAGCTTTAATTTTAAAGAATACTTTTTCTTTCTTTAATATTTTCGCTTTAAAACCAGTCAGGATCTTAAACTCTGGAACTGCCTCGCCAAGATTAATTATGTCACCTTGCTGAAAACCCTTGCCTGATTTAATAACAAACAAAAAACGATAAGGAATAAAAACATCTTTAATCCTATCTATTAAACTAGGATCACGTTTTTTTAGACTAACGATAAATTCATCTTGAAAAAAATCATTTTGGTTGGCTGGAGTTTCTATCTTTAAGTACTGTATTTCAGAACTCTTATAAACTTTATTAGGATCTAAATACTGAAGGTATTCCGCTCTAAAGTTATAGTTAAAAAACATCAGCAGTATAAACGTAAATAAGCTGATAATAACTGCCTTGTACCTTGTCAAACTAGTAAACGCAAGGCTAGACAGAAAGAAGCAGACGAAAGTCGTAACTAAGACTCTGTAGTCAGCGATAACAAATATTAAGGCACCAATAATAGTGCCGATAGCAGCAAATAGTAAGTTCAATTACACACGGCTTCCTTCATGAGACCGCTGCACAACTCCATTTTCTGCGTTGTTGCACGTTGTACAGCGGTCTCATCATTTAATTAATATACATCTCTTGAATATCTTTGTGTGTTTTTAAGTTCAGTAATATAAAGATCAGGATCTTTACCATGCTCAGCAGCTATTTCTCGCAGAGCAGTATCCACGTCTTTCGCCATTTTACGTGCATCACCACAGACATAAAAATGTGCGCCATTTTCTAGCCATCTAAATATTTCTTCAGACTTTTCTTTCATGCGATCTTGAACATAAACTTTAAAATCCTGATCACGAGAAAAAGCTAAGTCTAAACTGAGATTAAAATCTCGTCTATAAGTTTCTAATTCTTCGCCGTAGAGATAATCATATTCAGATTTTTGATCTCCGAAAAAAAGCCAATCCCTACCAACCTTTTTACCACTTTGGCGTAAATAATTACGCTCTTCAATAAAAGCTCTAAACGGTGCAATACCAGTACCTGGCCCCACCATAATTATGTCGATTGAACTGTCCTGCGGCAATCTAAATTTATCATTAGTATGTAAGTAAATTTTCGTAAGATTTTCATTCAGTGGAACCCTGTCACTGATATAGTTTGAGCATAATCCTAAAACTCTTTGGTTATTAATTAAGCCATCTACACGTGAAATACATAGCTCTACCTTTCTTGGATGAGCATTTAAAGATGAAGCTATAGAATAAGCCCTGCCTAAAACTTTTGATGAGTTTTCAACTAATTCATTACTAGTTAAAGAAAAATCTGGATATTTTTCTTTAACAGCCTTTAACACTCCTACTGTCGAATACCCTAAAAGTTCTTCACCAAGAAGCTTTCCATCAGCGGAAGTCTTGCTAGCGATAAAAGTGAATAATTTATTACTCGGTCTTGTAATATTCACTTCTTTTAAAAACCTGTTAAATTCAAACTCTTCAGCGTAATCAAGATCAAGCAAAGAAAGAATTTCCTTCACTAAGACTGGATCATTGTCTGGAACTATATATAGAGAATCACCAGGGGAATAACTCAGCCCGCTATCTTCTAAATCAAAGACTATATGACGTGTATCTTTACTTGAGCCTTCTTTATTTAGCTTATAATTCTCCACAAGCTTAGCAAGGAAGGGGTTTTCTTTACTATATAGAGTCTGAATACCTTCTTTACTAATGCTTTCCATAATAAAACGCTTATTCCCTTAAGGAAGATCTTATATCATCTAAAAACTTTTTCAAGTCCTTAGACTTAGAAAGCTTGGAGTTAAGTTGATTAGCGACTGTTTTTATTGAGTGAATAACTGAACTATGCTTCCTACCACCAAAGAATTCTCCTATTCTCTGGTAACTAATTTCCAAAAATTCATTACTTAAAAAGATAGCTATATGCCTAGCCTGGGCTATAGCTTGAGATCTTTTAGCACTCTGTAAATCTTCAACTCTAAGCTCAAGTTTTTCTGCTACTAAACGAGTAATTTTCTGAATACTAATACCATTATTCTTCTCATCTAAATAAACAGCACCGAACATATCGGAGATAGTTTTACTATCTATCTCAAGAATGTCTAAATCCGAGAAATTATTTAAGGCTGATATTTTCAGCAATGCCCCCTCTAATTCTCGAACATTACCATTAAACTTCTCTGCTAAAGCCACTTTATGACCACAGCTGATTTTAAGATTCGCTGCTTGAATTTTATTCTCTATAATCGCTATACGAGCTTGATAATCAACTGGAGATAATTCTGCGATAAGAGATCCCTGTAATCTGCTTTTCAGCTTTTTTTCTATTTTTTCATAATCATCTAAAGCTTTATTAGAAGCGATTATAACTTTCCCGCCACTGCTGATAATCGCATCGAAATTACTGCAAAATTCCTGCTGAGTGGATTTCTTTCCATCCAGAAACTGTGCTTCATCCAGCAATAGTAAATCTAAATTACGAAATTTCTTTTTAAAGTTTTCATAAGACTTATTCTTTATAGATAGAACGAACTCATTTACATAATCCTCAGCTTTTATATATCTAACTTTAGTGAAAGAATCAGCATGTAAAGCTTCATTAGCCACTGCATGTAATAGGTGCGTCTTCCCTAAACCTACATCAGATGTGATAAATAGTGAATTATAGTAAGAACCCAACTGATTCTCCACGATAGCCTTCGCAAATGAAACAGCTCCGATATTAGCTTTACAAGCAATAAAATTATCAAAACGTAATTTATTAGAAATACCGTTATTAGGATTCGTGAAGCAGTCCCTTCTATGATTAATTTCCTCTGGACTAATTTCAGCGAAACTCTTCTGTCTTACTTTAGTCTCAGAATTAGTTTTAACTGCTTTAGAGTTTTTTTTAGAATTAACTTTATCTGAAAGTGAATCAGCTTCATTTTCTTCTATAAGACCATCCTCTAAATCATCCTCAAGAGTTAAAGTCTGGTGTTTTGATGAAGTAGTAAATCTAATACTATACGAAGCTGCTAGCACTTCCTTACTAGATTTATGTATAGCTTCACTGTAACTTTGAGCGATTAATTTTCTTGA
Organism: Vampirovibriophyceae bacterium; assembly: GCA_049314535.1. Classification (GTDB taxonomy): domain Bacteria; phylum Cyanobacteriota; class Vampirovibrionia; order LMEP-6097; family LMEP-6097; genus LMEP-6097. Next base: position 24,786 of record JBMOEX010000006.1, on the reverse strand, counting down.
AAACTCGTTCTTAACAGCGATAACTAATTCCTGCTCATTAATTTCGACAAGTAAGCAAGGACGAAGCCAAGTATCTATACTAGTTTGCTTAATTTTTTTTGGAAGATTTTCTAAAATTTTTACCCAAATTGCTTTTAAATTATGGGTTTCTTGTTTGGAGTTGATTTCATTTAGGGGGTGGTTTGTCGGTGTAAAGCTGTCTGTGACTGTCTTCATGTGTGGTGTTTTCGAGTTGTGAAAATTGGGATTATTTAAATATATCATTGAAAGACCTTTACTTGTCTTAGAAATTTTTAACTTGAAAATTAAATTTTTTCGTAGAAATCAAAATATGATCAATGAAATTTTAAAAGCCATATTATTTTAAAAATTATTATCAAAAAGTTTTAAAAAAAACTTTGCTCTTAATGTTAAGTTAACCTAACTTGGCAATAAGTACTCTGTATGGTGGTAAGCAATACTATATTCAGTAACTTGTTTGGTGGACATAATGTCAAACCTAAATCAGCGAATACTGAAAAACAAACATTTAAGATATATTCAAAGGCAGACATCGTGGATGCAGAATTTACTGTCTTAGCTGAAAGAAAGCCTTTATATACTCAAAACTCTCAAAACAATCCTGAAAACAGAAACTCAGGATTTTTCACTCAAGATAGTTTCTCTAAATCAGCTTTTTCTTCCAATGTTGCTAACAACGCAGCTCAAGCTTCTGTGTCAAATGGGGCTTGGATGCCAAATAGACTTTCTGGAAATGATTTCAAATCTGGTTCATTGAGCTCATTTCGTTCATCAAACAGAGAACAAGGTAGAGAATTAGCTACCGCTTAATTAAATTTTATTTACTAATTAAACTTTCTTTTAAAACATTAATCATATCCTCAGCCTCCGCATAGGAATTAAGAGTGCTTAACTTTGCACGCATCTCTGATGAATTTGGAATGCCTTGAGTATATTTCACGATGTGCTTGCGAATCTCTTTAGTACCAGATTTTTCGCCACGATAATCTACCATTAACTTACAGTGCCTTAAAGATAGCTCAAGCCTCTCCGCATGACTCGGCTCTGGAAGCACTTCACCTGTTTCGAGATAGTGATTTACCTGTCTAGAGAACCATGGTCTACCCATAGTGCCTCTAGCGATGGCTACCCCACTTGCTCCCGTCGTTTCTAAAATCTCTTTAACGTCTTCTAAAGTCTTAATATCACCATTCGCGAAAACTGGTATATCTAAACCAGCTATAGCTTCACCGATCAGCTCCCACTGTGCTTCTCCTTCATATTTCTGAGAACGTGTACGGCCATGCAGTGTTAAAGCTGCAACTCCTAAATCCTGGAATTTAAAAGCTAAATCTCTAGCGTTAAGACTGCCATAGCACCAGCCCAGCCTGGTTTTAACAGTAACTGGTAAATGCGTAGATGAAATTACCGCTTTCACTATTTCACAAGCAAGTTCTGGCTCTTTCATTAATGCTGCACCATCTTTACCATTCACGATTTTAGGAACGGGACAGCCCATATTAATATCTATAAACCTAGCTCCCGCCTCAGTAGCCATCTTTGCAGCTAAAGCCATTAATTCTGGCTCATGCCCGAAAAGCTGAACACCCGTAAGTGACTCACCTTCTGGAATATCCATTTTACTAGGCTCTGAAGGAGATTTATATATATCGCTGTAGATCATAGCTCTAGAGCTAAGCATTTCAGTAGACATCAGTACATCAGGGTCAAACTCTCTAGCCACCATGCGATAAGGAAGATCAGTGAAGCCAGCCATGGGCGGAATATAAACACGGCCTTTTAACTCGATGCCTCCGATGCTAATCTTTTTTTTTGTGGTAAATGTATGCGTATTTAAAGACATATCTGTAAATATTAGAAAAATAAGCCTAGTTACTAGTATCACATATCTCAGTATGGTTTTGGGATTTAATCATGCTAACCTTATTTAACTGTACTTATGACTAAGACTATTCTTGAAAATGACCTAATTTTAAAGGCTGCTAAATCAGAAAAAACAGCTCGTCCACCAGTGTGGATGATGCGTCAAGCAGGGCGTTATTTACCACAGTACCAAGCGATTCGCTCACAGATGAGCTTTCTTGAATTATGTAAGAATCCAGATAAAGCTGCTGAAGTTAGTATTCAGCCTTTTGAGATTTTAGGCGTAGATGCGATTATTATGTTCTCTGACATTTTAATTCCACTTGAGCCTATGGGAGCTGACTTGAGCTTTGATACAGGTAAACCAGAGTTTAGAACACCGATCAGAACTGCTGCTCAGATTGAAAAACTACTAGTACCTAGTGATATAGAGTCTTCTTGTGGTTTCGTTTATGAAACTTTAAGAACTATTAAAGAAAAAATCGGCTCTGCCGTTCCAGTACTTGGTTTCGCTGGAGCACCTTGGACTTTAGCTAGCTACTTAATAGAAGGTGGCGGTTCTAAAAATTTCGATAACATAAAAGCTCTGATGTATAGAGAGCCAGAGGCTATGCACCTACTTTTAGAAAAGCTCTCAGAAACTATCATTGAATACCTCTGCGCGAAACTTAAGCACGGAGCTGATATGCTTCAGCTTTTTGATACTTGGGCATCAGTGCTATCTGGAGATGATTACAGACAGTTTGCACTACCATATCAACAGAAAATTATTTCCGGGATTAAAGCTAGATATCCAGAAGCTTTAATTACTCTATATGTAAATGGAGTTTCTAGCGTTATTGATTACATGGTGGAATCTGGTGCTGATGTGCTTAGTATAGACTGGAGATCTAATTTAAGAGAAATTAGAGAATACCTAAGTTCTTATAAAACCTCATCTACATCTAGGTCTATAGCTGTTCAAGGTAATTTTGATCCTTGCTATCTATTCGGTGATAAGAATTTCATTGAAAGAAGAACTCTACAAATGCTTGGTGAAGCTGGTACCCAAGGAGGTTATATCGCAAATCTAGGCCATGGCATATTACCTAATATTGACCCTGAACATGCTAAGGTTTTTATTAATACAGTTAAGAATTTCAAATATAATTAGCCCATTGGGTGAATTGCTTAAGTCCATTTCTAATACTGGGCGTGTAGCCGAACGAACAAGTTCAAGACTGAGGACGACGAAAACGCAGAAATTGGAGTTCGGCTACACGCCCATGCTATATTTTTGTATGTTATATGAAAAGCTACGATAATATTAAAGCCATAATTTTAGATAAAGACGGCGTTTTCGTTGACTTTCATCAGCTCTGGATGAGGATTATAGCGGCTAGGGCGCAGATTCTTGCTGAATATACCACTGCAAAGTGGGAAGATTTTAATTACGTTAGAACCATGTGCATCAGAGCCATGGGCGTTGACGAGGAAGATGAATCAATAGATGCTGATTCACCAGTATGTATGCCCGCAGATATGGTCAGAATGGCAGTGACCACTGGTCTATATCTTGCAGTAAATCACCTAGAGCCTACTTATACTTGGGCAAATGCTATTCAAGATGTACGTAAATCTGATAAAGATTTGGCTGATCAATTGAATATGGAAGATATGATTATTGCTGTCGAAGGTTCTATTGAAAAAATTAAAGCTATTTCTAAAGCTGGTTATAAACTTGCTCTCTATACGTCTGATTCAGACAAGAATAGCCAGAAGACTATCGAAAAATTCTCTATTAATGGTATTTTCGAGACTAGCATCTGCGGTAAATACAAAACTGTAGATCTTTACAAGTCTATCTGCAAGCAGCTTAAAGTCAAAGAATCAGAAACTATATTTATTACTGATTCTCCAGTTGATGCAAGAGTCGGCAGAGAAGCTGGGGCTCACGTTATAGCAGTTATGTCTGGTGTTTTAAGAGAGGCTGATAAAGAGGCGAATGCTGAATACGTAGATGATTTTATTCCATCTTTAGCTAAACTAGATCTTAAGAAAATAAAGCAGGCGACTACTGTTTAGTTTCATCATATTTTTATTATGGAGGGGATTTAAATATTTTAAAAGTTTATACCGACGGTGCATCAAAAGGTAATCCAGGAAGGGCTTCCATTGGCGTCAGTGTTCTAAAAGATAATCAAGAACTATTGACTCTTTCTGAGGCGATAGGTGTGCAAACTAATAATTTTGCAGAGTATACTGCCTTAATTCGTGCTTTAGAAGTGCTTTCTAAGCAATACAAAGGCGAGTCCATAGAAGTCTATGCTGATAGCGAGCTTATGATAAAACAGCTTAAGGGGGTCTATAAGGTTAAGAATGAAAATATTAAACCGCTATATGCTCAGATACAGAAACTTCTGCCTCATTTCAGTTCTATAAGCTTCACTCATATACGCCGTGAATTTAATAGTCGGGCGGATGAGTTAGCTAATTTAGCTTTGTAATTGATGATGGGCGTGTAGCCAAACGAACAAGTTCGACGAAAACGCAGAAATTGGAGTTTCGCTACACGCCCATGATAACCTTAGTAGATTATGCCCTCTGTTCATGAATATAATTTCACCGAAGATATTATGCAGGAAAGCAGCTTCCCACTGCTTCTTGGCCCTTGTGTTATAGAATCCCGCGATAATGTGATGCGTATCGCAGAAGAGATAAAAATTATTATCGATGATCTTTATAAATTAGGTATCGCGAAGGGCATAGTTCCTGTATTTAAAGCTTCTTTCGATAAAGCAAATAGAACTTCTTTTAGTGGCTTCAGAGGACCTGGTCTAGATGAAGGTTTAAAAATATTAGAAGAGGTAAGAAAAACTTTTCATTTCCCTTTAGTTTCAGATATCCATGAAGTAAGTCAGGCTAAGCCTGCTGCTGAAGTATTAGATATTCTTCAGATACCTGCTTTTCTCTGTAGGCAGACTGATTTAATTAACGCAGCTAGTGCTACTGGAAAGGTTTTGAATATTAAAAAAGGTCAATTCATGTCTCCACCAGAGGTTAAGAATATCGTGGATAAATGCAGGGAAGCTGGTAATAGTAATGTATTTATCTGTGAGCGAGGAAATTCCTTTGGTTATAACAATTTAGTTGTTGATATGCGTATGTTTGATCAAGTAAAACAGCTTGGCATTAGGACTATATTTGATGCGACTCATTCTTGCCAGTTTCCAGGAGCTGCTGGAGATAAATCCTCTGGAAATTCACACTATGCGCCTATCTTAGCTCGCTCAGCAGTAGCTGCTGGAGCTACGGGATTATTTGCAGAAACTCATTTCGATCCTAGCTCTGCTCTCTCTGATGGTCCGAATATGATTCCTTTAAATAAATTAAAAGATGCATTAATAGAGGTTTTAAGAATTAGAGAAGTTTTAAATAATCAGCTAAGCCTTGCTTAGTGTATTACTTTGCCTGTTACTACCTAAATCATTCAAGGTTTCAAAATTAGATTCATTCCCTCTAGCATCATTCGGATTAGCTGAGTTATTTGATTTATTATCTAATTTATCAATGATTTGCTTTAAGACTGTCTCAGATTTCTCATCAACATTTATATTTAAACCCTTATTTTCAAGATTCTCAGCAATTGCAATATTGTTTTCAAGACGATCTAACTCAACACTCTTACCATTAGTAACTGTTCCCTCATACACTCTGATATTTTTATTTTGGGCTTTATCCATTATCTTCAAGGCATTTTGATTTTCCTGATCTTCCGCATCTTCTTTGCCTAACATCTGGGTCATAATAGCTGTATTACCCGTGATTCCAGCTGCAAAGAATAATTCCACATCCTGTCCATGCCTAGTATCTTCAGCTTTTATAGCCTTACTATCTTTTTCTCTTATAGATAGAGCATTAGCTTCACTAATTAAATCTTGTAATACCTGATCAACAGTATGCTCGGTAAATCCAGGAACAGGAGTGTTTAACTTACTCGCAAGAGCTTCTACTTTACTTTTTTTTACTCTGAAAGTCGTTGCCTCTATTTGCTCTTGAGATACGGTATTACCACTAGGCGTTATAATCTCCCCAGCTTCATTTCGATTAGCTTGAATATTACCAATTAGCATCTTAAAATACTCCTAACTTCATTTTAGGATATATATTTTAAAATAAGGTTAACAATGCCCACTCCAGAACGATTAGAAAAAATTACCAATACCTGCACGCAAAGGCGCAAGGGAATCATAATCCTAGAAGACATACACGACAAACACAATGTAGAAGCTGTCTTCAGAAGCTGTGATGCTTTTGGAATTCAGATGCTTTATATAATTTTCGATAAAGAAAGACCATTCGATCCTCGCCTAGTAGGAAAGAATAGCTCCTCTTCAGCGAATAAATGGATAGATTTTAAAATTTTTTCTAAGACCGAAGATGCTTATGCTGAACTGAAATCACAAGGTTACAAGATTTACGCCACGGCTTTAACCGATGAAGCAGAGTCCATTTATGAAACTAATTTTATAGCCCAGGATAAGGTCGCCATTGCTCTTGGTAATGAAAATAGAGGTCTTTCTAAATTTGCTATTGATCAAGCAGATTCTTGTATCATAATCCCCATGCTTGGTATGCTTCAGAGCTTGAATTTATCAGTAACTGCTTCTATTTGCATGTTTGAGCTTAATCGTCAGCGATTAGTTTCTGGTGCTTTAAAAAATTTCCTTTTAGCTGATGAAGACTGCAATTTACTAGTGCAAGATTTTCTGAATCGCTAGGCACGACTCAGCCTTTGACTTACATAATTAGCAAAAGCATTTAAACATTAGAACCAAGCAGCAAGTGCAAATTTCTGCTTGCTTATACTATGTAAAGTTGTATACCAGTGCCGACTGTTCTCTAAATGACTTGCAATGCTATCTGATTTTCTACTTATATTAGAAATCTGGATTTGATCTAATTTTATATTTTTCAAATAACCATTTTGATATAAAGAATAGATAATTTTATCTAGCATAATTTCATCTATGCATTTATCTTTTAAAAATTCCGCTTCAAGCGTGGAAAGCTCTCTCAGCTTAACATTCATAACTTTCCTTAAATTATAGCTAAGCGAAAGATCAGCTTCTTTAAATTTAGCCAGTAGCTCTTCAGTGTACTCTTCACTTTCTAACCATTTCAGAATAGCGTTGCCGATAATACGATATTGGGACTCATTATCACAGAAAGAGCTCACATACTGCTCAATGTTTCTTTTAAATATTGAGAAATTTAAATTATGCTTTCTACAAAAATTTATATTCTCTATAAAACTACTATAAACAATTTCTTTGTTGATAAGCTGATAGGTTTCCAATTCAACAACCCTGCTGCTAATTCTACACAGTTCCATAAATTCATCAGATTTTGCCGTTAATTTTAAATTTAGAATAGAGTTTCTCTTATATTTAGTAATCTGGCTTAAGCCATAATTCTCCATGAGTATACCGATATAAGACTTTATATCTAGCTCATTATGCTGCGGATCTTTACCGATAAATATAATTTTTTTCGCATCCGGAAAGGATTTGAGATATTCTTTACATTGCCTGATTATTTCATGTTTCTGGTCTTCCATTATTTAGTTTTCCTTCTTCTTCCAAGAGCCATTTTTCAAGAAAATCTCTATTCAAGGAAAGTTCCTTGAGTGGTAGATTTAAGTGATTTGATAATTGAAAAGTGCTGAATTCATCTATGATTGCGATGTTTTTTCTTTTTTGAATCGCAAATTTAAGTATTGAACTGAAATGCTGATCAAGTTTTTCTTGATTAGCTATTTGAGCCACAGTGTTGATGCTGTTTTGAAAATTTTGAAAATGCTGAAAAATCTCTTCAGAAACATAATCCTGAAGAGGAAACTGTTGATGAATATCTAAAGCATTCAGGGTTTGCTCAACAGGCAGCAAGAGACCCTTATTCTTTTGAATAAAAACTATTTTTTTTGAATTCACTATCCTTATCCTTGAGCTAAATTTACAAAGTTAAGATTAAGAAATTTTTATAGTCTTTTGAAATTATCTAAACAAACTCAAACATCTTCATAGCTCGTTTCATTTTGCTTAAAGTTGCTTGGCTTACTTCATTTGCTTTAAGAGTGCCTTCTTTTAGTATTTTAATTATCTGGGCTTTATCTGCAGCTATCTCTAGCCTTCTTTCTCTGATACCTTTAAACTTATTATCCAAAACCTCAAAAAGATATTTTTTAATTTTCATATCACCAAGCCCACCCTGCCTGTACTGATCTTTTAATCTTGCTACTTCTTGTTTATTTTCATCAAAAGCATCTAAATACGTAAAAACAACATTACCCTCTATCTGACCAGGATCTTCTACTTTTATGTGATTTGGATCTGTATACATCTGCTTAACTTGAGTCCACAGCTCATCACTAGTGCTTTTCAGATAAATACAATTCCCCAAAGACTTACTCATTTTAGCCTTACCATCTATGCCTATAAGTCTAGAGAACTGCTCTGGGACTTTAGCCTTACACTCTTTCAGCGTGCCAGACCCATACATATCATTAAATTTTCTAACTATAAAATTCGTATCTTCTATCATCGGAATCTGATCTGCACCAACTGGAACGAGGTCTGCAAGAAAAGCAGTAATATCTGCGGCCTGACTTACTGGATAAATTAAAAAACCGACTGGAATTTTGTTCCCAAAATCTTTCTGTTTAATTTCCTCTTTAACTGTGGGATTTCTTTCGATTTGATTTAATGTAAGTAAATTTAAAAAATACATAATCATCTCTGGGAGTGCAGTTAAGAGAGACTGTACACAAATCGTACTGAGATTAGGATCTATCCCCACAGCTAAATAATCCATAGTTACTTCTAAAATATTTTCCTGCACTTTTAATGGCTCTGAAAAATGATCAGTCAAAGCCTGAGTATCAGCGATCAGTATATATTGCTGGTATTCACCTTGATTTTGCAGTATAACCCTATTCTGGAGTGAACCTACATAGTGGCCTAAATGCAAAGGCCCTGTTGGTCTATCTCCTGTAAGAACTCTTATTTTATTTTCACTCACAAAGATATTTTATACTAAACTAGCATTTCCCCCCTTTACCACTACCCAGAACTGTGATAAATTCTTATATGGAAGGTTAAGAAACCTTAACATTATAAAACTTTAACATTGGGATCAGAAATAGTTCCAAGTATTAGTTATATTTAATTTTCAGCTATAGACAGTCTTCATTTTCTGCACAATACTGTAGTCATTAGGGTACAATCACAAAAGGAGAAAATCATGATCAACCCAAATGGTCAAAAACTGTCAGAAATAATTAAGCAAATCAATTCATTGAAAGAATTCTATGTAGTTCTAGGAATTGATTCGTTAAATACAATAAATATATTCAATACTGCATTAAGCTACCTTAAAGGTGAGTTAGCTTTTGTTAAAGCTCAAGAGAATCTAAATTCTTTAGTGGTTGAGAATAAACTAGTGACAGAGAGAGAAGTAAATCTTTTGAACTGTCTAGATGAACTTATAAATTCTGTCGAAGATACTAGAAATTCTGCTATAAATTCGGCATCTCTCTACAGAAATATCGCCTAAACTTGCAAGATGATTTTCATTTTACCGAGGTATTGATAAAGGAGTCTGGCCTTGTGGAATGAAAAGCTTTGGAAGTAAATTCCACAAACGGAGGAAATAAATGAAAAAACTTAATTTACTTGAATGGATTAAAGGTTCAGTACTAGCTTTAACTGCTTTAGCAGTAGCTACTGGTGTAACAGTAAGTGCTGTTAATCATGCTAAATCAACTTTAGTTGTTGCTGAGGTACAATCTCATGAAGATAAAAAGAAAGATGAGCACAAAAATGCTGATCACGACAAAAAGAAAGATGAGCACAAAAGCCATGATGATCACAAAGATGGCAAAGAACACAAATAAAATTTAATATACTCTAATAAATATTTTAAAACCGTCACTCTTAAAACAGTGGCGGTTTTTTATTAATAGAGACCGCTACACAACTCCATTTTCTGCGTTTTCGTCCTCCTCAGCCTTGAAACTGCACGTTGTGCAGCGGTCTCTAGTATAATTTTGATTCTGTGAAATTAAAAAAATTAAATCTCGCAAATACTCACCTAGTCAGCATTTTATTTTCTTTAATTTTTATTATATTTTTTTTTAAAGCTATATTTTTAAAATTTCTTTTAACAGCCTTAGTTTTTCAAATCTACCTCAGAGTTCTAAACTTTTCTTTCGTCTATATTCAAGCATTCTCCCATAATCTGCATTCACAAAGCATCTCTGATCAAGAACCTGATGGGCGTGTAGCCGAACAAACAAGTGCAAGCTCAGAAATGAGTTCAGCGAATAACAACGCTCAACTTCCTTCTGAAATGATTAACAGCGTAGTAACATTGAAAACCATTGGCTCTCTTTCACGAGCAATATTTTCAGCTTTCTTGCTTTTTCTCTTAGTTAAATATTTTTCTATCGGCGCAGATGTACTGCTCTTAGCAGTATCTGGTCTTATTATTAGTTTTATTGCTTATGGTTACATAAGTAGCCGAAAATAGACTGTGACGAAAACGCAGAAAATGGAGTTGTGTAGCAATGCCCAATAGAGACTGCGACACAACGTGCAGTTACAAGGCTGAGGAGGACGAAGCAGTCTCTACTAGAAGAACCTGACGGGACTTGATAACAGATTAATCAAACCTCGAAAATATAGAGGTAAGATCATAATAAAAATCGCAAGACCAAGCATAGGCTTAATGGTGAAACTTATCTGAAACGCATTTATCTGCGGAGATGCTCTTGATATCAGACCTAATATCAGATCATTTAATAAAATAGTAAGCACTATCGGACTAACAACTATAAAGCCCATGCTGATTATATCTCCAGTTAAATTTATTACCTTATCCACTTCATAAGTAATGTTCGCGGAATAAAGTGGTAAAGTTTCAAAACTCTTATGAAGGCCTCTGATTAAATTTTCAGGTCCTTCACAGAAAAAGAAAATAATAACAGCAAGAGATGACATGAATTTACCAAACATCGTTGTTTGTGCTCCAGAAGCGGGGTCAAACATCTGTGCTGAAGAGAAACCCATTGATGAATCCATCATCTCACCACCAGCTATAACTATTGCAAACATTAATCTAGTAACGTAGCCCATCATTAGACCAATGGCTATATTCAAACCGAGGACATATGGCAAATAATAGCCCCCAGCTGGTTCTTGGATATTTGGCAAAATATCATAAAGGATAAATGACAATAATAGGGACATTGATATACGAATCATAGTCGTAACACCTTTATCCGAGAATACTGGAGCTAAATGTAAAAAGCTAACTACTCTTGCAAAAATCAATGATGCTGTTATAACCCACTGAGTCATGCTCATAAGTACTGGATTACCAAAAAATGCTTGGTTGAGCTCGGCTAGCATTTACGGCTGAGTGTCTCCTTGTTGAGCATTTTCTTTTAACTTTTCTATAGCACTTGAAAACTGGCTATCTGCTGGGGTCGGGGCTGGAACTGGAGTTGCGGGAGCAGTGACTGGCGTCGCAGTTTGGACTGGAGCTGCCTGTTGATTAATATTAGTGTCGACTAACTCTGGAGTCAATCTAGGTCTTCCACTAGTCTGTTTTTGTTGAACTGGCGTATTTGGTCGTGCGCTAGCAGCTGGACTAGCAGGTCTTGCCGTTACCGCTGGGGCGCTTGGTCTTGCGGTAGCAGCTGGGGCAGCAGGTCTTGTTCCCGCAGCAGGCGTATTCGGTCTTACCGCCGCAGCAGGCGTATTTGGCCTGCCTCCAGTTGCTGGAGCATTAGGATTATTCGTAGTCGCTGGTCTCTGAGCCTGATTATTTGCTGGTGCAGAATTCGCTGGGCGCTTCTGATTTCCTATGGCTTGATCATTAAGTCCCTGTTTAGGTGGGGGAACTTGGCTTGGAGGTTTACCTAATGCTGGTATGCTTTTCGATGGAGTGCCTCTAACCGTCTCTGGACCAGTAGCCATGTCTCTCGCTTTTAACTTAGATGGTGCCTTCGGTGGAGCAGCTTTAGGCTTTTTCGTATCTAATGTTTCAGGTAATCCAGATAATTTAGAATCTTTTTTATTCACTGGCGTAAAGTAATTTTTACGCGGCATAGGATGCGGTTCTAGAGTGGGAATTAACTGAAATGCTCTAACTATGTTTCTTTCTGTATATTTTTTCAAATAAGAAAACATATAGAATCCACCAATAATAAGAGCTAAGAAGATTCCCAGAATTTTTACAGCAGAACCTAATGTCTGCTCTTGAACTTGAGTAGCTGCCTGAAGAATACCTACTATTAAACCTAGAGCAGCAGCTAATACGACAAGCGGACCTGAAATGAATATCGCAGTAAGCATTCCTTCTCTAATAATCTCAGGTACCCAATCCATAAGCTATCTCAATTAAAGCTGTTCGCTAAACCTTTTATTATAAGCTGCCAGCCATCTATCGCAACAAATATCATAATTTTAAATGGTAATGAAACAATAGTAGGGGAAAGCATCATCATCCCAAGTGCAAGTAGTATATTCGCTACAATCAAGTCAATAACAAGGAAAGGAATAAATATTAAAAAGCCAATCTGAAAAGCCTTCCTTAATTCTCCAAGCAAATAAGACACTATAAGTTCTCTTGGGGCTATTTCTTGACTGTTTTTAGGCAAAGGGCTTCTAGCTAGTTCATAAAAGAACTTAATATCTTTACTATCTGCATTCCTCAGCATATGCCCTTTTAATGGCTGATAAGCCCTTTCTAGGGCTTCAGGGAGTTTTATTTGCTTATTCGCTAAAGGTATTAAGGCTTCAGTATTCATTTGATTTAATTCAGGTCCAAGTATATAACCCGTAAGAAAGAGACCAAGACCTACAATAACCATAGTCGGCGGTGAATTTTGTGTACCGAGAGCCTGTTTTAAGAGTGACATGACCAGAATAATTCTTAGGAATGGTGTCATTGACACAACCATAATAGGCAAGAAACTAAGTATAAACAGAAGACCAACTATCTGTAAGCTTGGCTCTAGGTCAGGGAGAACATTGCTTAGGGTAGCTAAACTGCTCTGTGAAGTTACTATATTGTTAGCAATTGAATCTACCATCGGGTTATTCAATTATTCTAATACGATATTTCTTATTTGTTAGAATTTTAAATATGGACCTTAGTAAATTCACACAAAATGCTCAAAATGTAATCATGAACTGTCGCGGTCTTTTAAAGAAACTAGATCATTCAGTTATAGAACCAGAACATATCATTCACTCATCTTTAAATATTGATAAATTCGAAGAAACTGATCTAGCAAAGGTTTTAGAGAGTTTAAAAATTAATACAGAATCTTTAAGTCAGATTATCTATGACTATTTAGCTAAAAAACAGAAAGCCAGCCCACTTGCTTTAGCTAATGAACAATTTTCTATTTCTGGTAAGACCCAGGATTTTTTAAATAATGCCGTACTTGCAGCTCAAGCGAATCAAGATGATTTCGTCTCGCCTGAACACCTTTTTTTAGCAGCTTTTAATGAACCTGCCTTTTTAAAACCCACTCTAGAATCATTTAGTTTAAATGAAGATAAGTTTAAAAAGACTTTAGTAAAAATTAGAAAAGGTAAAAAAGTAACTAGTGATAATCCTGAAGCTACCAATGATGCACTAAAAAAATTTGGTAAAGATCTGACTCAGATTGCACTTGAGGGTAAATTAGATCCAGTAATCGGACGAGAAGAAGAAATCAGAAGAGTGATTCAAGTTCTTTCTCGTCGTCGAAAAAATAATCCGATATTAGTAGGAGCCCCTGGTGTCGGTAAAACAGCTATAGCCGAAGGCTTAGCGATAAGAATTATTAATAAAGATGTTCCTGAAGGCCTTAAGAATAAAAGAGTTATTGAGCTTGACATGGGAGCTCTTATCGCAGGGGCTAAGTTCAGAGGCGAGTTTGAAGAAAGATTAAAAGCTGTTTTAAAAGAAGTTCAAAATAGTGAAGGCGAAATTATTCTCTTTATAGATGAACTACACACAGTAGTCGGAGCCGGCGCTACAGATGGTGCGATGGATGCAAGTAATCTTCTGAAACCAGCTTTAGCACGTGGAGAGTTACACTGTATCGGAGCTACGACCTACAGCGAATATAGACAGTACATAGAAAAAGATGCTGCTTTAGAAAGAAGATTTCAGCTAGTACAAGTCTCAGAACCTACTGAAAATGAGACAGTCTCCATACTCAGAGGCTTAAAAGATAAATATGAAGTACATCATGGTGTTCGCATTAAAGACAATGCTTTAATAGCCGCAGCTAAACTTAGTAACAGATATATTACAGATAGATTCTTACCTGATAAAGCCATAGATCTAGTAGATGAAGCTGCTGCTAAAGTGCGCATGGAGATAGATTCAGCACCACGCGAACTTGATATTCTTGATCACAAGATAATGCAACATAAAATCGAAAGAGAAGCTCTAAGAGCTGATGAAGATGAAAATAGCAAAATCAGGTTAATAAAAGTCGAAGCTGAACTTAGTGATTTTGAAGCTAAGGCTTCAATACTCCGTGAACAGTGGCAAAGAGAGAAAGCTGAGATTGTCAGTGTTAAAGATATTAAAGAAAAAATAGATAAAACTAAAGTACAGATAGAAGAAGCTGAGCGAAAAGCTGACTTACAGAAAGCTGCCGAGCTAAAATTTGGGACTTTACTAGATTTAGAAAAACGACTCAAAGATAAAGAACTCTTACACTCCTCTGTTGATAAGGGAACTCAATTACTTAAAGAAGAGATTAACGAGGATGATATCGCAGATATAGTGTCAAGCTGGACTGGTATTCCAGTAACTAAGCTTTTAGCAGAAGAGACTGAAAAATTACTATACTTAGAGAATGAGCTACACAAGCGCGTTGTAGGACAGGAAGAAGCCGTAACCGTAGTAGCGGAAGCCGTAAAAAGAGCTAGGGCTGGACTATCTAATCCGAAACGTCCTATCGGCTCTTTTATGTTCCTTGGTCCTACCGGTGTCGGCAAGACTGAACTAGCTAAGGCTTTAGCTGAGTGCCTTTTCGATGATGAAGATGCGATGATTCGCTTAGATATGTCTGAGTATCAGGAACAACATACCGTTGCTAGATTAATTGGAGCCCCTCCAGGCTATGTTGGATTTGAAGAAGGCGGCCAACTCACCGAAGCAGTACGCAGAAAACCTTACTGTATAGTACTTTTAGATGAATTTGAAAAAGCTCATTTAGATATCTCTAACGTACTTTTACAGATTTTAGACGAAGGCTCTCTTACTGACGGGAAAGGTAAGAAAGTTGATTTTAAAAACTGCATAATTATTATGACTAGTAATTTTGGCAGCCATTTAATCATAGAGAAACAGCTGAGCGAAGCCTTACCTGTTTTAGATTCTGAAGATGAGTATTTAGATTTAGATAATGAGCTAAGTAACGCGAATCTAGACAAGCAGCCTAATTCAACAAATTCTGATTATTTGTTCAGCACTTCTAAAACCAAAAATAATACTAAAAATGAGCAGCTTAAAGAAGAATTGATGCAGGCTATGAAAGAGTATTTTAGACCAGAATTCTTGAATAGGATTGATGAAATAGTTATATTCTCACCACTGAAAATTTCACAAATGAAAGCTATAGTCGAGATTCAACTGTCTGGCTTAAAAACTCGCTTAGCAGAAATGAATATAGAACTTGAGTTAACTGATTATGCTTTAGAACAGTTAGGAATCATGGGCTATGACCCTGTTTTCGGAGCAAGACCAGTGAAGCGAATCATACAGCAGAAAATAGAAAATAATTTAGCTAACCTTATTCTTGCAAAAAAAATAATACCTAACTCCAAGGTGACTATAGAGTTTAGTAATGATGAATTTAAATTTACAGTGCACTACAAGGAAACTGTAACTAGCTAAATAGTGGACGACAAAAACTCAGAAATTGGAGTTCCGCCACACGCCCAAGATAGGGCTTTGCCTGATTATTGGT
The DNA here is from genome assembly GCA_049314535.1 of Vampirovibriophyceae bacterium. Taxonomy (GTDB): domain Bacteria; phylum Cyanobacteriota; class Vampirovibrionia; order LMEP-6097; family LMEP-6097; genus LMEP-6097. Next base: position 8,879 of record JBMOEX010000006.1, on the reverse strand, counting down.
CAGAGGCTTGCCTTAAGCTAGCTGAAACTGATACTTTAATCGCTGATTTAATTAATCAGTATCCTGAAACCATATTAAGTTCACGGAGAGATCCTTTTTATACTTTACTAAGAGCTATAATCGGACAACAGATTTCAGTTAAATCTGCTGATAGTCTATGGTCACGCTTAGAGAATTTTAATAATTTTAATTTCAGTCCAGAATTTTTTTTAAAAGCAGATTCCGAAGAACTAAGGTCATTAGGACTATCTAGGCAAAAGGTGGAATATACAAAAAATATTTCAAGCTATTTCTATGACAAACAAATAAATGACGATTATTTTAAAAACAAATCTAGCAGCGAAATTTCCGCAGAACTAATAAAGATCAAAGGCATAGGCACCTGGACTGTAGAGATGTTTTTAATTTTTTATGCTTTAGAGCCAGATATATTTCCAGTAAAGGATATAGGAGTAATTAATACCATGAAAAAGCTCTACGGCTTTTCTAGTCTTGATGAGATTTTAAAACACAGTGAAAAATGGCGTCCTTGGTCTACTGTTGCGGTTTGGTATATATGGCGAAGCTTAGATGCTGAGCCTGTTTTATACTAATAGACCACTACACAACTCCATTTTCTGCGTTTTCGTCGTCCTCAGCTTAACTGCGAATCAAGGTGTATACAAAAAAAAGCATTAAAGAAAAAAAGAAAATCAAAGCAGCTATAAATTTATTTTTATGTGCTCTAAGCTTAAACCAATACAGAAGCAGTTTATTAACTTTATATTGAGTTCTATTCTCTTCATTCGCTTTCTGCACAAGACCTATACGGCTAGTAGCTTTAAGCTTCTCTTCTAAATTAGCAAAAAATTCTTCAAAACCAGACATTAAGCAAGCTTACGTTTAGATACTTCAGTATAAATCTCATCACTAAGATGCGGACGAATAAGTTCCTGTAATTTTTCTCTACCTCTTGAAAGCCTTGACTTAACAGTACCTACCGCACAGTTCAACAAATCAGCGATTTCCTCATACTGAAGATCCTGCAACTCTCTTAATACTATAACTGTTCTATATTGTTCTGGAAGATCAGAAATAGCGTTCTGTAAAACAGATTTAAGCTCAGAGTTACTAAAAAGCTCATCTGGTAAATAAGCTTTATCTGTAATTTCAGCTTGGTAAGAGGATTCCATATCATCAGTTTCAAAAACCTGATCAATACTCACAGTCTTAGAATTTTTAGGACGCTTCTTTAATTCATCATAAAAAATATTTATAACTATCTGATTTAGCCATGATTTAAACGCATGCGGACTCTTAAGAGAATGAATCCCTCTAAATATACGTATAAAAACTTCTTGAGAAAGATCATTAATATCGTCCCACTCTGGAGCCAATTGAAAAAACAAGGCATAGACGACTTTTTGATATCTTTTAACGAGCTCTTTGAAAGCGAGCTTATCACCTAACTGGCACATGGAGATGATTTCGTAATCACTCACTTTAGCTTCAGCAGATTTTTCTGATTTCTTAAAAAATGTAAATGACATTATAACTAGATGGTATATGCATCTACTACTTTCGTCAAATGGGCGTGTAGTCGAACTCCAATTTCTGCGTTTTAGCTTTGCCAGAATATCTTATTTTATGCTATTTTATTTGCTTATGACTAAACCTCTAATCATCGCTAACTGGAAACTTAATATGACTCAAAAGCAGTCAAGTGAATTCATTAAAGATTTCGCAGAGAAAGTTAAAGCTAGCCAGAACCAAGTAGACATAGTCCTTTCAGCACCTTTTACCAGTTTAGAAACTGTGGTGAAAGCACTTATCAGTAATGGATTAGAGAAAGTCACTGTCGCTAGCCAAAATGTTAGCGAACATGAGAGCGGTGCTTTTACAGGTGAGATTAATACTGAAATGCTAAAAGAAATAGGTGTTAAAGCTGTCATAGTCGGGCATTCAGAGCGTAGAGAAATATTTAATGAAAGCAATGAGACTATTAAATCTAAATCGAAAAAGGTTTTAGATTCTAATCTGAAACTAATATTTTGCTGTGGTGAGTCTCTAGAGACTAGAGAAAAAGATGAAACTGATAAATGGATAGAAACTCAGATTAGATCAGCTTTCAATGATTTAGATTTCACTAAAGTAGAAAATGATCAAATAGTTATAGCTTATGAACCGATCTGGGCTATAGGTACTGGTAAAACCTGCGATTCAATTGAAGCAAATAGAGTCATCCAGAATATTAAAGATCTAATTAAAAATATCTTCCCTGCTGCTTTAGCGAATTCTACGCGAGTTCTTTATGGTGGTTCTGTAAAACCTTCTACTATAGAAGAACAGATGGCTCAAGCAGCTATAGATGGGGCTTTAGTTGGTGGTGCATCATTAAAAGCTAGTGATTTTGCAGATATTGTAAATTTTTCAGCGAAAGCCGTATTAGCTGCTTAAGTAGTCTTTAGCGCAGCAAAGCCATTATCTACTCGCCTTGGTAGATAGAATAATGTTAAAATCAAAACTAAATGTTTTTCTTTAGGAATAATAACGATACCACTCCATCCATTAAGACTGATGGTCTTGATTTTCATAAATTCTTTAGCTCAAGAGAAAAAGAAGATATTGTTATGCTCACTAAAGAGGTCTCGGACTCTGCTAAGACTTTTTTTGAAACTAGCGTAAGCTCACTTGTAGGTCACGTCCCAAGCGAGCTTGCTGATGTCTCCATCACAATGAATAAAGATGCTCTCAGTCATTTACTTTTCAGTGCCATGGTAACTGGATATATGACTAAATCGGTTGAAAATAAACTTGAGCTTGAAATGCTTATTAATAGAAATGAAAAAGAAATCGCTGCTGAGAAAACTCTTGATGTAGAAGATTTATTTTAGTAGCTTCTCGATAATCTTAATTATATAAAACACCATTCAATATCAGGATGATATTATTTTGATTTTTAATTAAGATTACTCCACAGCGTGCTATTATCTTTATTAAGTATCACACAATGGACCCAATAACTGCTAATCAGAATCAGCTTTTACAAGAAGGACTAATTCTTAGAGAAGACCAATTACTTAAACAGAAAGCACCTAAAGATCGACTTGTTGCGAATACAATTGGTAAGAGTAAACAGCTTGGGAATCAGCGTACTCTTTTGGAAGATTTATCAAAGGTGCAACATACACCAGACATAGCCGTACCTTCAGATATAAATCCAGATCTATACCATAAACCTAAGACTCCAAAAAACGAAACCTCTAGGACTGGGAGTGGCTTCGGTAATAATAAGCCTAGTAGTAAGAATAAAAATCATACAAGAAAACCCGCAATCACTCAACTAGAAGCACCATCAAACTTTCCTGCTTCCCAAAGCCCTAGCTATCCAGAACATCTGAATAAAATCTCAATTCAAAGAGATTATTCAACTGAAAATAATACTATCTTACATATCGAAAATTCAGAAACTATAAAATCTAATATCGAAGCTAATCGCAGGCTTTTATGGAGAACATTAGTCCAAAATCCAGAACTTCAAAGTCTGGCTAAAGATACTTTAGCTGATTATTTAAATGCAAGACCAGATACTGATAAACTCATTGAATTTACTTTTCCTCCAGAAAATGGACAACAGAGGAGAGTTAAAAAAAAGGTTACTCCAGGTAACATTAGGGAGTTAGAGAATGATCCCGACATACAAATGTCGGTTTTATTAGCTAAGGCAAAGACAGACCCAGACAAAAAAATCACGGAAGGCTTAAACCTTAAAAATATTTTACAAATAATAAATCACATGGCTTATATATCAGCATGGAAGGATGATTCAAAAACAGCTAAGTATCCAGCTGATGAGCCAGAGCTGCGTCAGATTTTAGATCTTTCTATTCGTTCAACTCAAGCCCTTGAGCTTGAAGCCGAAGAGCTTCAAAAGCTTGAGGAAGTGTTTCGAGGAGAGATTATTACTGTACTGTCTCCTGAGATTCTTGAAGAGAAGACGGATTCTAATGGCAATAAATATGAAGTAGTAATACCACTAGAAGAAATGTTTAAAAAGCCCAGCATTATAAACCCAGATAATTTAATCAAAATCGCAGAGGCCTTTAAAAATCTCTCAGGCTTAGACCTCGCTAAAGATAAATCACTTGATATATTCAGTGTACCCGTTAATCCAGATCAGCCACAATGGCCAAATTTAACCGATATTAGAAGATATACAAAGGATGGATCCTTAGCCCACATAGCGTATATGGAGCCACGTTTATCAAATACCAAGAGACCTGGGAATGTTCATCACGAGCAAGAAGAGGGTGAAGTGCTAAATGATCAACAGCATAATCCCGTTAATAATCACACTTCTACCGTAGTCAATGAGACTGTTTTAGATGCCCAAAATTTACTCAGTGATTTATTTAATCCAAGTCTTCCAAACCACGATTCTTCACTACCAAAAGCTTGCAGCAACTTTGAAACACAATACCCAACAATTGCAAAAAATCCATTGATGTTAATTAATAATGATAAATACTGTAATTCTGGAGTAATTCAATACCTATGCTTCAATAACAGGTTCGGTGAAGCAAGTGAAGCTTTTAAACATGCGATGCCAAAACTTACAAATGAAGAAGATAAAAAATTTCTAGAGACTGTCATTCTAACTCAATCGACGTATTGTGATGACATTAAGATCAAACTCTGTGCGCTACCACAGATACTATCATGGGTAACAAGTAGCAAGCATGAAACAAGCCCAGTAACAGTAAACATACCACCAGTTATAAAGTGCTATCTAGAGAATTTGAATAAATTATTAGAACAAAAACCAGAGTTAAGTAAAGAATTACTAGAATATATGGATCAAATGCCAAGAAAAGGTCATCAAAATGATATTTTAGAGTTGGGAGTACTCATTTATAGAAAATTAAATGAAAAACTTTTTAATGATGATTTTTTAGAATGGTTGAAGTGGCATCAGTCTAAAATTGTTCATGAGTCCATTAATCAAGATTTAGAAAGAGTGCATGGAGATCTAAAAAAAGATCCTTATAAACAGTTTTCTTTAACTGTGCCTGCTCCTACTATACCCGGTGACCCACTTCTACTCAAGCGTACAGGAGAATCTTTAAAAGACATTAAGATATTAAGCCTATACACGAAAGGAACCATCACGAACAGAATCAAGAATGGCGAAGCTTTCACTCTAGAAGAAATCCATAAGTCAGCAAAAGACTACTACGAGCAAGGTGATAAATATAAGCTTAAATAAGTGTAAAACATTCTCACTAATCAAGCTTCCTTACTAGAAGCAGCCAAGCCCCATCATCCAAGCTACTCAGTGAAACTATTTCATGCCCCTCCTCTGAAAGACTCTTAGGCACACTGTCATAAGCCTCACCATCATCAATAAATAACTCTAAAACTGTTCCCACCTCAGAATCATCTAAAGCGATTTTTGCCCTTACGAAGTTAATTGGACACTTTACACCTCGTAAATCTAGCTTCTTGATTAGGTTTGACATTCTTTTAGATTATCTCATATAATGTTTAGTCATGATAAAAGCTATAGTATTTCCAGGACAAGGCGCACAGTACGCTGGCATGGGTAAAGATCTTTACTTAGAATTCCCTAAGGTAAAAGAAATTTACGATCAAGCAGACCAAATCTTTAATGACTACTACAAAGGTAGTGAATACAGCATTAGCAGCCTGTCCTTCGGTGAAGATGAAGCAACTTTACAGAATACCGCTTACACTCAGCCTGCCATATTAACTTTAAGCATTGCGGTAGCAGAAACACTAAAGCATAAAAATCTTTTAAATTTAGATTCGGTGAAATTCACTGCTGGTCATAGTCTTGGTGAATTCTCAGCTCTGTATTTTTCAGGAGTACTATCTTTTGAAGACTGTCTTAAACTGGTCATTAAAAGAGGCGATCTAATGTCTAAAGCACCTAAAGGAGCTATGAGTGCAGTAGTCGGACTCAGTGAGAATGATTTAAACAGTGTAATTAAAGAATTTTCTAATGTTTCAGTCGCCAACTTTAATTCACCAGATCAAATCGTTATAACTGGTTCAGAGAACGAGGTATTAGCTGCTAACCAAGCATTAGAAACTTACGGAACAGCTAAAGAACTTAAATTAAGAGTAATACCACTTACTGTAGGTGGAGCTTTCCACTCACCACTTATGAAAGAAGCATCTCTAGAGTTCTCTAACCTTATAGATTCAGTTAAATTTAATACCCCAAGCATTCCTGTAATTCAGAATATTTCCGCAGAAGCTGTCAGTGACTCAGAAAGCATAAAAGCTAATCTTAAATTACAGATGACTGGCTCAGTTAAATGGACGCAGACTGTTCAAAAATTAATAAATCCAGAAAATCAAATCAGTGAGATTCTAGAATTAGGTCCGGGAAAGGTTTTAAATGGTTTAATAAAAAAACAAGATCGTAGATTTCCTGTAAAAAGCATACAGTCAGTGGCTGACATAACTGCATTAAATCCTGAGCTTTTAGAAGCTTAAGCGAGAGTCATTCGTCCTCCTCAGCCTTAAACTTGTTCATTCGGCTACACGCCCTGCCAAGGAACTGTATCTCACTGAAATGTGAAATTTTCCTTGAGATACATTTATTAAATAATATTCATGTTATTATTAGTAAACTTATGCTTAACTTCATAACAGTTATTCAGATTTTATCTGGCTTAGCCACTGGCTTTTTAATTTTGGCACACGAACCTAAATCCGAGGGACTTGGTTCTATCGGTGGTTCAGCTCACCATTTTAAAGGCATGCAAAGCAGTGCTGAAGATAAATTAGACCAGCTTACTTGGGCTTCTTTTATTCTTTTTCTTGGGGCTTCTATTATTCTTGGTTTTAATTTAGTTTAAGCTTAACGACTTTAGTAATTTAAAATAATGTTGAAATTAGCTCAAAGTTTCTAAAAAATTAATTTAAAACTTTTGAGCTAATTTCGAGCTTAAGCTTCGCTAAAAACTCATCCTGTGTCATAGAAACCTGATCCTGCGATCTACGATATCTTACGTTCACAGAACCAGTTTCCATCTCTTTATCACCGACTATTAGCATATAAGGTATCTGATCTTCCTGTGCAGTACGAATCTTATAGTTCATACGCTCAGAGCTTAAATCAGCCTTAGCTCTAATATCATTATCAATTAAGTAATCTCTGATACTTAAAGCATAGTCATTATGCTTATCGGTTACAGGGATAATCATAACTTGATCTGGAGCTAACCACAGAGGGAAAGCACCAGCGAAATGCTCTATCAGAACCATAGTGATTCTTTCCATAGAGCCGAATATCGCTCTATGAATCATTACAGGTCTTTCAGTATTACTGTCACTGCCGATATAATGCAGATCGAACCTTTCAGGTAAATTAAAATCTAACTGAATAGTCGCTCCCTGCCAGATTCTACCTAATGCATCTTTTAATTTAAAATCTATCTTAGGACCATAAAAAGCTCCATCCGCTGGATTAATCTCAAACTCAATCCCTAACTCATTCAGAGACTCAATAAGACCAGCTTCCGCAAAACTCCACAAATCATCACTGCCAATAGCTTTCTCTGGTTTAGTAGAGACCTCTACTTTAAATTCAAGTCCTAGAACCGAATATATTTTATTAATTAATTTAAATACGCCTTGAATCTCAGATTTAAACTGTTCTTTAGTACAAAATATGTGAGCATCATCTTGAGTAAAGCCTCGCACACGTGCAAGCCCATGAACCGCTCCACTAGATTCATTTCTATAGACTGTACCCATTTCAGCCATACGAATAGGTAATTCACGATAACTATGCTTGCTATTTTTAAAAATAAGCACATGAAAAGGGCAGTTCATGGGTTTGAGAACATACTCTTCATCGTCAACCTTTAAAGAATACATACTATCCTTGTAAAAAGAATTGTGACCAGATATATCCCAAAGCTCTGATTTTGCGATATGTGGCGTCACCACAAATTCATAACCAGCTTTCAAATGTTCTTTTTCCCAGAACCTTTGTAATTCCTGCCTAATAGTAGCAAGCTTTCTATGCCAGAAAATCAGACCAGCACCAGCCATCTCATGCGTAGAGAAATAATCATGCTGCTTAGCTAGTTTTCTGTGATCTCTAGCTTCGCTCTCTTCTTGCTGTTTTAAGTAGTTCTGAAACTCTTCTTCATCCCACCATACAGTACCATAAACTCTCTGTAACTGATCATTAGCAGTATCACCACGCCAATAAGCACCAGAAACATTAGTTAACTTAAGATGTTTAATAAATTTAGTATTCGGCAAATGCGGGCCAGCACAGAGATCCGACCATAATTTCTTTCCATTATTATCTACGAAATAATATTCAGTTGGCACATTATTTCTATGTTCCTCAAGCAGCTCGGCTTTAAAAATCTCTCCATTTGCCTTATATTCAGCTAACTTCGCATCAACATCTTCCACTAAAGCTCTCTCTATAGTATGAGCCCCTTCAGCAAAGCGTTTCATTTCTTTTTCTATTTTAAGAAGATCTTCATCAGTAATCTTATGATCCAAAATTTTAAAATCATAGAAGAAACCCCTTTCAGTAGCAGGTCCTACACCCACTTTAGCTGATGGAAACATTTTCTGCACTACTGCTGCAAGTACGTGGCTAGTAGTATGTCTTAAGACATCATAACTACGATTATCACCGACTTTAATAATTTTAACTTTATCGCCATCTTGGATAGGCGTACCTAAATCTTTAACCACACCATTGATTTCAAGAGCGATAGCTTTTTTAGCAAGAGAAGTCGATATCGCTTTAGCTAAATCAAGGCCGCTTGCCCCATCCTCAACAGTTTTTGAGCTACCATCTTCTAGAAATACAGATACCATCAGATGTAAATAATAGCAGG
>JBMOEX010000005.1:0-35993 GCA_049314535.1 Vampirovibriophyceae bacterium | reverse complement strand
AATTGGAGATTGCGAGCAGTCCCAAGAAATGTTTTTTCATATTCCTTTACAAGGCTTAATCGACATAGATAAATTAAAAACCAATCTAGAAGATAAACTCAGTAAATTAAATAAATCCAAGCAGCAATTAGAGACTCGTTTAGCTTCCATGTTAAATAAAGCCCCAGAGGAAAGAATTCAAGAAGCTAAAGGTGATTTAGAAAAGCTAAATTTAGAAGAGAAAATTTATTTAGAAGAATTAAATAGTCTTTAATCTTTATAAACTCGGCTGATTCTTAACCCCTACTTAACCTGCTCATTCAACAATACAATTAGTAATACTTTCTAGGAGTCTAAACTTTAGATTATGGGTACAAACCCGCCAGCACAAATACTTGACGGTAGTGATCTGCCTAATTTGGAGTTCTTGCCTAAGTATAAAGATGGTAAAGAAACTACTCAGATTTCACATCAGTATGATTATTGCGGGCGTAATAGTATACATGTCAAGAATCATTCTTTTCGTAAAGCAAATACCCGAACAGAAAGTGAGGAGATGGTTATTTACACTAAGCCGGGTAGAGCAAGACCTCTTGAGCTTGTTAGTCCTGCAAAGGATGATAGAGCTGGTAAGCTTCCGCAGCATAATACCCCGGGTTTATTTAATCCAGACTTAGAAATTAGACCGACTAGGGATATTTTTATAATTAAGAAGAAGATTTATCATGTTGATAATTTGCCAGGCTTTGGTTATTCACCATATCCAGTGGTTATGACTCAAAAAAAATTACATGAAATATATGAGCAGTTTGCTAATTTAAATTTTGTTGCATTTAAACATATGTTGGGTATTGATGTTGCTAAAGATAAGGATAAGCGAGATTTTATTGTTTGGGTTAGGAAAGAATCAGCATTAGAGCATAGTTATGTCTGCATTGATAAAGATAGTGGTTATGCGACGTTTATGCAGATCGTTAAAAAAGACCAAGCCGGGAAAGTTGTTAATGTGATTTACTCTCCGTTTCATTTGGGTGAAGCGATGGTAATGACAGAGTCCTACATAGATGGTAGTGGGCGTTTGCGTAATATTGTTCATATTGGTGTGGCTGGTGCTGCTGCTGAAAATAATACTGAGACAGATAAAAGAAGTGGAATGGAAAGATTCGATGATGGCACGATGATGTGGGTGTTAAGTAGTTATAAAGGTGATAAATCTACTACTGGTGCAGCGGCACTAAGACCGGATGGCAGTATCGTTATTATGTCTAAAAGCCTTAATAAAAAATTAGCTCAAAATGCGGCTAGAAGCTTTGGGGGAGAACAGATTTTACCGTCTACGCAGACTTGGACTGGCAGATTCTCGCTTGACGCCTGTGTTCCAGTCTCTGAGGATAAATTTATTATTAGAACTGAATATAAAACAGCGGTTCGAAGACAAACTTCAGCCTTGGTTGATGGGTCTTGTATCCCTGGCTTAAGACCAATTTTTGATGTTAAACTATAGTCTGTGACTATTCTAAAAAAAATCTTTTTTTTCACACTTATTATCTTTGGAAGCAGTTCCTGTTTTCAAGAATTTCAGGATTTAAGGCAAGGAGAAACGTATTTAAAAGAGGCTAAATATCAAGAAGCTATAAGCCTTTTTGATAAGCATACATCTAAAAAAAGTAAGCAGTTAAATTCAATTGCTCATAAAGATTATGCTGTTACTATTTTAACTAATTTAGAAACTGACAAGGTATTGCGTTATAAAAATGCGAAGCTTCTTCTGCGTGAAGCTTTAGATCTTGATCCCACTAATCAATCTGCTAAGGCACTTTATAAAATGCTATCTAAAACCATGGAAACTGAGCTTGGGGAGCTTACAGAGTAATTTATGAGTGAATGGGCGTCCATTATTTTAGTTTATGCTTTGGTGTATTTAGTAACAGCTATACCCTTTGGTTATTATTTAGGGCTTATTTATGGCAAGGATTTAACGGAATTAGGTAGTAAAAGCATCGGTGCGACTAATGTACTTAGGGTTTTAGGTAAATGGCAGGCTATTTTAGTTTTAACTCTAGATATTGCTAAGGGATTTTTACCGCTGTTTCTTGTAACGAATTTTTTTTGGGAGATAATCCCGCGTGAATCCTATCTTTTTTTATTTTTGACTATAGTACCATTGATAGGGCACAGTAAAAGCTTATATATCGGTTTTAAAGGTGGTAAATCATCAGCTACGGGCTTTGGGGTTTTACTTGCTATAAATCCACTGGTGGCTTTAATTACTATCTTAATTTGGATAGTGACGGTTAAACTTTCCAAGTATTCTTCTTTGGGTTCAATAATATGTATTCCATTGGTTCCGATATGGCTCTATCTTTTTGGGGAGCCATTGAATATAATTATCTTTGGTGTAATCGCTTTCGTTTACATAGTACTTATTAAGCACTCTACTAATATCAAGAGATTGCTTAATGGTACTGAACCGAAGGTGGGACACTTGTCAAACGTACAAGTTCAAGGCTGAGGAGGACGAATGACCGCAGTGTACTGGGAGTACATGAGGATCATGAGGATCATGAGGACGACGAAAACGCAGAAATTGAAGATTGGCAAGTGTCCCAAGGTGGGACAGACTCAAGATGCTTGAACCTGAAGAACTAGCTTTAATAGAGTTTAAAAATAACCCAAGGGCTAAAAGGTTAAGGTTAACGGCGAGTAAAATTAAAGGACTCGAATTAACGGCTCCTAAGTGGGTTAACTTTGAAGATTGTAAAGATTTTTTAAACCAGCATCATTCTTGGATTAAAGAGCATTTAGAAAAGATACAGAATGAGACACGCGATGGTATTTTTTATCCTGATAAAAAATACAAGACATTTAAGCATGAATTAGTTTTTATACCTGGTGCTGTTTTAGAGACTAAATGCCGAATATCAGCGAATAAAATTAAGCTTTATTATAATGAATCGATTGATTTTAAAAAAAATAAAAAGATACAAGATTTAATTAAAGATGCTTTAACAGAAGTTTTAAGGAATGAAGCGAAAGAATATCTTCCAGATAGGGTAGCTTATTTAGCCTTTAAGCATAAGCTAAAATACAGAAACTTATATTTAAAAAACATGAAAAGCCAGTGGGGAAGCTGCTCATATGAGAATAATATAAATTTATCTCTGCATTTAATGAGGCTGCCTGTAGATCTTATTGACTATGTAATCATGCATGAGCTTACACATACTGTTGAAAAAAATCATAGTTCGAGATTCTGGAATTTAGTGGGAAAATTTATGCCAAGAGCGAAGCTGCTGGATTCTAATCTGAAAAATTATCATCCTGAATTATTTTAATCGGTCTCTATAAATACAATGGCAAGGTAATAGTAAAAGTAGAACCTTCTCCAAGAATGCTTTTGCAGTTAATTTCTCCATCAAGAGCTGTGATTAAATCTTTACAGATCGCAAGTCCTAAGCCTAATCCGTGAATTTTATTAGTTTTAGCACTTTTAACTCTATAGAAGCGATCAAAGATTTTTTCTACATCCTCTTCTGTCATCCCGATACCGTGGTCCGACACAGAGAAGTGAAAATGCTTGTTATCAGAGTGTGCTGAAATGAGAATTTCTCCGCCATCGGGGGAGTATTTAATCGCATTGGTTAAGAGGTTTTCAATAATTTGCAGAAGCAGCTTTTTATCTGCTCTCAATGCTGCTAAATTATCATTGAAGTTAAAATTAAATTGGTGATTGGTTTGCAAGGGAGCTAGTGTTTTTAAAGCAAATTCAATCATTTCTTTAAAGTCTACTTTTTCAAAACTTACTTGCCAACCGATGTTATTAGCTCTATTTAATTGAATAAGATCATCTATCATTCTTGATAAGCGATTACTAGCATCTACTATTTGTAAAGAAGCTTCATTGATAATCTCTGGGCTATTTTGGTGTCTCTGTAGCATGTTGCTAAAGCCAAGAATGCCGACTAGAGGGGTTCTTAACTCATGTGAAACATTGTTGATCAGATCTACTTTGAATTTATTAATCTCAACCAATTCTTGGTTTTTTTGCTCAAGGACTTTTAGTTTTACTAGTGAGGCTTCTAAAAAGTTTCTGAGATTATTGAAAATGGAATCAGAAATTTGCTTGATTTTAATTTTCGAGAGAGTATTTAGATTATTAGGCATCTGTAGTTCATCGATCTTAATAGCAAGCTGGTCTGCAAAAGCCCAGAGTAGAGAAATATGCTCCTCACTTAATTCATCAAAAGATTTTAAATGAAATAAGCCTATAACTCTGCCACGTAGCTCTAAGGGGAATGTGATTTGGTATGAACCAACCCTGCTGGGACTTTTAGAAATTAAGACATCTTCGATTAATCTTCTGTCAAAAAACTCCCTGTCTATGAGTTCTTGCATTATTTCTGAGCCATCGGGCTGTTCTTGATTTAGATTACCAAAGATGAAAATCTCTACCTCTAAAAAAGATAAATATGATTTCAATGAACTACTAACTTTTTCTTTGATTAAATCAAGATCAGCATAGTCTTCTATAATTTTGATTAAATTACGAAACCATAACCAGTTAAATAACTTATTGGTGTTAGTATCAGCTCTTACCATTGTTGATATACAATGATACATGAGGTAACTATAAATTTTTGATTTTCATATGCGCTTAATAAATTTTTATACTGGAACTTTAATTATCTGCTGTTTTTCTTTGTTTTTTACTTTGGAAGCTTCTGCTAGGTTGAATTCTACTTATGCTGAAAATCTGAAACAGTATGGTGCTGAGATTAATCGTGAAATTTTTGATGAAAGTCCTTTGAATGGTTATGTGACTTTCTCTGTTGATGAATATTTTAAATTAGTAGCTTTTTTTGTTAATGGTAGGGTGCGTAGTGAGCATCTTTTACCTAAAAATCCAACTCATCCTAAGGTTTTAAGTCGTAATGAGGTTCGTGACATATCTATGAATATGTTTGGTATGGGTGATAGGGGGATTTTTCATAAACAGGTTAACCTAGCTAGGGTTAAAGCCTTCTTCTTTGAGAAGGGTCTTATTAGTTATGAATATGATCCGAAAAATAAAAGAGCTGAACAGTATGTTGCAATTAAGACTTTACTCTATGAGCCAGGTAATTCTTATAGGCACATTAACTATAAAGCTTATATCTAAGAGGAACGCAGAGATTGAATATGGAGAGCAGTCCCTTAGATTTAGCTGTGCATAAAACTGCTGATGATATTTATTCTGTTTTTATAGTCTGTGATTTAGATCCAGAGGATTTAGACTCGACTTTGAAATTTTTGAATTCTTTTAGTTCTCTAAAATCTCTATCTAAAACTTTTACTACTGTTTTAATTGACGAGTTTTTAAGTTGGGGATTGGGTTTCAATCCATCAGCAGAAGTTTTATGCTTACATCTCAGTCTAGATAATGAAATTAAAAACCATAAATTAATATCAGATCACGCTTCTAGATTGGGGCTTAAGCAGTTGAATCCTTATAACTCTTTTGCTGAGCTCTTTGATAATAAATTTTTATTCTATAATTTTATGTTAGCAGAAGGCTTTAAGCAAGCTAAAACTTATTTTCTTAAGAAAGATGAGTCTCTGAGCGAATTATCTGCGACTATCGAGGCTCTTGGCTCTGGTTTGAAATTAGATTATCATACTAGTCCTTCCATTCGCTTTATTTTAAAACCCTGTTTTGGAACGGAATCTATAGATCAGTATTCTTTTAACCTTGAAGATATTATTCTTAAAACTCCTGGATTCTTAGAAAAAATTGCTTTAATTCATCAATATGATTCAGTATTAATTCAGGAAAAGCTCAATTTTAAAGAAGAGTATAAGATTATTTTTCTTTATGGTAATATTTTTTCAGCAAAAGCTTTATCTGAGAAGATTTTAGCTTTATGCTCGCAGCTTTTATCAGCTTTTAAAGATTATGCCTGCTTTAAGTCAGAGTTTATGCCTGATATTTTTTCTATAGATCTTTTAGAATCAGCGAGCGGGGATTTAGTGATTCTTGAAGCGAACGCTAGACCAGCGGGTATTTTTAAGTGTGTGGAATATTTTTATTATTTAGGTGATTTTTGAGTGATTTTTCTATCAATATAAGACTCTTGACTTCGTTTTAATAAACAAGGGAAAAGATAGCATGACTATAGAAGTTTTTAGACTAAAAGCTAGCACTGCTAGTTTTCAAAATCTTACGCAAAATGTAAATCAAGCATCTTCTCCAGTGTTACAAAGTTTAGAGGAAGATCGTAAATTTAATCGAGGATTTGAGTTTGGATTAGAGAATATCTTAAATGGCAGATTTAATGAGGCTGTTATAGATAGTTTGGTTAATCCAAGTTTTAACAGCGACTTGTTAGTAGATAAAAACAATTCAGCGAGTTTCACGAATTTCGCGAGAACTACAGGAGGTAGTGCAATTCCGAAAAATGATCTTCCAGGAAACTTCAATCTAAGCCCTAGTGACGCTGAAATCTTAAAGAAACTTTTTCGAATTAATTCTGAGAATAAAAACAATACACAAGAACTTACATCAAATTTAAACGCAATAAATTATGGATTAGAGAATATCTTAAATGGCAGATTTAATGAGGCTGTTATAGATAGTTTGGTTAATCCAAGTTTTAACAGCGACTTGTTAGTAGATAAAAACAATTCAGCGAGTTTCACGAATTTCGCGAGAACTACAGGAGGTAGTGCAATTCCGAAAAATGATCTTCCAGGAAACTTCAATCTAAGCCCTAGTGATGCTGAAATCTTAAAGAAACTTTTTAAAATGAACTCTAAGAATAAACAAGATATAAAAGATGTTAGATCAAATTTAAACGCACTAAATTTGGGGTTAAATAATATCTTAAAGGGCAAACTTAATGAGGCTGTTATAGATAGTTTAGTTGATCCAACTTTTATTTTTTTTAAAGGTCTTGATGTTTTAGAAGATAAAAAAAATTTCGGTAGACCGGTTCTGAGTCCAGAACGTACAGTATTAAATCTTCCTGATTCTAGACCCTTAAATCTCAATCCCAATGACGCTAAAATCTTAAAAACCATTCAAAGATTCTGTTCAAAACCAGAATTCCCAGATGAGTATAAGAAAAATTTCAGTGAATTCCTCTCTAGTGGTGATACTAATATTCTCAAGAATTTTAAATCTAGCTTAGAAAGCCAGGAAGTAAAGGAAGAAACGCAAGAGCTTATTCAAGTAATAGATAAGCTAGTTAAAAGTACAGAAGTTTTAAATCTTAAAAAGGAAATCTACACTGGCATAGCAGATAACCGTGATACTAATGAACTCAGAGATCTGGTAAATAATTATGAAGCTGAAGGTCCAGATGATATAAGTCTAAAACGAGAGCTTCTAAAAGCTACTGTGGGAAAGGATGCGCAAGATATTATCGTCAAAACGGTAGGAAAATTAGAGGAAAGAGATCTAGATGCCGCTATTGCTGCAAGCGGGCCATTGCTGAAGATTAATCCGGAAGCGGCTCAGAGTTTAATAAAATTAGCATATAGGCTCGAACTCTCTGATTACAGAACAGAACTAGAAAAGAGACTTACAGAAGATCTAAATACAGGGTCATTAGATTTTTCTGAATCAAGTAAATTTTTGAGGAATAGTCGTCTCAGACCAGCTATTGAAGAGCTTAATTATATAGAATCCATAAAAGAAATACAAGAAAAAACTAAAGCACTTATACAAGATTTAATCCCTATAAGAGTACGCCAGCAAGCAACTGAACTAAGAGAAAATTTTGACAAGAAATCCCCAACAGAAGTTCTTCAGGTAATAGGCGATCTTGGTGCGCAAGGACCTGCTATATCAGCCGAGCTTAGTGAATTATATAAAACTTATGCGACCGCTAATTTACCAGGAATTTTCGAAACTCTGTTCCTACCTCAAATACAAGAAGCAAAGGCACTTGAGCTACAGAGTAAATTCACGCGAACAGAGCTTGGAGGTAACCTTGAAGCTTTTAAATATATGCAAAATAACTTTGTTGCAGTTGTACTGCCTTTAGTTGAATCTTTAAGAGCTAACCCTAAGACCAGTAAAGAGATAGGAGTTTACCTAGAAAATGATAGAAATGGTGTTAGAGGGAAGACTCCATTTGAGCAGAGATTAAGTCAGCTAAAGAAACAACGTGATCTTAGCAAGATAGAGGAAAATTATCTCAGATCAGTGGAAAGGCTTAGCTTATTTAATCCTTACTTAGTAGCTTGCGCCGCTGTAAAACCAGAAATCACTAGTGAGTATTTAAAAATACATTTTGAAAAGCTCTCTAATTCAAGTAAAGCTCAGATTCAAGAAGGTAGCTATGTCCCTTTAATTCAGATAGGTACAGGTCCTAATGGACTAGCTGGAATTGGAGAAATAGTAAGGAATAATCCAGACCTCGCAAATTCAATGTTAGTCATAGATTCAGGTAAACAACCAGGTGGTCCTTTCGCTGTTCCAAATGGAGCTGCTTGGAATTTAAATAGTGCTAATGCTAGAGGAGCTAGTGTAAGAGTTTTACCAGATCAATCTGAAACGCAAGAAGAGCTAACAGTAAGAGGTTTCGGTAGTCCACTAAGATATTTTCCTGGAGAAAGAAAAGCAGAATCGACTATTCGAGAGGGGAGTATAAATGCGACAGTGGATTTTTTAACTGTACCAGACGAGATTTCCTCGAAACGTTATGCCACTAATCAAGAACTACAGTTGGTTTTAGCTATGCAGGCAGCCCTATTGGTGAAAAATCTTGCTCTGGAAACAGAAATAATAAAAATAGAACCTAATCAGGATAAGGATCTCCAAGGAGATAAAATCGTGACTTTAAGAATCAAAGAAGAAGGAGATTCTTTTCGTGAGGTGAAAATTAGAACTGATGCTATTTTCTGCTCTTCTGGCTTAGGAGAACCGACTTATGGATTTCCTATAGATGATACTAAACAAGCCCAGCAGATACTTCAAAAGCAGAAAGATGATGAGTTCCCTAAATTATCCACAACACTTGAAGCATTTAACGCCTTAGCAGATATAGAGAATCCACGTAAAATAAAGGGAAATACTGTGGTTATCTATGGTGGAGGAAATTCCGCCGATACTCTTCTTGAATATTTCGGTAATCTATTCAATGGTAGTAACGATAGTGTAAATAAAATTGAAAAAATTTACGTACTGCTTCCAGGTGAACTCAGTTCTAGACCAAGATATGCTCAGATAAGAGATCTTACTGCAAGAAATGGAAATTCAAATTTAATTGAGTTTATCAATGCTAAAGTTGGCGATGTCGCTTATGCATCAGGTGATGATAAGTCTAGTAGTAGGTTAATTCTTTTAGATAAAGAAGGTAATCGTATAAATGATAAA
Organism: Vampirovibriophyceae bacterium; assembly: GCA_049314535.1. Classification (GTDB taxonomy): domain Bacteria; phylum Cyanobacteriota; class Vampirovibrionia; order LMEP-6097; family LMEP-6097; genus LMEP-6097. The sequence goes on along the minus strand of JBMOEX010000005.1, from coordinate 26,656 downwards.
TCTGGCAAAGAGATAGTAAGTGATTATGTTATAGCAGCAACTGGATTTAAATCAGGACTTAATAAGGTTCTAGAAGACTATGCTGAGAAGATTCCAGACTCAAATGAAAGTGAATTAAGAAAAGAATTAGGATTACCCACGAATCCAGATATAACAGTGGCGGAAACTCTGTCTAGAGATTCTAATATTTTAATAGTCGGAACCGCCTCCTCCTCTAATTTTAATTCAGAAAAATTAGCACAATTACCACGGTTAGCAAGAGAAGCTTTATTAAGGAATGGAGCTGAAAATGCGGTAGCCATAGGCTTTCGAGGTCCAGATACACAGGCTGCTGTATCGATTTGGTTAAATCAAAGAGAAGTTAATCTAGCTGAGAACACAGAAAAATCTAGCTCAAGGAGAGAGATTAATCTCTCTTCATCCGCTACAACCTCTAGGAGTACTGGTCCAATATTTGTTGATATTAGCAATTCAGAAGAGATTAAAATACCTAATAATATTCCTGATACCAGCCTTCTTTTAGAGCCGATTTTCTATAGTAACTTTGGTAATAGAGTCGAATTAATTGATGATGATAGAAGATTTAGAGGGAAACTTAATTTCACTTTAAGTTATCAGAAAGCGGAGCAGCGCCTGATTCTGAGTTTCAATGATTCTAAAGGTGGTTTAATTAAAGCTAAAACAGGAATCCCCGAAGCGAGTTTACCAGAGGAACTTATCAGGGTTGTCATTAATTCTTTAGCAGAGCCAGACTTTCAAAAATATGCTTTAACTGAGTTAAATAACAAAAGAGGGGTTAATCCTAGCCTTTCCTTTAGCCTAAATTTTAAAAAGGGATACTTAGATCCAGCTAAAAGTTTTATAGACGCTTAAATGTGGCATAAAGTATTTATAATGCTTTACAAAAAAACTTTCGTTAAAGTTTTTTTGACTGTTCTACAGTTATCTTTTTTTGTCGCCTTGAGTTTTTATATATCAGTTAGAGCTGTGGAAGAGGCTCCCGTTATCGTTTTAGTCGATTTAAATACTTGGGATTTAGCTGATGCAGATGCGAGTGTTTTAAATAATAAAAATATTTTAGAAGTGACTAAGCTAGACGGCTGGAAGGACATAGTTAATCAGACTAAAGCTGTAAATGTAATTATTAAGCACCAAAGTGGCTACTGCGGACTGTATACTGCTCAGGGAGAGTTTATCCGTGAAATTAAACTGAAGGACCAGAATGTTCCAGCTTATTACAGTAATAATTATTATCCAAGCACTGTCGAAAACCAGCAGGCTAAATACTGGGGAGAAACAGGTTATACCAGCGGTGGACGCATGGACCCTTACAGACCTCTGAGGGGAGGAAGGGACAGTGATGATGGTATTCAAGATTATAAGAGATTAAATCCGGGTTGGGGATATAAGACTGTGGAGACTGGTAATAAGACCGCTGGTGGTCATGTTATGGATTTCGCTAGACTTATGCCGCTTAGTTCTGTAACTCCTTTCTCGTATCCAGGTGTTTATCAGGGTTCTAGTTTAGCCTATGCTTGGGGTTTAGGAACTATTCCGCATATAGGTTCTTTTGTAGCTAATCTGAGAAAGAGTTCTAGCGATAGAGATAATTATATTAAAACTCAGCAAGCAAGGGAGGAGTTCGTAGATTATCCAGTCCAGTATTACAATTCTACAGAGCCATCTAATCCTATAACTAGAGATCCTAATTACTTTCGCTATCAGAATCCACCACAAGCTTTTACTCAAGAACAGCCTAACTATGGTCGTGATGCAGATTATTATCGTAATACTGGAATGCAGCATCCATAAGGATGGCTTTAACAGTCACTAAAAGTAAAACCAGTGTCTCAAGCTCGGTAAAAATACTATTAAACTAAAGCTACTAATCACCACGAGTAAGACGATAAGAAAAGCTTTATTCTCAAAGAAAGCCTCTGAGATTGATTTATGTGTCCAAGATTTATTAACTAAGGCTAAGAAAAAATTACCGATTAATAAAGTCCCAAAGCTTAAGAGGCGAATTTCACCTTCTGGTTTTTTAGCTTGCACTGCTAGTAAATATACGCCTAGTACCAGTAATAGTACTGAAAAACCTTGCAAGACACTCGTGATAAGCTTCTTGTGATTTAAAATAGGCTCGGTAGTTTTCCTAGGTGCTTTTAGCATAGAGTCTTTAGTCGCTGGTTCTGCTTCGAAAACTATAGAACAAGTAGGATCAATAATTAATTCTAAAAAAGCTACGTGAATCGGGAAAAAAATAGTAGGTAAGCTGCTGAAAATAACAGGTATTAAAGTTAAACCCGCTATAGGAATGTGTACGGCGACTATATAGGACATAGCTTTTCTAAGATTTTCAAAAATCCTTCTTCCAAGCTTAATCGCTGAGACTATAGAAGAAAAATTATCATCTAGTAATATTAAGTCTGCGGATTCGCGTGCGACATTAGTTCCAGTGGCTCCCATAGCTATGCCGACGTCACTTGATTTGAGTGCTGGAGCGTCATTGACGCCATCTCCAGTCATAGCGATGATTTCTTGGTTTGTTCTTAAGGCATTAATGATTCTCAGTTTTTGTTCAGGGATGACTCTAGAAAAAATACTGATATCTTTAATTCTTGCTTGAAGCTCTTCATCACTGAGTTTGGCTAAATCATTTCCAGTAATAAATTTATCGGGATTTTTTAACCCAATCTCTGTAGCGATATTTTGAGCTGTAATATGGTAATCACCAGTTATCATGATGACTTTTATTCCAGCACTATAGCAGTCTGCTACTGCTTCTTTGACACCTGGTCGAATCGGATCGGAAAATCCGAGTAGCCCGCAGAATTCAAAATCTATGTCGTGTTGCTCACCTGGGGTGTATTCTAGTGTTGATTTTGATTTGGCGACGCCAAGTACTCTGAGTCCGCGTGAGGCGAGATTAGCTTCTGCGGCTGTTAATTCTTTGATTTCATCAGTGTTTAGGTGGCATAAATCAAAAATGGCTTCGGGGGAGCCTTTGGAGTAAAAGGAAAATTTACTTTTCTCTGCTTCCCCGGCTTTTTCCCAAGCTCTTGACATAGCAGAGAGATCTTTAGATAAAGGATACTCTTGTATTAATTTCCAGTCCTGATGTAAATGCTCAGAGTCTACTAAATTAGTAGAAATCATCTTCATTAAGGCTTTCTCCATGGGGTCGAAGGAATTTTCTTTACTCGCCAAAATAGCAAACTCTATTAAATGATGAAACTTCTCAGGTAAAGGCTCTTCAGTTATTTTATAAGATTCACCTTGATGGAATACTTCACTGAGCTTCATCTTATTCTCTGTTATAGTTCCAGTTTTATCAGAGCAGAGTACTGTAATTGAGCCAAGTGTCTCAATAGCAGACATTTTTCGCGTTAGGACATTTTTCTGTGAAATACGAAAAGCTCCTAGAGCCATAAAAATAGTTAGAACGGCTGGGATCTCCTCTGGCAGCATAGCTATCGCAAAAGTAATGGAAGTCAGCAGACCTTTAAGTAAATCGTTCCTTAATGCAAAGCAGCCTATTATCACTAAGCATAAAACCCCAGCGATGATAAGCATTCTATTGACTAATTTTGCGACTTCTAGCTGAAATCTTGAATCATTTTTGGTGATAGATTTAAGCGCACTGCCGATTTTACCTAATTCAGTGTTTTTACCAATAGCGATTATTTTTGTATAAGCCATTCCTTGAGTGATAAGCGTGCCATTGTAAACTACAACTCCGCCTTCTTCGCCAGGTTTAGTGATGCTAGATTTCTCTTCCCAGATATTTTTTCTTACAGGTACAGATTCACCGGTGAGTGAAGATTCGTCTACCATTAGATTTGCGGTATTTAAAACTATGACGTCAGCAGCTACTTTATCCCCCTCGTTTAATATAAGGATGTCATCTATAACTAATTCACGACTCGGTATATATAGTTCTTGAGAATCCCTTATGACGAGTGACTTAGGGCTGCTTAATTCTTTAAGTGAGTTTAAGGTGCTTTCTGTTTTCCATGACTGGAAGAGGGTGATACCTATGATTACAGCTACGAAGACTGATAGTATAAGTGCTTGTTCTAGGTCGCCTAAAATTATATATAATGTGCAGCAAAGAACCAGTAATATAAACATTGGTTCTTTAATAACATCTAAGCTAATCGTGAAAAAATTTCTAGGGTTTGCTGCGGGAAGCTCGTTAGGACCGTCTTTCTTTAATCGCTCTAGGGCTTCTTGCTCGCTAAGTCCTTTATAGTCAGTGGAATTGATGCTAGAGCTTGGTTTCACATAGTTAATCTTATACCAAAATACCATTTTAATCTGGAAAAGACTTTTGTATGTCCCTTGCACAGTCCTAGTTTCGGACTGTTTGGGACTTCAAGGAATTTTCTAGAATGCTATTATACTAAAGAAAAGAAAACTGCTTCTCTTTGCTCTATAATAAGAGACTGATGTACAACGCAGAAAATGTAGTTGTGGGTCAGTCTCCGAGAGACTGTTGATTCTATGACTAAAACTGAGATTAATACTGCTGCCCCGCTATATATTTTAAAAACAGTTTTTGGCTATTCTCAGTTTAGGGACAAGCAGGCTGAAATAGTCGATCATATTATTTCAGGAGGTGATGCCTTAATTTTAATGCCTACTGGTGGAGGGAAATCGCTCTGCTATCAAGTTCCAGCTCTATGTATGGAAGGCTTAACTATAGTTATTTCACCTCTTATCGCTCTTATGCAGGATCAAGTGGATGCTTTAAAAGAGCTTGGCGTAAAAGCTGCGTTGTTAAATTCATCTTTAAATATGGAGCAGGCTTTTGCTGTAAAAGAACAGATGATAGATGGTGAACTTGATATAGTCTATGTTTCACCAGAACGTCTGAATACTGATGATTTTTTAGACTGTTTAAGTGATTGTGAGCTTTCTTTATTTGCTATAGATGAAGCCCACTGTGTTTCACAGTGGGGGCATGATTTTCGTCCAGATTATACTGAACTTTCTAAGCTAAAGCAGAGATTCCCAGATGTTCCTAGAGTAGCTTTAACTGCTACTGCTGATGAACGTACTCAGCGAGATATTATTAAGTATTTAAATTTAGAATCAGCACGGGTATTTATTTCTAGCTTTGATAGGAAAAATATTCGTTATAAAATACAGCCGAAAAATAATGAGAAGAAGCAGTTACTTGATTTTATTAAATCTGAACATCCTCATGATTCAGGCATAGTCTACTGTCTTTCTAGAGCTAAGGTAGATAAAACGGTAGAATGGCTTACTAAACAAGGTTTTAACGCATATGCCTATCACGCTGGTTTAGATGCTAGAAAACGTGAAAAGAATCAGTCTCGTTTTATTAAAGAAGAATCTGTGATAATGGTGGCTACCATTGCCTTTGGCATGGGGATAGATAAGCCAGATGTCAGGTTCGTCGCTCATTTAGATTTACCTAAAAGTATAGAAGCCTATTATCAAGAGACTGGACGCGCTGGTAGAGATGGTTTAGAGGCTAATGCTTTTATGGTCTATGGTGCTGAAGATATCGTTAAGCTCAGGCAGTTTATACAAGCCTCTGCTGCCCCTAAAGAGCAGAAGATGATAGAGAATAAAAAGCTAGAGGATTTAATAGGCTTTGTTGAAGCTTTACCTTGTAGAAGAAAGATTCTGCTTGAGTATTTTGATGAAAAGCCGTCTTGGACTAGTTGTGGTAATTGTGATAACTGTTTAGAACCAACTAAGGGATTTAATGGTACTGTAGCTATTCAGAAAGCACTTTCTTGTATTTATCGCACTCAGCAGCGTTTCGGTGTTCTGCATAATATAAATATTCTCTTAGGCAAGACCGATGAACGCATTATGAAACTCAGGCATAATGAACTCAGTACCTTCGGCATTGGTGTGGAATACTCTGAATCGCAGTGGAAATCAATATTCCGTCAAATGGTAGCTTTAGGTTTAATCGATGTAGATATGGACTCTTACGGTATCTTAAAGCTTAATGATGCTTCTGCTAAGGCTTTAAAAGGTGAGCAGGAGATCTTCTTAAGGGAAGATATTCTACCAGCTAAATCTAAAGAGAAATTAACTAAGCTTAAATCTAAATCTAAGTCTGGGGCAGGTGAATCTAAAGGTGATTTAGCTGTTGATGAACAGTTATTTAATAAGTTAAAGGCACTTAGATTAAGTTTAGCTAAAGAGCATAAACTAGCTCCTTATATGGTTTTCCATGATACGACATTAAAAGAAATGGCTGCAAGCAAGCCTCAAAACTTAGATGAAATGAGCAGTATCACTGGAGTTGGTCAAGCTAAGTTAAAGAAATATGGCGAAGCTTTTTTAGCTTTAACTAGTTAGTATGGGCGCCTAGCCGAACGAACAAGTTCAACGAAGAAATTGGAGTTCCGCTACGCGCCCAATATCAGCTCGATGAAACGGTCAAAAAGGTAGTCACTATCATGCGGTCCTGGACTAGCTTCTGGGTGATATTGAACAGAGAATACATCTGTACGATTATTTAGTTTTAAACCAGCTACAGTATTATCATTTATATTTAAGTGGCTAACAGTAATATTAGATGGTAAATTATCTGTACTAACAGCGAAGCCATGATTATGACTAGCTATCTCTATTTTGGAAGATTCTATTTCTTTAATAGGGTGATTAGCACCTTTATGACCAAATTTGAGCTTATAGGTTTTAGCACCTTGAGATAGGGCTAATAGCTGATGCCCAAGGCATATGCCGAATATCGGTTTTTTAAATTCTTTGACTAAAGTTTTAATAGTTTCTATAGCGTAGCTTACGGCAGCTGGATCACCCGGTCCGTTACTGAGAAATATGCCATCAGGATTCTGTTTTAAAACATATTCAGCGGAAGTATTTGCTGGAACTAGTTCTACTTCACAGTTCCTTTCAAGAAGTTTATTTATAATATTCTGCTTAATCCCAAAATCAAAAGCAATTACTTTTAAAGTTTTAGGAGATTTATTGATAGGGTGAACGCTAGATATAGAATAGATTTTATTTGGGTCTGGTTTATGTGTGCTGATTTCTTGAGAACTGACAGTGGAAGCTAAGTCTAGACCATCCATGCTGGGATGATTCTTTAACTGTCCCATGAGTGTTTCTTTACTCACGGAATCATCTGCGATAGCTGCTTTCATGGAACCCTTATCCCTAAGGTGTTTCGTTAGGGCACGGGTGTCTATGCCATAGATTCCAGTCACACCATGCTGCACAAGAAATTCCTCTAAACTTAGTTCTGAATTGCTATTGCTGCTAATTGGACTAGGGTTTTTTATTACTACTCCTTTGGCGTAGGGTTTACTGCTCTCCATGTCTACTGCGTTGCAGCCATAATTACCGATTTCAGGATATGTGAAACTAATTATTTGTCCAGTATAGCTAGGGTCTGTAAGTATTTCTTGATAGCCAGTCATACTGGTATTAAAAATTATTTCGCCGAAGCAAGTCTCACTACTGCCGATTCCTTTACCTATAAATTCTTTGCCGTCTTCTAGTAATAATCTCGTCATAGTTATATCCTTCAGCTTATCTATCTTTATTACAGCTACTTAAATCCTTTTGGTTTCTTTTCAGGGCTTTTTTAACAAGCTTAGGAGCTATATCTTTAATAGTGGAAACTGAACCTATGCGCTCTCGGGGAAGTATAAATTTCAGTTGACCCTGCTCGACTTTCTTGTCATGTTTCATCGCCGTGATTAAATCATTTATATCTATATCTTCTGGAATCTGATATTCCATTTCAAAGCTTCTCATCAATTCTATAACTTTATTAGTTAAGATTGGGCTGAAAATATCTATCTGCTCTGCTAGGTAACAAGAGCAGATAATGCCTATAGCTACAGCTTCACCGTGACTATATCTTTCGTAATTAGTAGCTTCTTCTAAAGCATGACCAAAAGTATGACCTAGATTAAGGTGCATCCTTATCCCGGATTCACGTTCATCATTAATTACTATATTAGTTTTAATCTGCAAGCAGTGTCTAATGATTTTACTGAGAGTCTCTGGGTCTCGGCTCATTATCGCTTTATGATTTCTGTCGATGTAGTTAAAGAAGCTATCATCCTCATCTTCGACGATTAAGGAATCCCATTGATGACCGAGCAGGGCATATTTTATAAGTTCACCAAGCCCACTTTTAAATTCTTTATCTGGAAGTGTCTCTAGATGAGCTACATCAATGAAAACTAAATTGGGTTGATAAAAGGAACCGACTAAATTTTTCCCTTCTGGAACATTAACTCCAGTTTTACCACCGACTGAAGAATCTATCATAGACAGTAGAGTGGTAGGTATCTGAACATAATTAATACCTCTGTGATAAGTAGATGCAGCGAAGCCACCCATATCACCGACTACACCACCACCAAGAGTAATAACTGTATCTTTGCGCTCAAATTTATGACTAAGTAAGTTCTGGACTATGATCTGGTAGTTAAAAAAGTCTTTATTCTTTTCACCATCTTCCAGTATTAAAGAATGAACCTCAAAATGATGACTTAGGACGGATTTGAGGCGATTCCTGTATTGATCAGGTACTCCTACTTGGCTGAGTATAAGTACTTTACGACCAAGATCTAATTTTTTTAAGTTGATTTTTAGTAAATCATCGAAAAGAATATCGTAAGAACGCGAATTGCGTGGGATTTCAACATTTAACCTGCCGTAAGCAATTTCTTCTAAATTTAGTTCAGAGATTATAAATTTTGCGATACCATCTACTGAGCGGTTTTGAGTTGAGACCTGTAAATCTGTATCCATATAAGCATCTTTGCGTGATTCCCACAGATTTATAAGAGTTTCTTTTTGATCAGTGCCTTTAAGTAAGGGCCTGTGAGTTTTATGCTCGACTCTATCTGAGATGGTGTCTATGTCTGCAAGCAGTGTTATAAGCTTAGATCTTTTGCGAATTAAGTCTCTATTGTTCGTATCGACGATAGAGCCTCCACCTAAAGCGATTACTAAATTATTATTACTGAAAACTTCATTTAAAGCTCTTTTCTCTACTGCACGAAAATAAGTTTCGCCTTCGACTTCGAAAATTTCTTTAACTGTTCTGCCTTCCTGTTTTTCTATATAGCCATCTAAGTCGATAAACTTGCGTCTGAGATATTTCGCCAATTTAGAACCGACAGAGCTTTTCCCCGCCCCCATGATCCCCGTTAGGGCTATATTCATTTTCGCATCAAACTCTGGCACAGATAATAGCAGGTCCGTCTCTGATTTTCGCATATGAATAAGCTTAAACTCAATGACGTAAGTGCATATCTTTGTTAAAATAAAATTATGCAAGCAATTTCCAAGCCTTCTAGTTCTCATCAAATACGTTTTGGTACAGATGGATGGCGGGCTTTAATAGCTAAAGAGTTTACTTATGATAATTTAGAGCTTGTTACTAAAGCTATTTCTGCTTATATATTAAAAAACTTTAAAGATGAAAGACCAGTATTTATAGGCTACGATGCAAGATTTCTTGCTGATCAATTCGCTAAATTTTCGGCGAATATATTTAACTCTTTTGGTATTGATGTAAAGTTTATTGCTGAGCCGATAGCTACTCCAGTTATTGCTTTTGCTGCTCAAGCTGAGCCAAGTTATGGTGCTTTAATGTTCACTGCGAGCCATAATCCCCCAGAGTACATGGGGATTAAATTTATTCCAGAATATGGAGGACCAGCTTCTGTCGAGATTACTAATGCTATTTTAGAAGAGATAGAGAATTTCGTATCTGATGAGGCTTATGCTGAAAAGATTATGGCTAAGGCTCACAAAGCTATTGGCTTAAACAGTGCATTCGATGCTAAAAAGCCTTACGTAAGTTACATTAAGACTGTTATTGACTTTGATTTTCTGCGTAAAGTGAATTCAAATCAGAAAGTTAAAGTTGTATATGACTCACTTCACGGTGTAGGAAAGAATTTTGTTAATCTGTTACTTGAAGATGCGGGTTTTGAAGTTATAGCTCTGCATAATACTGTAGATCCTACTTTTGGAGGCTCTTTACCAGATCCTACTGTAAAACGCTTAGTAGAACTAAAAGAGACTGTTATTAAATCTTCTGCTAATTTGGGTGCTGCTAATGATGGGGATGCTGATAGATTTGCTTTCATTGACGATAAGGGAGAGTTCTATCCAGCAAATAAAGTCTTACCTGTAGTCGCTAAATTTCTCTATGAAGAAAAAGGCTTTAGAGGTTCTATAGCAAGAACACTTGCTACTACTCATCTTTTTGATGAATTAGCTAAGAAATTTGGTATCGAATGCATAGAAACACCAGTAGGCTTTAAGTGGCTCTGTGATTTAATGCGTAAGCAGGATATGCTTATCGTCGCTGAAGAATCAGGTGGTATGAGTATTCATGGTCATATTCCAGAAAAAGATGGCATACTTGCGATTTTATTAACTGCTGAAATTTTGGCTAGGACTAATAAAACTCTTTCTCAGCTCTGGCAAGAAGTACAGGAGTTTGTTGGTAAGCAGTATTTTTATGACAGATTGGATCTTCATATAGATGGTGTTCAGAAAGATAATTTTATCGCCGTATTTAAAAATCCTAGTTTTACAGAGATAGCTGGTTTCAAAGTCGTAAATGTAGATCTTAAAGAAGGGGTAAAAGTCTATCTAGATAATGGTTCTTGGTTCTTAGCAAGACCAAGTGGTACAGAAGCTATGTGCAGGGTCTATTTTGAAGGTAACGATAAAGCTGCTTTAGATAAGTTAGTTAAAGCAGTTGAAGCTTTAGTTTAATGCTTTACTAAACTATAAACTAGGTTTAGAATTTATTTTATGGATAACCAAAACTCAGAAATAGTAAAACTTGTTCAGTTCCCTGCCATGTTCGGACTACCGAATGCTAGTCCATATTGTATGAAAGTCGAAACTTTTATGCGTATAGCTGGTATCCCTTACGAAACTATAGAAGAAGTTAATCCTTCAAAGGGTCCTAAAGGAAAGCTGCCATATATCATTCATAAAGGTAAAGAAATTCCTGATTCTAGTTTTATATTAGAGTATTTATCTTCTGAGTTTAATATTGATTTGGACTCACATCTTTCTATTCAGGAAAAGGCAGTGTCTCATTCATTTCAGAGGCTTTTTGAAGAGAGCCTTATCTGGGTTATGGCTTATAATCGTATGAATGATAATTGGCATATAATTGAATCAGCATGGTTTGGCTTTCTGCCCCCAGTCTTAAAAATGTTTTTACCAAGCATGCTTAAGCAGCAATTCAAATCCAAGCTTATGGCTCAAGGTATTGGCAGACACTCGAAAAATGAAATTTATCACTATGGTATGAAAGATTTAAGAGCTATTATTGATCAGCTTGGTGCTAAGCCTTTCTTGATGGGTGATAGAGTTTCTTTAGTGGATACTACTGCTTATGCTTTTATAGCGGGTCTTTTAATAGAAGAATTTACATCACCATTAGATGAACTTTCTAAGGTGGCTGAGAATCTAAGAGCTTATAGAGATCGTATGCAGAATCTTTATTTTCCAGAGTTGAATTATTCTCAGAGAGATGATTTCGCTGTGGTGTAAATGTCTTCTAGTAAAAAAATATATAAAGAATTGATGAATATACTATTTGCTGAAAAGCAGATACTTATTATTTTTCTTGCATATTCGATTTTTATTAGTCTTATTTATTTAGCGGTGCCACTTGGCGCGCAGATTATAGTTAATATTATTTCAACGGGTGTTTTAATACAGCCTTTAGTCATAATCTCCATTGGAGTTTTATTCGGTTTAATTTTTCTTGGTGTTTTAAGAATATTACAGCTTTATATTACAGAGATATTACAGAGGAAGATTTTTGCTAAAATCTCATGGCAGACGGCTTCTAGATTGCTTAAAGTTGCACAAAAGCACCTTTCTGAAGTATATGCACCAGAATTAGTTAATAGATTTTTTGATACGGTTACTATACAGAAGTCTCTCACTTTAATACTTTTAGAGGTTCCATCTGCTATTTTACAAATCTTGGTTGGTTTGATTATTATGGGTATTTATCATCCCGTCTTAATTGTTTTTGATATTTTTTTAATAGCGGTTATTTTCTTAATTGTAATTCTTGGTTATAGAGGTTTAGAGACTAGCCTTTCAGAGTCGAGCTCTAAGTATAAAGTGGCTTATTGGTTAGAGGAGATCGCTCGCTGTAATGTTGGTTTTAAGATGAATGCTAAAGAGGATTTTCTCTTAAATCATCTTGATGAGAAGATTCTAAGCTATCTTTCGGACCGTAAACAGCATTTTAAAGTAATACTCAGGCAGTTTTCAGGCAGTTATTTATTTGAAGCTTTTGCGAGTGCAGGGGTTTTATCTATTGGAGCTTGGCTCGTTATTAATGGCAAGATGACGCTTGGACAGTTAGTGGCTTCAGAAATTATTATACTTATGATACTTTCCTCTATAGATAAGATAGTTCAGAAAATAGAGACTTGGTATGATCTGCTTACAGCAATAGATAAGGTAAGTTATATAAGTAAACTCGGGGTGGAAAAGAAAGATGGTATCTTACTTGAGCCTAGTGAAATCGGTTCTGAGATTAAGATTATAGATGTAGATTTTTCATATAATGATTCAGTTAAGGTTTTTAATAAATTAAACATGGAGCTAAGCTCTGGTGCTAGAGCGAGTTTAGTCGGAGTGAGTGGGTCTGGTAAAACTTCCTTAGCTTATATTTTATCTGGTCTCTATGAAATTAATTCAGGGCATATTTTTATAGATGGTAGGGATATCCGTTCTATAGATTTAGATAGTTTAAGATCTAGCTTTGCATTAGTAAGTGACTTTAATGAAATCTTCTCTGGGACAGTAGAGGAGAATATTTTACTTGGGCGTAATGCTTTAGAGAAAGATTCATTAGATAAGGTTATTGATTTACTTGAACTCGAAAGGGATTTAAGAAAGTATCCCAAAGGGCTTAATACACAGCTTTTAAGTGAAGGACGTAATATCTCACTTGGTCAAAGGCAGAGAATACTTATCGCAAGATCAATTATCGGTAATCCACAGCTTCTCATTCTAGATGAGGCTTTCGGTGGTATGGATGAAATGACTAAGCTTAAGATTATTAATAAGATCTTTGATCTAAGAAATCCTTGGACTATTTTGAATATCACTCATGATGCGGAAGTCGTGGCTAGAACTAAAGAGATCTTTTTATTAGAAGATGGTGCTATTAAAGAAAAAGGCTTAATAGATGACCTTTCAAATGATACTAAATCTGCATTCTCACAGCTTTTCCCTGAGCTTGCTAAATTTAAAATAAGGGAGGCTAATTAGTATGAGATCTTTAGCTAGTATTGAAACTCCTTTTATTTTAAAGACTTTTGCTTATGTAGTCGGTTCAGTTTTTTTTATAGCCTTTATTTCTCTATTTCTGCCTTGGCGTCAGACTATTACTGGGGTGGGTAAGGTTACAGTATTTTCCCCGATGAATAGACCACAGTTAGTGCAGTCTCAGATTAGCGGTAAAATCGTTAATATCTCTATTCATGAGGGTGACTGGGTTGAAAGAGGTCAGCTTTTAATCGAGTTAGAGGAATTAGAAGAGAAATTTTTAGACAAGTCTCAGTTAGAGCGTTTGCAGGGGCAGCGGCTAGCCTATTTAGATAAACGTAATGCTATCGAAAGATTAATTAATACTCTAGAAAGACAGATAAATTCTTTACTTAGAGTCCAGTCAGCGACAGTACCTAATGCTGGAATAGAAATTAGACAGACAGAGGATAAGCAAATAGCAAGCCAGCAGAAACTTAAAGCTGCTGAACAGAATTTCAAGACAGCACAGCTTAATTTTTCTCGTAGTGAAAAACTCTATGAAAAAGGTTTAAGCTCTAGAAGAGATTTTGAGTTAGCCGAATTAGCTTTAGTGAAGTCTAGATCAGAATATGAAGCTTCTACTGCTGAACTCAGCATCGCTGGCAGGGATATAACTCAATCGCGTTTTAGTTACGATAAAGTTTCAGCGGAAGCCGCTTTGAAGGTGCAAGAAGCAGAAGCTAAACTAGCACAGTCTTTCGAGAAATTAGCTGATATTAATAGTGAGATTTTTAAGTTAGATATTAATTTAGCTAATATGGAAAGTAGAATTACACAGCGTAAGATCTATGCTCCAGCTGATGGTCAGATAGTAAGGCTAAAGGTTTTAGGTCAAGGTGAGACAGTAAAATCGGGTTCTGATCTATTAACGATAGTGCCTAAAAGCTCAGATCAAGCTGTAGAGCTGTATATATCAGATGTCTTTGCTCCACTCGTCAGTATAGGCAGGGAAGTGCGTTTACAGTTTTCAGGCTTTCCAGCTTTACAGTTCTCTGGCTGGCCTACTGTAGCTTTAGGGACTTTCCCTGGAATAGTAAAAGTTATAGATGCTAATGCTAATGAGGAAGGTGAATATAGGATTTTAGTTCAACCTGATTATAAAAGGATAAACTCTAAAAAAGATAAGCCTTGGCCTAATAATAGCTTTCTTAGACCAGGTTCTAATGTAGTGGGTTGGGTGATATTAGATGAAGTGCCAGTTTGGTATGAGTTCTGGCGTATCCTAAATGGTTTTCCTCCGACTATGATTAGTAATCCGGTTAAATCTACTTATAAGAGGAAAATTCCTAAAGTAGGCTAGATTTATGCCTTGGAATGGTACACAATGTACTTTTAATGAATTTTAATTTGACTATTGATATTTTATGTAAAGAGGCTGGGCGTTTTTCAGACATAGAATCATTGCATAAAGAGAGTTCTCTCTTTGGCGTTACTGATGGAAAGAAGGTTGGTACTTATATAGAGCATAAATTTCAAGATTTTCTGTCTAATAAATATACATATCTGCAAGGGAGTTCTGCAAAAGGAATAGATTTTCCAGAGCTTGGAGTGGATATTAAGGTAACTTCTATTAAGCAGCCACAATCATCATGTCCATTCAGGTCTGTTAGTCAAAAAATTTATGGTTTAGGTTATTCATTGTTAATTTTTGTATATGATAAGTTTGATGATCAAGTTACTCAAACAAGTACGTTAAATATTCTACACGTCATTTTTGTTGAAGCTGCAAGAACGGCTGATTTTCAAACAACATCAGGTATATTAAAGATTCTTGATAATACTCCCAACGTAGATGATCTACTTGCTTTTTTTGAGGAGAGAATGTTTTTACAAAACGATATTGAGGCTTTGAAATTAGCTGAAGAGATTCTCTCTGGAAGCCAGATTTACCTTGGTTATCTTACTATTTCAAATGCTTTGCAGTGGAGGTTGCAATATAATCGTGTCATAGAGAAAGCTGGCATAATAGATGGTGTGGTTAGAGTTAAATGATTCCGAGTCTGATTCAAGATGATACGTTGAATGTTATAGAGTTTGGTGATTTTCAAACTCCAACTGATTTAGCCAGATCTTTTGTAGAATTAGTTTTTCAGAAGATATCCCCAAATATTGAAATTCTTATTGAGCCAACTTGTGGTGTCGGAAATGTTTTGTTTGAATCATTACAACATAATTCAAACATTAAAATGGCATTTGGATTTGATATAAACCCTGACTATGTTAAATTGACAAAAAAACGATTACAAGATCTTGGTAT
The DNA here is from genome assembly GCA_049314535.1 of Vampirovibriophyceae bacterium. Lineage (GTDB taxonomy): Bacteria > Cyanobacteriota > Vampirovibrionia > LMEP-6097 > LMEP-6097 > LMEP-6097. The sequence continues at coordinate 11,058 of JBMOEX010000005.1, read as the reverse complement.
ATTTAAATTCGAAGTAAGCCAAAAAGATTTTTTTTCTATTCAATGGAATGATTTTGGAGAATTTATTTCTGAAAAGACGTTATTTATTGGTAATCCACCTTGGGTTACTAATAGTATGCTTGCAAAAATGGGTGCTCAGAATCATCCTGTTAAGCTTAATTTTCAAAACTATTCAGGGTTAGACGCTATGACAGGGAAAAGTAATTTTGATATTTCAGAATGGATAATGATCTGCATTGCAGAATTGGTTTCTAAAAAACATGCTTCCATGGCTTTTCTTCTTAAGACATCTGTCGCAAGAAAAATATTTGCATATATTGCAAAACATAATTTAAATATTTCCAGTATGGCAATTTATGATATTAATGCAAAAAAGGATTTTTCTGTTAACGTTGACGCTTGTCTTTTTGTTGCAGAAGGCTCCAGTGTTAAACCCAAGATCTACTCATGCCCTGTTTATGATTCATTTACATCTTCGGTTATTAGGCAGACTTTGGGCTATTTACAGAATAAAATTATCGCAAATATTGTGACCTATGAAAAGGTTAAGAGTATTGACCTTGGCTCTGAGTTTGTATGGAGATCTGGTATAAAGCATGATTGCTCTAAAGTGATGGAGCTTACAAAAGATGGGGAAAATTTTATTAATGGTTATCAGAAGGTAGTTGATTTACCTGAAGATTATTTATACCCTCTGTATAAAAGTTCTGATATTGCAAAGCTTGATATAAAGCAGCCTCGTAGGTTTGTGATTATAACCCAAAAGAAAATTGGTGAAAGGACTGATAAAATAAGCTATGATTCGCCAGCAACTTGGGATTATTTAATATCATATAAGGACCAGTTTAGTGCAAGAAAAAGTTCTATCTATAGAAAAGCAGAACCTTTTTCTATTTTTGGAGTAGGTGATTATAGTTTTAGTCCATGGAAGATCGTAATATCTGGCTTATACAAGAAGCCCGTATTTAACTTAATTGGTAAATATCTGGATAAGCCAATATTTTTAGATGATACATGTTATTTTCTCAGCTTTGATGATTTTGAAAAGGCTCAGTTTATATACTATTTATTATCTTCTGAACTGGCAGCTAAATTTATTTCTTCAATTATTTTTCAAGATAGTAAGAGACCGATTACAGCTTCTCTTCTGAATAGAATTAATTTGCGAGAAATTGCTCTTAAGCTGAATTTAAAATCTAAATATGATGAGCTGTTTGAAAATAATCTTCCCAAACAGTTGAAAATTAATTTTAGGATGTCTGAAATTGCTACTAGTGAACATATCTAATCTTGGTAACTTTTAAACTATGTATTGTTTATTTTTTCTTATTTATTTGGTTTTTTCCGATAGTGCCTCTGCTAAGAAGCCTATGGCGCCATTAAAGCTTAACGCAAATTTTCTTGAAGAGGTAGATTTTCAAGAAAATTTTGATTTATATAATTCTGGACTTTTGTTTACTGAAGCTGCACGTAAGCCTCATAGTGAAAATATCATCTGGGATAAACTGGAATTTCAAGATTTCCTAAAGCTAGTCAGTGAGAACCACCCACAGATTTTACAAGCTAAACTCAAGCGTAATCAAGCTAATGCTAAGCGTTTAGAAACTCAAGGTGCTTTCGATCCTTCGCTAAATTCTAAAAACTCTTACAATGTTTATAATAGTTCATCGGCTCCAGGTAAGGAACAGGAGGCATTTACTTCATCTAATAGTTTAGATATTTTAACTCGCTATGGAGCGAAGTTGTCGGCTGGGGCTAAGTTTGCAGAAGGGGATATTAAGACACCTCTTTCTCCGACTGGTTCTGGTGGTGAATATTTTATAGAAGCACAGATACCACTTTTAAGAGATGCTATTTATAATTCAAAAAGTATTAAAGAAAAAAGTGCGATTTTAAATGAAGCGATAGCGGATTTAACTCTCTATCGTAAACAGTTAGATGTTTTGCAGAAAGCGAGTGAACTGTATTGGAAATGGTACGCTAGTTTTAAAGTCCTTGAAGTTGAGAATCATCTGGTGGACTTAATTACAGAGCAGAGTGATTTCGTTAAAGCTCAAGTGGAGTATGGAAATCTCGCACAGCTTGCTTACATAGAAGTGAGTACAGAATTACAGAAAAGACTTTTTAAAAGAGCTAAGGCGGAGAGAAAAGCTCAGGAGATGTCACTTGCTTTAGCTAATTATTTATGGTTAGAGAGCGGCGAGCCATTAGGTGTATTCGCTAAGGATGAGGTTCCCCTTGTTAAAGAAGAAATAGCTAATAGCTTAGCTACAGAAAATATAAATGAGGCTAAATTAAAAGCCTTAAAATTTAGACCAGAATTTAAAGCTATAAATTTATCTAAAGATATAGCTATTCTAGAACGTAAATTTGCGAAAAACCAAATGCTGCCAGAGCTGGATCTCTTTATTAATCAAGGTGTGGAGACTGGTGAAGATAGTATAGGACCTACTACTGCTGCTGGCGTGAATTTATCTATCCCATTAAGAGTGAGAACCGGACAGGGTTTAAAGAGACAGGCTGAATTGAGTTTACAGTCTTTAAATCTTGCGAGTAGAGAATTAATGCAGAATGTAATTTTAGAGCTTGAAAACGCTGTCTCTGAGCTAGAACAGAGTAAAGCTAAAACTAAATTTGCTAAAGAAAGTTTAATCTTAGCGAACCAGCTTTTCGAGGGTGAATCTGAAAAATTTAAATTAGGGGATAGTACTTTATTTTTAGTAATCAGAAGGCAGAGAGCTATGGCTGAAGCGAATATTCAGTATTATAAAGCTTTTGCTGATTACAGAACGGCGGAGCAGGTTTTTAAATTTTTGCAGGGGGAGTTGATTTAATGGCATTAAAATTTTTGAATCACTAGATATTAAATCCTATTTTTTTATTAGAGGCTTTATCGGGAAGGATCATGCTTTTAATTACAGCTATAACATCTTTTATTTGACTATCATGCTCAGAGAGCTTTTCTTCTATATTGTTAATTTTCTTGGCTAAGTCTTGGTTTGTGGCTAACATGGAACGCATTTTAGTAAATGCTCTTACTATTTGTATGCTTGTGTGGACTGCGATCTCACTATTTAAAATGGAGGCTAGCATAATAGCACCATGTTCTGTAAAGGCATTAGGATTTGAATTGGAGTATTTCAACTTATTAAATCTCTGGAAATTTATAAGTAATTTATTTTTTTCTTCTTTAGTTAATCTAAACATAAAATCAGAGGGAAAGCGGTTTTGATTGCGTTTAACTTGCTCATTTAGTCTCTTGGTGGTAACTCCATACAAACTAGCAATATCACTATCTATTAGGACATTCTGTCCCCTCAACTCAATTATTAAGTCTTCTATGGATAAGACTATATCTAATTTTGATTGATCTAGAATTTTAGATTTATTGGGCATGGTTTTCAAGTGGTCGCAAACTGCGACCACTTGAAAAAGCATATCTGAACTGATAGGAGATGAAAAATTAATGAGTAAATTAACTTAAATTATTTCGCTGATTACAGAACGGCGGAGCAGGTTTTTAAGTTTTTACAGGGTGAGTTGATTTAAAAACGTATCAAAATCTTTATTGTAATACTGTTACATTTAGTGCTATCTTTAGATAATTATGAGTCAAAGTTCTAGTCTTCTTGTAGATACTCCTAAGCTCCCCGTAACGGTACTATCTGGCTTTCTTGGTGCTGGTAAAACCACTCTGTTGAACCATATCTTAAATAATAGAGAGGGATTAAGAGTCGCTCTAATCGTCAATGATATGAGTGAAGTGAATATAGATGCTGATTTAGTGAATCGTGAATCTACTTTAAGTAGGACTGATGAAAAATTAGTAGAAATGTCAAATGGCTGTATCTGCTGCACTTTAAGAGAAGATCTTTTACTGGAAGTGAAGAAATTAGCTGCTGATAATCGTTTTGATTATTTAGTTATAGAGTCGACTGGGATTTCTGAGCCGATGCCTATCGCAGAGACCTTTAGTTTTGAGGATGAAGAAGGAAGTTCACTATCTGATATCGCTAAGCTAGATACTATGGTAACTGTAGTAGATTCATTTAATTTTCTGAAAGATTATGGCTCTACGGATTTTCTCTCTGATAGAGAGATGGCACGTGATGGTGAAGATGCTCGTACTATAGTGGATCTTTTGCTCTCACAGATTGAATTTGCAGATGTAATAATTCTGAATAAATTAGATTTAATTAGTGATGAGGATAAAGCTTATTTACGTAAAATGATTAAAGCTTTAAATGAGGATGCGAAGATAATTGAAGCAGTAAACGCAGCTGTACCTCTAAAAGAGGTTTTAAATACTGGTCTTTTCGATATAAACAGTGCTGAAGAGCATCCTGAGTGGATGGAGTCTCTGAAAGAAGAAGATAAATCAGAAGCAGATGAGTATGGAATTACTAATTTTACTTATGTCGCACGTAAACCATTTCACCCACAGCGTTTACGTAAAGTCTTTGATGAAGAGTGGCCTGGGGTCATTCGCTCTAAGGGTTATTTTTGGTTAGCTAGTAGAATGGATAAGGTGGGTTTTTGGTCACAAGCTGGAGCTATCTGTCAGAGTCGTATGGCTGGTTATTGGTGGGCTGGAGCGCCAGCAAGCTTCTGGCCAGAAGATGAAGAGACGGTAAAGGAAATTAAATCTTCATGGGTAGAGCCTTTCGGGGATAGAAGGCAAGAATTAGTAATTATCGGTATAGATATGGATAAAGAGGCGATTGTAAATAAGCTGGAGTCCGCTCTGCTAACGGAAGATGAACTTACTTTAGGTGAAAAGGCTTGGCTTGAGTTTAAAGATCCTTTTCCAGTATGGGGTGAGATGGAAGAAGCGGTGGCTGTTTAGGGGCTGTGGAATATAGCAAGTCTTTGTTATAGTATTTTTTTAAATAAATCAGTTCTCGAAGGTGTGAAATCTTGTCAGAGAAAGGAATGGGATCATTGACGTTGCTTTAGTGGCACTTCTCGCAGAGACCTAAAACCTCATCTATAACTTCTACCTGAGCAAAGCCATTTATATGAAGCTCTGTAGCTGCTCTCTCTACCGGCTTTACGCTGTGGCAGCTTTTACAGACTAAAAGACGATGTAGGTGATTCTTGTGCTCACAGCATTTCATAAAACTATTTATCGAATGAACTTTATGCACTATATCTAATTCTAAAAGTGTCTCTATGACCCGATATATGGTGATCGCTGAATAATTTTTTTCTTCATTTTTTAGTAAATCCTGAAGCTCGTATGCCGAGAGGGCTTTGTCGTGTTTAGCGATAGCTTCTAAAATATCATTTCTTGCACGAGTGGATTTAAAGCCGTGTTGCTTTAGTTTCTCTAAGGCTTTTTCGATGAAGTTTTCTTGGTGTGGGTGTGACATAAGGCTTCCTTGGTATATTATAACTGCGTTGTATTCACTTTTTCTTGCATCTCTTCAGCTGCTATACTCACCTGCTCGTTTTGATTACTAACAACTGTTTCTGTATGATGAGTAACAGTTTTTGTGCTAGTTTGAGCGGCTTCTATTGTAGCTTTTTGAGTACTGTTTGCTGGGTTGTGATTCGTCTGAGTCTCTTGGGTAGTAGTTGTGGCTGAATTAGGTTCTGGTTTCCAGCTCTCTGGTAATGGTGGAAAATCTTTATAGGTCTCATTTTTTTCATGATATTCTTTACGGTCTATAAATGAAAACTGGCCAGTGAGAGCTATTCCGCCTACTTGTTTATCATGTTCTTCTTCCCCAGAGGCATTAGTTCTATTTTGTAAATATTCTTTTGTGGCTAGTTGTTGATTTGTGTTAGTAGTAGCAGGATCAGACTGTTCAAATCTTGCTATTACGTTCTTGTCATACGAAAAAGCTTTATCTATATCTATTAATTCTGGTAGTAGATTAAGCTGCTGACTGATCTGAACTCTATTGTTTATATAGTTTTGTGCAGTCTCTGCATTAAGATTCTTGCTTAAATCTTTACTGCTTGGTGATTGAATTTGTGATCTATTCTGATTTATTTGTTCGTTAAAATATTGAGAGATGGGTGAGCTTATTAGCTTAGTTTCATCGGGACTAAATGTATTTAAGATTTCCCTAGCACTACTTTTAAATGATCTATTCTCTGGGGAAAAAATATTTCTTAGTAATTCTTTTGTAGATTCTTCTATAGACTTTCTTGCAGAACTGATTTCTTGAGACCTTTCTGTATTCATTATTGTAAAAGGAGTATTGGAAAAACTACCACCTTGATTTGGAAGATTACTGATGCTAAGGCTTCGATTTATCGCTGTTGGACTTAAGACCGCTTGACTAGCGGACTGTACTTGCTTTAAAGCTTCTTTAATTTTACTGCTGATTTGATTTAGGTTTCTCTCGAAGTTATTTTTAAGTGCAGTTAGAGGATTTTGTTGATTCTCTAACGTCTTAAGTATCGATAAAATAGATTGAGCTTGGACAACGTCTTTAACGTGCATTTCCTTCTGGTGTATATCACCATTACTTATTCTCTTAGAGCTTGTTGTTAATTTTGCACCTCTTAGGAAATCAAACAAAGCTAATCTATGTACTGTAAAATCATCATTAAGTTTCTCTCTATGAGCGAAAGTTAGTTCTAGCTGTGTCGGGTCAAATGTTGGACCATTATTTTTATCATTAATAATGTAAATAGAATTACTAGATGCTATTAGTTGATTATGTGTTTGGTGATTATCTCCTAGCTCATTGAGTTTGACAAGAAACTTTTGCAGATCCTTTATTCTTTCTTGTTTAGTGCTTGTAATACTTTTATTAGTTTGAGAACTATAAAAATGCTGTAGGACACTCTTGGCGTCTTCTGTTGTTAACGCTCGTCCTCCACCATGTTCACAACCTTCACCGCAAATATGTACCCCTAAAGCGTTTAATCTTTCTGCTGGACTGCCCAGCTTAGCTTCCGCCTTACTCAAACTCTTCAAAGACTGACGCAGCTTAGCTTTTTCTACTCCTATCTGCGTATCCTCTAATTTTTGCTTAGCACTCTCTAAGTAACTAAGCTTAGTATTCATAGTCCTAAATAAGCTTTCCCCGAGCTTATTTGCATCTACATTAAGTTCTATGCTCTCGTAATTTTCTTTAATAAAAGCTTTATCTAAAGCTGTTTCTAAATTCCTCTTAGCTAAAGCATTTGGTTTTATAATATATAATGTCGGTTTTTTAAGTTCTGGGTTTACCTCGAAATATAGATCTCTGCGGTTAAACTTTTCTTTTAACTTAGCTTTCAGCTCTGAAAAATCACCTTCTGGTAAAATTACTATAAATAAAGGCTTTAAGCCTTCTTGAATTATGGCTTTTTCATTTTTAATATTCGCTGCGGCTTCAGTTTCTGAGTTTTTTTTAGAGGCTTTCTGACCGAGAAAAGAATTTAGAACAGGGATCTTTCCTAATAGACCTAAAAACATCTAAAGAACTCCTCCATGATGAATTAGTGAATGTAAATGATCTTGATCGCTAGCGTTATTCGCCCCAGCTAAGCTAACTCCTTCTGAAATTTCAAGAAGGTGGAAATCTGCTCCATGAGCCTCGCCGCAGACCGCACACTCTAAAAGTTCAGCTGTAAGAGCGCTGTGATCTAAAGCAGCATGAGGATTGTTAGCAGTTTTATTTTTAAATAAGCTAAATAGCTCGGGAATAACAGTGAAGGCTCCAGCCATAGCTAAATTCTGGCTAACGAATGCTAGGGCTTTATTTGGAATTTTTTTAGCGATACTCTGCCCTAGTGGAATAGCGGTGTTTAACATAGTTTCCATCTGTAAAAGTTTAGAGAGGAATTTCCCAGCATCTTTGTTAAAAGCATCTTTAAATTTTTCCATCTTAGTTTTCTGATTATCAGAGCTAGATAGCTGCTCACTTAAGCTAATGACAAATCCTAGAGCAGATCTCATTACAAAATTAGGTACTTTTACTAATCTATGCAAGGCTACAAAAGGAACTATGGTAAATAGATTTTTAGCAAGGCTTTCCCACTTATTAGTACCGTAGTTCAGTAGATGCATGGCTGCAACGGCAGAGCTGCTAGTAAGTTCACTTGGCGTATGTATGTGATGCAGTGGGACGCTTAGACTTTGTGCTAAAAAAATATTTGCTAAGTTTATAGTTCCTCTGATTAAAAGCGGTTTGAAAGTTTTAGGGATAGATTTATTCTCTGAAATGTTATTTAGTAACTTTTCTAAAAAACCTTTCGCTGGTTTATCGTGAGCGTGATTGTGGGTATGATGCTCTTCTTTTTTATGTTTTATCTCATGTTTATATCCATCATTAGCATGATCGTGCTTCGTATCGTGTTTAGGTTCCCCATGTAAAGATTGAAGCATATCTGTACTAGGTTTGTGATGATGATCACCATCGCAGGGATCTAACTCATCTCCATTTTTCAGATGTAAGTGAAAACCATATTTAGACTGATATTCCTTTACGAAATTTCTTAGCTCGGCGCTTTGTTCTAAATCAGATATTCTTTTACCGCTTAGAGTCTGAATATAAGTCTCTAAAGCTGCGGAAGTATTCAAGCTAAGTGCGGTGTTTAGCATGGATGCTAGTTAAAAGGTATGGGGCTTTTTAGGTCTTGTTAAATTTCGCTATTGTTATAAAATTACATTAATGATGTTATCATATTATTACGTAATGCAATTTATTTACTGAATTTTCTTAAGGAAGTAACTGGAAATTTATTTTTTATCACTTCCTTAAAGATTTAACTGGGAATAATATAGTAAATATACTGGAAATAATATAAGGGATTAACTAAAAAAAATATAATATTTCCACTATAATTAATATAATGAATGAATCTCTAGTTAATATTGAAAAGAAAGCTCTTGAATGGCTAAAGTTAAATCTTAAAAAACAAAAACTAGTCCATAAAAAAAGTGATATAGATACAGAAATAATTTTATATCTCTATTCTCGGAAATTTATTGGTGAAATTAATAAGCAGTATATATTTCTGAAACATAGTGATGAGCTGGAGTTTAAAGCACTGAAAGCTAATTTCTGGCTTATAGTAGTAGAGTTTTTAAATATAGCTTTTCCAGAAGGCTGGTGCTGTACTGGTGCCTATGCTTATAAATTATTATTAGAGGATTTTAGTATAAATCTAAAGCAGATCAGTATTAGTACTCAAGCTAAATCAAATCGTATTATCAAACTTACTGAGGATTTCGAAATTTACGCTAGTTATGATAAAAACTTTACAGAAAAACCTCTAATTAAAAAAGCCTTATTCTTAAAGCCAGTTTTCTTACTTAGACCCGAGTATCTTATTATCCATGCGACTTTAAGTGATTATAAAAATTATAAAAATGAATTAATTTCTTTTATTCGTGATTCTGACCGTGATGAGGAGTATATATTAAACTATTTTAAAAAACAGAGATCAGATGTCTTGCTTGCAAGGCTGATAGGCGCTCTGAGGGCTTTAGGAGATTTTACTATTCGCTTAGAATTAGAGGAGCTTTATAAAATTTATAAAGTTACAGTGCCAGTTAAAAACCCTTTTGAAGATTATCTTCTGCCTCTATCGCTTGAAAGACCAGCTTATATAAACCGCTTTGAAATATCTTTATTAAAGGCTATTAAATATCTTCAGGCTATTAAAAAGCCAGTGAAGTTAAAAAAGAAACTTACAGCTAAAGATATAGACGGGGTTTCCATAGAAGATACTTATCACAGTCTAACTATAGAAGGTTACACTGTAACTCAATCCCTAATTCGTTTTCTAGAGACCCATGAACCTAGTCATAAATATGAAGCGACTTTAAAGGATCAGTTAGCTGCTAAAGGTTTTATGAATACATTGGACTATATTAAAAAGTTAAATGATGCAAAATTTACTATCAGTGAGACTTTAGCGCGAAAATTGTTTGAAGAATTGTGGAAGCCTAGTTTAAATGCAAAAGTTATAGATATCGAAAGGGATGTTTATCGTAAGCATTTAGTTAGTATCAAAGGCTCTATGTATGTTCCACCCAATTATGAGAAAATTCCTTTTTTATTAAATGAGCTTTTTAAGTACACTAAAGATCTTGATAATGGTTTTTTGTTAGGTATATTTTTGCATTATTTTTATGTCAGTATACATCCGCACTCAGATGGTAATGGACGTATTTCTCGTTTTTTAATGAATATTGCTTTTATTAATGATAGTTATAATTGGCTCACTATCAAGAGTGAGAGGCGTAATGATTATTTTAAAGCTCTGGAAAGATCTCAGTTAGAAGATGATATTAGTTATTTTACGGAGTTTATTATTTCGGAAATCAAATAAGAGAATTATTATAATTTTTAGTTTGAGATTTTTTGGCTTTGAGAATTGTGCCTTGATGATTTTTAGCTAGGTCTACTTAGGTTGCGGCTTTTTTTTGAATTCTTTGGTTTTGAAATTTCTGACTCGTTAGCAAGTTCTGGTACTGTAGAAAATTGATGAAGCTTTATATATGATTGATTAAGCTTTATATATGTTTGTACAAGAGGGTTCTGGCAAAGTGCTTCCAAGTATTTATTGGTACTATCAATGACTGATATATTATCATCGTCCTGATAAAGTTCTTCCAAAGATTTATTTTTTAGGGCACCAAATTGGTCAGCATCATACAATATAGTTTTTCCTGGTCTAGCTTCTGTGACTTTTAATAATGGGGGCAGTTGGTGATTAATACCATGCAATGTAGTGTTTTCCTGAAGAGTGCTTTGTGATGATATATTCAAACTGTTTTTAACAGATGCTTCCAAAATATCTGAAATAAATTTATTAACATTAATATCTTTTTCCGCCGCCATAATGCTGATTTGGCGATGAATTTCAGGTTTTATTCTTATATTAAAAGAGCCTTTAAATATTTTTTCTGGCTTACGTCCCTGGGCTTCACAGATTTCTAAATAGTCGTCTACTGCTTCATGAAAGGCTTTTTTTAATGACTTCACGTCTGTGCCTTCATAAGTAATTAAGGCTTTAATAAATTCGATTTTACCGTGAAAAACTTCGTCCTCTTCGCTGAAATTTACTGAGCCAAAGTAATCTTTATAAGTCATGTGATTTTTCATA
>JBMOEX010000004.1:0-36280 GCA_049314535.1 Vampirovibriophyceae bacterium | reverse complement strand
AACAGGTAGTATCGGAAGCGCTTTATTAGCAGATGGTGCAGTAACAAACGCAAAATTAGCGAATGATGCAGTAACTACTAATAAAATCGCAGATGGAACTATTACAGGAGCAGATATTGCGAATGCAACAATCACGAATGCTAATATAGCGAGTAATACAGTGAATAGTACTAATATTTTAGATGCAACAATAGCTTTAATCGACCTAGCAGCTGATTCAGTTAACTCATCTAAAATAGTAAATGGTTCAATTCTGCCAGCAGACTTAGATCCAACAGTATTCTCATCTTTTACAGCTGGTACTAATACTGTAACTTCTAACTCGATAGTAGATGCGACAATTCAAGCAGCAGATTTAGCTGATGGCTCAGTTACCAACAATAAGATTGTTAGTGTTGATGCTTCTAAGATTACAGGCAGTATACCAGTAAGCTTAAATCTTGCTAAAGGAGTTTTAGCTTCATCTACATTAGACTTCACTCCTGATCATAGTTTCTTTACGAAAGCTATGACTGCTAATACGACGTTCACGGCTGTTAATCTTAAACAAGGTAGTAGATATGTTTTAAAACTCAGTGGATCTTTCATACCAACATTCCCTTCTTTCTTTGTTTTAAACCCAGAGCGTTCTTACAATCCTCAACTTCAAAATTATTTCCAATTTGAAGTTATAGATGATTCCGTGGGTAGCCCATTGGTAATTGTAAGATTAAATCAACAACCTCTATAAAACTACAGTTTTAACTGTTTAAATTTATAGATAAAAAAGGAGAGCAGGATGATATTCTGCTCTCCTTTTTTTTAAGTCTTTCCTGCTTAGAGTAATCTAAGTCTTAAAGTTCTATGTTTAAAACCTAGAATTCTCTAAAACCCTATCAGCACCCCAATATTCACCAGCTGGAATTAATTCTATAAGCGAGAAAAGCATTTTTCTTAATTTGCCTATATTCTCATTAAATACTCCCATTACGGCAGCGTGGCTAACAGGCTCACAATCAGCGACTACGCCACTGTCATAATCTGTTACTAAAGAAATATTTACACAAGCCATGCCGGCTTCCCTTACTAGATGAGCTTCAGGGTATTGAGTCATATTGATAATGTCCCAGTTCATTTTAGTGAACCACTCAGACTCGGCTCTACTACTGAATCTTGGACCATTAATAACTACTACTGTACCTTTTTCATGAATCTCTATGTCATTGGCTTTACCAGCTTGTATAGCGAGTTGTCTTAACTCTTCAGTATAAGGATAAGCTGGGCTTACGTGGGTTACTATAGGACCATCAAAAAAGGTATCGACTCTGCCATTGGTTCTGTCTATCCATTGATGAGCTATAACAAAAGAGCCAGGGGCTATGTTTCTCTGTAGGCTTCCTACAGCACAGGGGCAGATAACGGAACTCACTCCGAGTTTCTTCATCGCTGTTACATTCGCTCTATAATTAATTTTATGAGGGGGAATACCGTGTTCTCTACCATGGCGAGGCAGAAAGGCGACTTTCTTGCCAGCATATTCACCTAAAAAAACTTTATCTGAGCAGGGACCATACTCCGTTTCTATATTAATAGGCGTAACGTTATCTAAAAAAGAGTAAAGACCACTACCTCCGAAAATACCTATATCAGCTTTATATTTAGTTTCCATGAAAAGTATTATATACCTGCTGGTTTAGATATTCTACAAAAATATGGCACTGTTGCCAACATGCGACTGCTCGCAAATGTACAAGTTCAAAGCCGAGAATCAACTATCGTAAGGATACTCAAGAAGAATTTTAAATAGCTCTATCTAGATAGAGTCTTCTATCTTCTACATATAACTATATAGTGCTAAGAGGAATGTATTCAGCAAGTGGCGCCATGAAAATGAATGCTTTGGAGCAGCAGATTCTGTCGGATAATCTTGCGAACATCAATACGACGGGCTTTAAAGGAGAGAAGGTTTCTTTCAGAAGCTTTAAGCCAAACTTGGTTAGAGGTGAGGATAATAAGATAGTGGGGAGTATGGTCGCTGGCGTAAATGTACACTCTACTCATAATAATTTTTCTCAGGGTTCTTTACGTTTAACAAATAATCCATTAGATGTAGCCATTACGGGTGAAGGTTTGTTCGCAGTAGAAACACCATCTGCTGATATACAATACACTCGTAATGGACATTTCAGCGTAGATAAAGATGGTTTTATGACCAATGCTCACGGTGATAAGCTTTTAGACCAAGGGCTTTCTCCGATAGTATTAGATATGAGAAATACTTCTGATATCAGTATTAAAAAAGATGGCAGCATACTTGCTGATGGCGAGTCTGTGACGAGGCTTACGACATTTAAATTTCCACAAGGTGCTGGTATTTTACGTTTGGCTGGAGATAAATTTGATTTAAGCGATGATGGTATGGTTATGCAACAAGCAGTAGGTGACTCATTTCATCAGGGCTTCTTAGAGGAATCGAATGTTAATGCAGTCAAATCTTCGACAGATATGATTAAAGTTATGCGTCATTATGAGGCAAATCAGCGTTCTTTAAGGACACAGGCTGATACTTTAAGACTTTTAATTGATGTGGGGAAAATTTAAGTGGCTAGAGGTTCTCGTAATTGATGCGTAACATAATTAAGGGGCGAAGTTTAAAGCTACAATAGACTGAATGTCTAACTATTTAAAAGCGATTTTTGCTGGTGGCTGTTTCTGGTGTACAGAAAGTACCTTCGCTAAAGTTTCTGGTGTTATCGAAGTTCTACCAGGATATATCGGTGATGAAGCCTATAATGCTAATTATGATGCAGTCTCTACGGGAAGAACTAAGCATTACGAAGCTATAGAAATTACTTATGATCCTGATAAGGTAAGCTATGAGCAGCTTTTAGAAGTTTTTTGGAGAGAAATAGATCCTACTGATCCAGATGGACAGTTCGCAGATAAGGGACCTCAGTATAAATCAGCGATTTTTTATGTTACAGAAGCAGAGAGGCTTTTAGCAGAGGCATCAAAGAAAGCTTTAGAAGAGTCTAAAAGATTTTCTAAGCCTATAGTTACTGAAATACTCTTAGCAAAAGAATTTTATGTAGCAGAAACTTATCACTGTAGATATTATGAAAAAAATTCACAGCATTATAAAATGTACAGAAAAGGCTCTGGTAGAGAGGATTTTCTAAAGCGAGCTTGGGGAGAGGATGTTCTTCTTTCTTAGAAAGTCTAATACGGTAGGTAAGGCTCTGAGAAAAGATATTAAAACAGTTAAGTAAACGATAAGTTCTACTATATTAAAATCTAGAAGAGGATTAGGAATAAACTTAGATAAATAAACTGGACTCCAAGCTAGTCCTGTAAACATTAAGACTTTAAGTACGCCAGAGACGGCACGCATAAACCGACTACCTCTTAAAAAGCTATCCCCAAGCGGTTTATCATCTTTAAAACTTAAGCTATCTACTATTATTCCACGTAATAAAAAGAAGTAAAAAACCCAAACAGGAAGGCTTTTAAATATAAAAGTGAAATATAGCATAAACAGTAGTTCTACGGCTCTATCACAGTAAATATCTAATTTAGCTCCTAATGGACTTTCTTGTTTCATGCTTCTTGCGATAAACCCGTCTAAACCATCTAAAGCTATAACCGTGAGTATCATTAAAGAAAAGTAAAGAGCATCGCTCTCGGTTTTAGCTGATAGAGCAAAGTAATAACAGCTTAGAGGAGCTAGTGGGACTCTCAGAAGGCTTATTAGATTAGCGAGGGTGAAGAGCATTAGTTTTGTTTATATTTTGATAAACTTATTCTGAAAATGATCAGGAAATTAAATCAGGTCTAAGCTTAGTCGCTTCATTTAAATAGATATGTTTAACTTCTGCTTGTGAGGCTGGAAGATTACACTGAATCAGTATTCTAATGCAGAGTGGCAGCATTCCAGTAATTTCAGGTTCTTGTGAAGTAAAGAAAGGAACATGCTTCCAGTTCATTCCCTGCCTAATAGCTGAAGAGGCGTTCAGAGAGCGAATATCTGAAGTCATAGTTAGGAAAATCATAACGAGATCTTCTTCTTTTTCTATATTATTTTTATGAAGAATGGTTTGCACCATTTCTAAGCAAGCAGATTTTATCTGCTCTGGATTATCCTGTGCTACAGTAGTGGCTCCACGAATGGCGACTAGGCTCATGTAGATTAAGTTTAATATATTTAGCTTTTTTTATTCTGGTTTTAAAACTAAAAACTCAGAGACTAGAGAATTGAAATCTTCAGCGTAGTCGTTGTAAGCACTGACGAAGCCGATAGTATGTTTGCTCCCAAAAAACTGCTCCATTGCTTCATTGAAATATAAATCATTAAAATCACTATATTCTGTACCGAGGATAACGTCTAAAGTTTCCTCAAAGGCTTGTGGGTCGAAGTCCAGTAATTTGCTTCTAAAGGTATAAAATTCATTAACAGCATTTTGAATATATTCTTTAGATAGCTGAATATCAGCATTACTTCTTAAAGCGGCGACTTTACTTTGGCTTTCTATGGATGAACCTATCATTTGATTAATTCGCCCTCTTACATAAAGATCTTTAAGAGATAGAATTTCTATACAGTATTCTTGTAGTTTTTTGCCTCTCATACTAACTTTATATTCGTTATATTTATTTGACTTTAACTACAGAAAAGGTATTAGTTCATTTGCTAATATAGCTTAAATGGAGACTAAGGCAATACATAAGTCCCCTTGGGGTACTTGGGAAGTACTAGAGGATTCTGAGCTTTATAAAGTTAAGAAAATAAGAATCGATCCCTTACAGAGATTGAGTTATCAGAAGCATTTCAAACGAGAAGAAAACTGGTTCGTCGTGGAAGGTAAAGCAGAGGTTACAGTGGATGGGGTAGAAAAAATCCTCCAAGTGGGTGATTTTATTCACATACCGCAGGAAGCATTACATAGAATTAAAAATATTAGTGAAGTGGAAACATTGGTTTTTATTGAGATTCAGCGTGGTACTTACTTTGGTGAGGATGACATAGTTAGAATTACTGATGATTATGGGCGTTCATAAAGGGTATAATCTCTTTTATGGCAGAAAAAAAAGGTAATTTCTTCTTTACATCAGAATCCGTTAGTGAAGGGCATCCTGATAAAATCTGTGATCAGATATCAGACGCAGTTTTAGATGCAATTCTAGCGAAAGACTCTAAGTCACGCGTCGCTTGTGAAACTTTCTGTACGACAGGACTTGTAATAGTTGGTGGAGAAATTACGACTTCTTGCTACGCGCCAGTAAATGAGATAGCTAGAAATAAAATTAGAGAGATAGGCTATACAGGTAAGTCCAGTGGCGGCTTTGATGCTGATACTTGTGCGGTTATGGTAACTTTAGATCAGCAGTCAGCTGATATTTCTGCTGGTGTAGATAATTCTATAGAGGTTCGTGAAGGAGAGTCTTCTGAAAAGAGCGTGGGAGCTGGTGATCAAGGTCTTATGTTCGGTTTCGCTTCGAATGAGACAGAAGAGTATATGCCTATCGCGATTACTCTTGCTCACGAGATTATGAAGAAATTAGCTGATGTTCGTAAGAATCATGCAGAAGTTACTTATCTTAGACCAGATTCTAAATCCCAAGTTACGGTTGAATATAGAGATGGAGTAGCTGCAAGGATAGATACTATAGTCGTTTCTACTCAGCATGATCCAGTGGTCAGAGGTGAAGAGGATAATAAGAAAGTTCAAGAGATTATCGCTCAAGATATTCAGAAATATGTTTTAGATGAAATTATTTCTAAGTCACCGATTAAGACAGATGCTAATACTACTTATTTCTTTAATCCATCTGGTAGGTTTGTCGTGGGTGGGCCGCAGGGTGATGCAGGGCTTACTGGCAGAAAAATTATAGTTGATACTTATGGTGGCTATGCAAGACATGGCGGTGGAGCTTTTTCTGGTAAAGATCCGACTAAAGTAGATAGATCAGCGGCTTATGCAGCAAGACATGCGGCGAAGAATATCGTAGCAGCTGGTATCGCTGATCAGTGTGAGATTCAGATCTCCTATGCTATTGGTGTGGCTAATCCTACAAGTATTTATGTGAATACTTTTGGAACTAGTGAATATTCTGATGAAGTAATTATTGGGTTAGTTCAAAAGGTATTTGATTTTAGACCACAGAAGATAATCGAGAATTTTAATTTACAGAATTTACCGAAAGAGCGTGGCGGAAGATTCTATCAGGATGTGGCTAAATATGGTCATTTCGGTAGAAAAGATTTAGATTTACCTTGGGAAAAGTTAGATAAAGTAGAAGAACTTAAAAAAGTTTTAGCTCAAGACTTTAATCTTTCTTTATCAAAATAAGAGATATTAAAAGAATTTTAATAGTTAAGAAATTTACTTAACGAGTAAAGCTGTAATGCGGTATCTTTATAATTTGCTGAAAATTTTTTCAGTTAGATAATATCGCAGAATGAAAGTAGCAGGTTTACCTTTTAAGACGATTGAAGAAGCGTGGCGACAACAACGACGCGATTCTGTTTTGCCTAAATCAAGGCAGCACGAATTCGCATCTTCATCACGGGCAGCTTTTGTGAATACGGGTGATGCTTTATATCCTGTTATCTCTCTCTCTGCCTTGAATCAAGCTGCTGTAAGAGCAATAGAGCAAATAGCACTTAGGGCTACTGGTGTTTCGCCGCGTGATGAAGCTGATTTTAAAGAACTGCAAGGCTTAGCCCAAAGGTATAAAGATATACTCGATGATATATTAAGTAATCGCATAGGGCAGTTGACTAAAGGGGGAGAAGATTTAGAAAACAAGAAAAAGGGCTTGAAAGGCTTTGCTACTGAGGTTCTTAATTCTTTAAAAATACTTGGAGATGATCAGTTCGGGCAGGATGCTTCTAGGAAGAAGGTTTTAGAAGTACTAGAATATTCTTTTAAGAATCCAGAGATATTAGAAGATATTTTTAATCCAGTAAGAATTATTTCGGAATCTTTCTCTCTTTATAATCAAATATTAAAACTGACTAAACAGACTATGGCTGTTAATGAAGCGACTCATGAAAACAGTGCAAAGGAGATTATTTCCTACCTAAAAGATCAAAAAGGTTTAAACGCTAAGGAGATAAAGCTTTTGCTTGAAGATATGGTGAAAACTTCTATGATTTTCACCTCACATCCCACGCCAGGAGTACCAGTTGATAGGAGAATTCATTTAGACGACATTTCAGAGACGCTTAAAAATCATTTCATTAATCCTAATCGTCAAAATGCCGAGATTTTAGAAGCGAGGTCAGAGACAGGTAATATTAACGACCATTTAATGGCTTTAATTAGAAGTCCACTTTTTAATGATAAGCCAATTACTCCATTGAATGAAACGCAATATTTAATTAAAAATCTAGGACAGTTAATGAAACAGTTACCACGTTTTGTTATTGCTTTAGAGAACGCTTATCAGGCAAGTTTCCCAAAGGAAAAGAATAATATACTTTCTTTAAGTAATATTTTAAATGTTAGAAAATGGACTAGTACTGATGCAGATGGTAATCCTAGTAATAATCTTTCAGAATATTTAAAATCTTTTACAGAGAAGAGGCTAGATTTACTTGAGGCGTACCGCGCTGGTTTGCGGGAATTGATGAACCGTTATACAGAATCTTTTGGTGATGGCGTTAAGATGCATGATCTGGGCGAGAGTGGGGGAGTGGGAAACAGGAATTTTAACACTCTTTATCAACAGTTTGTTGAGGGAACAGGAAGAAACGATGCTTATAGAGCTTTAATGGAGAATTTTAGCTTAGAAAAACCTGAGCAAAATCTGAGAAGGGATTCAGAAAAAAAATGTGCTAAACCACTGATGAAGATTTTAGAAGAAAATATCAATGCTTTAAAAAAAATACGTAATAAATTAGAGAATAATGGTAATACTAATCGAAAGCAGCTAGAGGATGTAAGAGCTCAACTGCTGGCTCTTACAAAAAACTTCTCCATAAAAGATTTCTTAGAACCATTACGTGCGATAGAGAAAAATAAGCGTTATTCTTTTGAAACGAGTAGAGACCCTTATCATGAGGGGACTCCAGATGGAGATAATAAGGAAATTCCGGATGGATATAATACAAGAGCATTTATAAAGGCGATTAAAATTTTTGGTGATAGTTTCGGGGATGCTGATATACGTCAGGGAGCAGATTATGTTAGTGTCATGGCAAAAGCTCTTGAAGATAAGCAAGGATTAACAGGATATGGGTATGGTGATGATAAGGTCAGAGAAAGGGTTTTACAGACTAATGACTTACTAGAATCAGTTAAATTAGGAGAGATTAGTCGTCTAATACTGAGTATGACTAAATCTTCTGAAGATTTAACTAATGCTCTTTTTGTTTCTGAGCAGAAAGGGCTTTTCAAGCGAGCAGAAGCTAATAATAATGATAATTCTCCTGATAAAAAATGGAAGCTGCCAGAAAGCTCTCTAGAAATAGTTCCCCTTACAGAGCTAATACCAGATTTAGATAAGGCTTATAGTGAGACGACGATTAAACCCCTTACTGATCCTAGATTTAGGCAGTATTTAATCGCTAATAATGGTGTTTTAACGAAAATGTATGGTCCTTCTGATAGTGGAAAGTGGTCTGGGCCTTTCCCTTCATGGTCGGGGATGTTAAAGGCTCAGTATTTTGATTCTCGAGTTATTGAGATTTTTAATGACTTTTTAAAAGAAAAATTAGATAATGCCAATCCTGATGGAACTGCTAATCAGGGTTCTTTAACGACGGAAAAAGCAGAAGAGAAGTGGCTTCAGCATATTGAAAAGTTAGAGGAGATAATTAAATATCATAAGGCTAAACCTGAAGACGGTTTTAAAGAAATAACGGTGGTGAAAGAAGCAGTAGAGGCTTTTAAAGAGACTTTTCAAAATATGACCCCCGAGGAGCTTCAAATCTGGAAACAGGCTCAGGCAGAGAAGCCTTGTCTAGAAGAAGGAATTAAATATAAGATTATAGATGGTTTAGGTGGTCCAGTTATTAGGGGTAATGGTGCTGATGGTAGAGAGGGCGTTAGCCCTACGACTATGCAAGGATTTTTATATGAACAGACTGTACAAGGCTCTGAGGGAGATAAACTAAGGCAGCCTTCTAATGCGATAGAGTTTATTACCAAGCGTTTAAAAACAGCGATAGGAAATGCAGGAGATAAACTTAATTCCCTAAAAAAACATGAAGCTTCTGCGGAAGCAGTTCCTGTTTTAGTCGATCCTTTTTTCTTTAAATTTCTTGATGAGACTTCTGACACACTAAGAAAGTCTTTAAGAGAGGGAATTATAGGTATAGATTATCAAGATGATGAGGAGCTTGCTAATGGTAATCCTGAAAAATTACGAAACTATATTAAAATGATCGCCCTGACTACCCCAGCCTTGTTTCTTGGTTTATATAATAACAGTAGTAGACCTATAACTCGCTCTGGTGAACAGATAGGTAAGCTGCTTGAAAAGTACGATAATGATGTCGTGAAGATGGTGGAATCTTTAGGGAAAGAAGATTTACTGAAAATTCTAAATGATATGCGAGCTATTCCTATAGCGGCTTTCTATAATCTTGGTGGTTCTGGTCATATTAGTATCGGTGGAGTGCGTGATTTAGACGAGGCTCAGAGAAAGCTGTTTATTAATTATTATAAAAAGACACGTAATCCTCAGTCCTGGAGCCAAAAAATTATTTCTAATTTTATGACTGATATGGTTAATGCATGGGAAAAAGAGCTATTTAAAACGACCCCTGATTTAATGGAATATGCTGCTAAAACTAATTACGGAGCTTTATATGGTGAGAACTCTTCTAAACAATATGACCCCAAAAAAGATGAGATTTTAATTAAAACTAGAGAAGATTATCAGGCATTAAAAAATTTAATAGCAGAGGCGAAAGGCTATCCTGTAAATAATCCTGAAGCTGTGACATTAGAAGAGCTTATGCAGGATAACCCACTGAGGAGGTCGGAGCTTTTAGCAGAGAGGGATAATCTTGATCCTCTGAAGAGGGCTATAAGTATGTTTACTGCTAATGTTTTTTGTACGACTCAGGGTAGGAATAATACTAATACCAGTAATAGTAAGAAAAATCCTTTTGCTAATGAGAATATTCCAGAAAGACTAGCAACAGCTTTTAAAGGTTTGGTTACAGCGGCAGCTTCTAATGAGGGTTCTATAGATTACTAGGAGTTTTTAGCTTTTCAAGCTTATTCTCTAACTCTTCGATTCGGTCTTGCATTGCTTGCAGAGTCGCTTCTATAAAATCTGGTGGCGTATTATTATGCTCTAAATTATTTATAGCGTCTTTTAATTCACCATTCATTTTTACTATACGGCCAGGAATCCCTACTACTGTGCTATACGCGGGTATATCTTTAACTACTACAGAGTTCGCACCGACTTGAACATAATCTCCGATACTAATATTTCCAAGTATTTTAGCTCCAGCTCCTACTATGATATTAGAGCCGAGAGTAGGATGTCTCTTCTCTTTTTTAGTCGAAACGCCTCCCAGCGTGACTCCTTGATAGATAGTTACATTATCACCGATTATAGTCGTCTCACCGATTACTACTCCAGAGCCATGGTCTATAAAAAAAGCTTTTCCTATCTGTGCGGCGGGGTGTATTTCTATACCAGTAAGGATTTTAGTAATATGAGCAGAAACTCTGATAAAGAATTTTAAAGAGGGCTTAGCGAAACTTAGTAAGCCTAAATTTTTTATCCATAGTTTATGAAAAAACCTATGGGCAGTGATGGCGTGAAAACCAGAATAGCAGAAGAAGATCTCTAAGACTGAATTACAGGCAGGGTCTTTTTTATAGATATTCTCTATCTCTTCTCTTAAGGTTCCCAGCATAATTGCTTAGATTATAGCTAAAACTATAATTTACTGCATTAAACGGCAAAATAAGCGGCAAAATAAAAAGGAAACGGGGCATGATAGATAAACGGACAATTTACGCAATGGAGCCGATGCTACCTTAATAATCTTTTAGAAGATGCTCATCTTGGTACTATTGCCAAACCTGCAAGTATTATATCTTCTGATTATATAAGTCTTATCCACAGTCCCATATTGCTTGCTCGGCAGATAAACTGCCAATGTTTATTTCTAGATTTGAAGAAGCTTATGATTTAAATAAGCTGTCGAAATTACAACAATTAATCGCAGTGGGCGCTTCACACCATAGATTATTATGGATACATCCTTTTTTAGATGGTAATGGTAGGGTCGCAAGGCTTTTTATAAGCGTTTATTAATGGAAGCAGATGCTTTAGTAGATTTCTGTAAATTTTTTCTTGAAATTAGCATAGATCAGATAGATTTTATGGCTAAGCTATTAAATTTAAACTCTTTACTAGAGAGGGTTTCTGATCATATAAATTTAGAGATACAGAAAAACCATTTACCAAAAGGCTCCTATGCTTTATTAAAAGAAGCTCTAATTACTGGCTCATTTGAGCGTGGTCAGGCAGCAGAGCTAACTGGTTATAAGGAAAGACAGGCTAGGACTGTTTTATCTACTTTATTAAATAAAGGATTATTATATTCAGAGCATTCTAGGGCTAAAGTTAGAATAGCTTTTCCTGTAAGTATTTTGGATAAGTGGTTTCCTGGGCTCTATTAAAGGCTGGCTGTTTTTTCTTTTTCAATTGTGTAAAAGCCTTCTAATGAACTTACAAAGGTTTTTCCTGACTCAGAGAGGACTTCTTGTGTCTCAGAGCGGCTTTGTTTTTTTATAAGCTGCACTATATTTAAAATTTGTGAAGCAATTTTATAGCGATCTGGATTGCCGATATCTCCTTCTAGGGGATAATTTTTTGTATAGGCCTTATGAACACTATTTAGCGTTGCACAGAGGTGTTCAATATTTATTTTTTGATTTTTAGTTTCTTCTTCAAAAAAACCTTCTATATAGTCAATATTTTTTACATTAAGATCTAGATCTTTACTTGCATCAAGATCTAGATTAGACACGGTACTCTCGTAACAGTCTGGTTTAAAGTGTTGAATATTTTCTTTAAGAACTTCCATGTCATACATTTTGCCTTGATCTAAGCCTAAAGCGTTTTGATTCTTCTTATAGAGACCGATAAGCTTCTCTACATTTTTACTAGTAAATTTTGTCTTCATCTCTTCTAGTAAAAACTTTTTTAATTCTCCGATTTTATATGCTCCATGCGGGTTAAGAGTACCAGAATCAAAGGGAGGATTATCGCTATTTATTGCATTTAAGAGCGTCAAGGAACTATTGGCTAGATCAAGCCATCTTCGGCTACTTTGAGCAGCAAGATTTTCATTGTTCTTAATTTCATTAATGTCTTTTCCAGTCATTAGTGTAAAAGGTATTTTATAATCTTTTTGAATATTTTCTATAGGTATTGCTCCATGAATTAAATCGTGTACTAAATTAAATTGGCTAAGCCAAGATGAAAAGGCTTGTTTTGTTTCTGGTACAACCATATCTCGAAGCCGATAATCAAATCGATCCTTTACTGTAAACTCTTTGCCGATGTTGCTTATAAAGTGTTTATATGAGTCTAGATTATCTTTAAAAATACCGTGATTAAATTGATAACCTTCACCTATTTCTAGAGGGGCTATTGGACAAGTGATATTGCTTCTTGCATGATAAGAGGTTTCTCTCATTAAGTTTAAGCGTGTTTCATCAAGTTCTAAGCTTGAAGCTTGAGTATCAGATTTTTTTTCTCTTCCTAGCTCAGTTATTATTGGGGGCTCGTGTAGATTTTTTAAAGCATTTGGTGATAACTGACTGAGCTTTGTTGATAACTCTTTAGCACTGTCAATTACTCCTGGAGTGATACTCACAAGATTTCGCATATTAGCTTGAAGTAATTCAATCTGACCAGTAAATCCACTTAGTGCTTCTATAAGACCACCCATAGTTATATATAAAGGCATTGCTGATATTATTTTGATGTCTATAATATAAAAACTATGCTTAAAACCAAAGAAATAACTATCTGCACCACTAATCAAGGCAAGGTGGCTGAGTTTCAAGAAATTTTTGATAATTTAATGCAGACTCGTGCTGATTTAGCTTCTGGACTAAAAACGAAGAGTTTTAGTAGAGATAGCTTTAAAAACCTCTCTGATAAAGGTATTCATAATTTTGAAGTAGATGAGACAGAAGATACATATCTTGGAAATGCTGCTTTAAAAGCCATAGCTGGAGCTAAAGCTGTTCAGGGATTGGCTTTAGCTGATGACAGTGGCATCGAGGTTTTTGCTTTAAATAAAGCGCCAGGTATATATTCAGGTAGATATCTGCGTGATCCAAGTAAAGGAATAAGTGCTTTATTAAATGAAATGCAGGCTGATAATGACAGGCGTGTGCGCTATGTCTGTGCTTTAGTTTTGGCTGAGCCTTCTGGGAAAATACTTTTTCAGACACAGCAGTATTGGTATGGAGAATTAGCTTATGAAAAGCATGGTGAGCAAGGCTTCGGCTTCGATCCAGTGGTTTATCCCTGTTTAGAGGAGGCTGCTCGCAAAGCTACAAGTTCAATGCTAGATACGGCTTTAGGGAATGATTTAGCCGCGGAAGAGTTTAATACTGATTATTCGATAGATAAATCAAGAACAGTCGCAGAGCTGAGTTCTAAAGAGAAAAATTCTTATAGTCATCGATTTAAAGCAGTGCAAGAGTTTTTAAGGTTTTTATATGTCTGAATTTTCTCACATACCAGTAATGCCGAGCGAGGTGCTTGAATACCTTGATATAGATAAGGATAAAATATACTTCGACTGCACTTTGGGTGCTGCTGGACACTCTAGGCTTATCTTAGAGAAGCTTACTGGTCAAGGTCAGTTATATTCCTTTGACCAAGATATTAATGTCATAGAGAGCCACAGAGAGCTTCAGGCTTCTATTAATAGTCTTGCCTTAAAACAAGGTTTTACGAATGATAGGAATGATACTTTAATCGAAAATAAATGGAATCTAATCCACGCTAATTTTTCTCAGATACAGGATTTCTGTGAAGAGAATGAGATTAAAATTACTGGGGGTATTTTAGTTGATTTAGGTATAAGCTCTATGCAGTTAGATGATCCAGAAAGGGGTTTTAGTTATTTACATGATACGCCACTTGATATGCGGATGGATAGAGACGTTTCAGTCAGTGCTTATGATGTTATAAATACTTTTAAAGAAGCTGATATCGCAAATATATTTTATAACTATGCAGAGGAGAGACTTTCAAGGCAAATAGCCCAGAAAATTATGGAGCAGCGCCCGGTAGAAACTTCTAAGCAGCTCGCTGACTTAGTTAAAGAAGTTTATTGGCGAAAATATCATAAACATTCTAAGGCTCATCCTGCGACTAAAGTCTTTCAGGCACTGAGAATTTGTGTAAATAAAGAATTAGAGGTCTTAGAGACTCTATTAGAGTCTTTACCAGAAGTATTAGCTGATGGTGCTACTGTGGCTATACTTTCTTTTCATTCACTTGAGGATAGGATAGTAAAGCAGTTTTTAAAGAAAGCGAATGATAAATATAAATTTGAATTGAGTTTTAAAAAACCTTTAATAGCTACTGATGAGGAGCTTAAGGAAAATTCTCGTTCACGTTCAGCCAAACTCCGTGCAGCTAGGTTTATACTAAAGTAATGGCTCAAGTTAATTCATATCGACTTTTAGTTTTATTAGCTTTGTTATTTGGCTTATGTAGTGTTTTGCTGTTTGTAAATATTTTTTTTGAATCAGTAAATCGCTCATTAGAGCAGGAAATTAACATAGTAAGTAACGAGAAAATGAATTTAAGAATGTCTTTTCTGCATCATAGTTCGATAAATAATTTGAATAGCACAGCCTCTAAGCTTAATATGGTGCATATAGATGAAAAAAACAGTTTCCATCTCGGCACTAAGTCAGCTAAGAGTTTAATAACAAATGATAAAAGCCTTTTCAAGAGCTTCACTGATAACTACTCTAATTCTAAGAAAGAATTTTTATACGGTTTTTAGATAAATGAAATAAAGAAAATAGTTCTGAGTCTGGCTCTTAGAATGGGATTTCCATATCTTCTTCACTAAGATCACTAGTTAAAGATGATGATTTAGAGCGAGAAGCAGTGCTTGCGTAATCAGAATTATCACCAGCAGAAGAAGCACCTAGTAAATTAATTTTACTAACTTCTACACTGAAGACTTTCTGTGCATTACCGTCTCTGTCGTTAAACTGATCTATTTGAGGTCTGCCGATTAACAAGACTTCTGTACCCGGGTTTAATCTCTCTAAATACTCTGCGTGAGCATCTCCCCAGAGATTTGCTTTTACTGGGTATCTTTTAACTTCCTTCGCCTTAGAGTCATATCTTTCGATTTCCATCGTGAAACTCACCACAGAAACATTATTAGCTGTGAATCTCTGTTCAGCTTTATTCTTTAAAACACCAGATAAAGTTATGCTCGCAAAAGTCATATTATTAAGATGCTACCACTTCTGGAAGGTTAAAGATTTCAAAACGTAGAAGATCTTCTACAAGTTTTAATCTCACTTTAATAGCAGAAATATCTTTAGGCTCAGCCGTGATTTTAGCTATTACTTGAAAAGCACTTTTTTTATCTTTAATCGAGTAGGCTAACTGTTGTTTACCTTTTAATTGAAGATCATTAATTTTTGCGTTAAATTTAACAAGAGTATTCTCTAGGTCCTTAATAAATCTAGTAGCAGAGCTATCATCGAAAGTTCCAGGAAGAATTAGTAATAGTTCGTATGTTTTCATAGCAGGTTGATTATTATATTAGATTCCTGAGATTTTTTCAAGGGGGTACTTTCAGTATTTCTTTCTACTAACAGTCCCATAAATCCTTACTTAGGCTTAGGCTGAGAACTAGGATTTACGATTAAGACGTACCCCTACATTCATTGCTGTGTTAATAAGATCTAAATCCTCACGTAAAGATACGAAAGCCTCCTTTCCTATTTCTTTATCTCTTGTTTGATCACGAAAAGCAGATCTCAGCTCTTTGCGAGCTTCATAATATTCTTTATTTTGATTTTTACTTTCAGGATCATATTGTGGAAGTGGAACCCGAACAGTATCATTTGAATTAGGTTTAGGAGTACCTGTTGACAGGGCAGGAGTCTGAGTCGCAGGAGTCTTTGCTGCCTGCTTAGTAGGAACATACATTTCTTCAGCTTTATCCTTATAGACAAACTCATTCTTATTTAGATCATAGAAAATATTTTTCGTTGTCTTTTGAGAAGTACTACTGTTTGGTCCTTTAAATAAATCATCCAAACTCTTTTGCGTAATACCGTCTGAAGGCAGCATATCTATAATTCTTGCAAGGTCTCGGTTAGAAGGTCCCCCACGCTCAGATAGCTTAAAATAGTTTTCTCCGGTTTTTAGTTTTCCTACTCCTTGAAAATATTCAAACAAATCTTTTTTTGTTGTTGTACCACCGAGTTTCTTCACAGCATCTGCAAGTAAGCCAGGTTCTGTATTAGTTGTTTCTTTTAAGCATAGTGCTGCATCAACTGCTTTATGAGCATTTGCTTCTTTCCAACAATCTCCTATCTTTTTACTCTCGTTAGACCGATAATCATTAAGATCAAAATTTGTCTTACCATTTAAACCATCTATCTTTTCAAGTAAAGTCTGATTTGTAACATTATTCTCTGTTCGCTTAAAGCTAAAATGCTTTGAAAGCTTCTGAGCAACTTCAGATTCGCTCAGGTAAGTATCATCACTATTATTTGTTATTTCATCAATAGCATCTTCAAGACCTTTATTACCCTTTTCTCCAACAAGTTGATCTTTTAACGTCTGTCTGTTAAATGTTTGTCGCGATGCTCCACATAATCTATTTACAACATCACATAATCTGTATCTAAAAAAAGTTAAACGCATAGCTAATCAAAGTTCCTGTAAAACTCTTTATAATCATGAAGGGTTAAAGTTTCGTTATCATACTGTTGCGAAAATTTCTTGAACTGTAGCCCTTATTGACGGCGGCGCTGCGAACCTTTGCTAAAAAAGCTATATATAATTCCATCTGTAATTAGATAAGCAAATAAGGATACGAGAAAACCAGCTAACTGACAGGGAAACTGTACTTTAAATATCATAAAACCTAACCAAATACTTAAACCAGAAAATATAGCTACCTGAGCTGCTGTGCTATTAATTCTTTTGGCGAAAATCGCAAATAGAAAAGGGACGACTAATGTAACAAGCGTTATGGTTGCGGCTTCAGTTGCTAAATGATAAATATTACCGTTAATAAAAGCGACTATTAAACTGATAATAGTGATAGCGATAGCGGCTTGTTTTATAGAAATAGTTCTGTCTATATCTTTAACCTTTTTTCTATGACCCATAAATATTAAAGCTGGTCTGACGAAATTTTCTGCAAAAACCGTAGCTGGAGCAAGGATACAAACACTTGCTGTACTCATAATCGCAGAGAGTATGGCACCAAAGAATAAAAACTGAATAAAAACATTACCATTATGCATAACGATTTTAGGTAGAACCATCTGCCCATCAGTGAGTTCAGAGATAAGCTCGGGTTGGCTTACTTTTATACCAAGAATAATAAATGCTGGGATTAAGCTTATTGCGATATATAAAAAAGCACTGAAGATACCTGAATATTTGGCTACGGCTGCTGATTTACAGGCTTTAACTCTTTGGTATAAATCTTGCTGTGGTAAAGAGCCGATACCGACAGTAATTAAGGCACTAATGAATGTCGCTATAGACATAAAATCCATGTCTGGTACTACATTAAAAAATTCTGGAGGGGTCTGCTGGATTATATTTCCGAGTCCACCTGCCGCGGAGATGATAGGAATAGCTACGGCTAATAGTCCTACTATTATGATGATAGTTTGGCTCATGTCTAATATGGAAATAGCAAGTAAGCCGCCCCACCAGACGTAAAGTAAAAATATAATGGCACCGATTATCATTCCTATTTCTAAAGGTAGATTAACTATGGTTTTAAGAATTACAGCGAAAGCTATATACTGAGCGGCTAGCCAGCCGACATAACCCATAATTATGCAGAAACTTGCGTAGAAACCGACTTTCGAGCCATACTTACTTTTAAAAAAACTAGCGAAGGAGAGATAAGGCATTTTATAAAAATGCTTAGAAAAAACCGCACCGATTAAAAATATACAGATAGATGCACCGAAAGGGTCTTTAATAAGGGCTTTAAAGCCTCTGTTCATAAACTCTGATGCTGAACCGATGATCATTTCAGAACCGAACCAAGTCGCAAAGAAAGCGAAGGATGAAATCCAGAATGGTAGTTTAGAGCCCGCAAAAACGTAATCTAAAGTATTTTTATTTTTTTGGCTTATGTAAAAACTGAAGCCAATATTAAATAGTATGTATAGTGCGACTAGAGTGATTAGCATGCTGAAATGATTATGTCATTATGTTGTTAAAAAAAAAAGTGCGCTGCTTTAGGTTATAAAATTAGAGTGTGATGAAAGATACTGAGTTAATTTTCAAGCTGTGCGTTAAGCTCAGTTTTTAAACAATTTCACCACACTCTAAGATTTGATCGGAAAGAAAAATATTTTACGCTTTTACAGACCCACAGTATTCATCTATAAATTTTCTTTCTGAAACGCTTATATCTTCTAGACTTGCTATCCAGCTTAGATAGTCTAAATGATTCTCGTTAATTTTTTTACCTTTAAATTTACCTTGAGCGAAACAGAAATTATCATCTTTTAGATTAAACCATTTCCCTGGAATACCTATCTGGCCTATAGTCTGGTGTTCTAATTCTCTTAAATCACCCTCGAAGAACTGTGGAAACTGCTGTATCTGTGCTGCTAGTATCTCTTGAAGCTTTACGGCTGAGAACTCCATATATTCATCATCTTTATAATCCTTTCCTAGAAAGAGTTTAGCGGCATTCTTTAGTGTGTAAGGAAAGGCTTTTTTAAAGATTAGGTAAGGATCTATAAATGTAAAGTTTTCTTCAAGAAGCTGATAACCACAGCTTCTATAAAGTTCATTCTGTAATATCTGAAAAGTAAAAGAGAAATTATAGGCGACAAAAACATTATGCGCTTCTAGCTCCTTAATTACTTCTTCGGCGATATTTTCAAAAGGCATAGCATCTTTAAGATCAGAGTTTTTAATACCATGCACTCTAGTAGCGTATTCCTGTATCTCTTTCTGTGGATTAATAAGAAAACTCTTCTCGTGGCCGTTACTACCAAGTAAACTGAGCTTACAGATTCTATCTTTCAGCGGCTCTATACCTGTACTAGCGAGGCTGATAAAGATAGGTTTATCTTTATCGTTCCAGAGAGTTTTTTCTGTGACTGGGTTTAGTGTATTTAATTTTTTAGACATGTGATTCTCCTTTATTAGGAAGATCTTATAAAAAAATTTTCACTTAAATTTTTAATAGGGGAGAAACACTGTAGTGTTTTTAATTCTTTATCCAGCCAAGCTGTTTAGGGAAATCTTTGACTTTATAGTTTTTGCCATCTGCAATGCTCATCCAGTTTATGCTTTCTTTAAGTAATTCCTTCGTCCCATTAATAAGCATATTTAATGTATCTCTAATATTAACCATTCTATTCATTACGCTACTGGTGTAACTAAGCTCAGAGGCTCTCTCTTCTTGAGATTTTTTTTGGTGAAAGTAATTGGGGACAGGATTTTGTTCGTCTAGACCACTATTGTTCACTGTGATGATACCATCCCATTTCTCTAAGAGTTTTCCTATTAGGCTGCTGATGGAATTCTGTTCCTTAGGGTTACTTTCCATACTGAGATAATCACTTTTTAGGCTTTCAAAAGCTTTTCTATAATCAGGTGAAAGCCATTCTGGGTTTAGCCCTGCTTTAATTTCAGGCTTTTCAAAATATTTATTTAAGGTAGTAACACCAAGATCATTATCTGTAACCTCTTTGATCTCATGGCGAAGACCATGTACGAATTCTTCTAAGCGAGGGAAGCCTTTTTGTGTTTGATCAGCATTTGTTGAAGTTGAGGAATTCGCTTGAGGGTCAGCATTTAAGAGAGCTACTAAAATAGTATTTAAAGCTATTCTTTCTGTTAATTTACCAAAGCCCTCCATATTCTTTACGGCAGTACCATTGGCATTAGTGGCGACAGCGTGAAACTCTCTACCGATGACTTCATCTAGGTCATGTATCATAATTTTTCTTAGAATACTTGCAATGGTTTTAGGGTCTAAAGCAGTTTCTTGCGAGAGCAGTGTATGTGCCCTATGCATAGCACTGATAGTATGTTCTTCAGTAGAAGGTCTCTGGCTTTCTGGTATAGAAGAGCCTGGAAAGCGGATAGTATCTTTTAAGAAACTGACAGCTTCTCGTATGGGTTGAAAAATCTGAGGCTCTAACCCTACCGACTCTGCGCTAATTGGTGGAATCTTAGAATCCCCTGCTAGAGTGTAATTGAAGCTTAATGTAGCACTTGACATCACTTCTATATTAGAAGTTTTAGATTAAGTTTAGGGTTAAATAATTTAAGTTTTAGTTCAAGAAGGATAAATTCTTTTTAAGAAAAATTATCCCCTAGAACCTATTTAAAATCGATGAGTCCTAGGGGATAATTTTTAAATATTTGAAGTGACTTAAGCAGTAGCTTTAGCTAAAACGTTGGGAAGTTCTGTCAAGTTATAAAAACTAGCTTCACCTCCATAAATCGCTTGCTCAGCTAATTCTTCTTCTATTCTTAGTAACTGATTATACTTAGCTACTCTATCAGAGCGAGATGGAGCACCAGTTTTAATCTGTCCTGCGTTAGTCGCTACTGCTAGATCTGCTATCGTAGTATCTTCAGTTTCACCAGATCTATGAGAGATTACTGTCGTGTAACCAGCGCGCTTAGCCATTTCTATAGCATTAAGAGTCTCAGTTAAAGTGCCGATTTGGTTCACTTTAATTAGAATACTGTTAGCGATTTTAGATTTAATACCTCTTAAAAGTCTTTCAGTGTTAGTTACGAAAAGATCATCACCGACTAACTGAACTTTTTGGTTTAATCTTCTAGAAGCTTCAGCCCAAGTATCCCAGTCCTCTTCAGCGAAACCATCTTCAATAGAGATAATAGGGTACTGATTTACCCAGCTCTCATATAGATCCACCATCTGTGAGCCACTTAGAGTTTTACCTTCTTTCTCTAGAGTATAAGTTTTAGCTTTAGCATCATAAAGCTCTGTACTAGCTGCATCTATAGCGATAAATAAATCTTTACCAGCTTTAAGTCCAGTTAATTCGATAGCTTTAAGAATTTTCTCAATAGCTTCAGCATTATTTTTTAAGCTTGGAGCGAAGCCACCTTCATCACCAACGCTAGTCGCCATGCCAGCTTTTTTAAGTACTGATTTTAATGCATGGAAAGTTTCAGTTCCCCATCTAAGAGCTTCAGAGAAAGAACTTGCGCCTACAGGCATTACCATAAATTCTTGAAGATCTACTGAGTCTAGAGCGTGCTTGCCACCGTTAAGAATATTCATCATCGGTACAGGAAGCGTTCTAGCATTAGGTCCACCAAGATATTGGTAAAGTGGTAAGCCACTAGCTTGAGCAGAAGCCTTTGCTACAGCTAAGCTTACGCCTAAAATTGCGTTAGCACCTAATTTAGATTTATTATCAGTGCCATCTAGATCTATAAGTAAACTGTCGATTTCAGCTTGGTAAGTAGGGTCCATGCCGATTAATTCTGGAGCTATGCTTTCATTTACGTTTTGTACTGCTTTAAGAACACCTTTACCTAAATAACGCTCAGGATCTTCATCTCTAAGCTCACATGCTTCGAAAGCACCAGTGCTAGCACCGCTTGGCACTCCAGCCATTCCAGCACTACCATCAGATAATCTAACTTCTACTTCTACAGTAGGATTTCCTCTACTGTCTAGTATTTCTCTTGCCCAAACGTCTTCTATCATTAAGTCCATAATGCTTAAATATAGCAATAATCGGTGGATTTGGGGTTAAGGCGGGAGCCTCTATTAATTTCTCTGAAATTTTTACCCCAAGTTTAAAATTTAGTACTAAATTTTTAAGTCGGGGTAAAATCTTAGTATTATGAAACGTTATTTAGAAGAGCAAATTAAAAACGACCTTAAAGAAAAGATGGTTTTACTTGCGGGTCCACGTCAGTGTGGCAAGACTACGCTTGCCATGAGTATTATTAAAAAAGATAAAAAACGTTATCTAAATTGGGATATATCTGAAGATAAGGAATTGATTCTCAAAAAAGCTTTCCCTAGTGAATCTGGTTACTTAGTTTTAGATGAGATTCATAAATTTGCACGCTGGCGTAATTTATTAAAGGGTCTCTATGATGAGAGAAAAAATGATTTAAAGATTTTAGTTACAGGTTCAGCCAAATTAGATCACTATCGTCGTGGAGGTGATTCTTTGCAAGGGCGTTATCACTTATTGAGACTGCACCCTCTGAGTATAAAAGAAATAGGTAAAAAGAAACAGGAGCTTTTAATTCAGCTTCTAGATTTAGGGCCTTTTCCCGAGCCATTTTTATCTAATGATAAGACTTCAGCTAGACGCTGGTCTAGAGAATATAGGACTAGGTTAATTAATGAAGAAATTACTAGTTTAGAGAAAGTCTCGGAGATATCTTTATTAGACCTTTTATCACTGCGTCTCATAGATTCAGTCGGGAGTACCCTCTCTATTAACTCTCTTCGAGAAGATTTAGAAGTTTCTCACCAGACGCTGAAACGCTGGATAGAAATACTTTCTAATCTATATCACGTCTATCGCCTCTATTCTTTTGGTTCCCCTAAAATTAAAGCTGTAAAAAAAGAATCTAAATTATATTTTTTTGACTGGAATCTTATTGAAAATCAGGCTGCCCGCTTTGA
Organism: Vampirovibriophyceae bacterium; assembly: GCA_049314535.1. Lineage (GTDB taxonomy): Bacteria > Cyanobacteriota > Vampirovibrionia > LMEP-6097 > LMEP-6097 > LMEP-6097. The sequence goes on along the minus strand of JBMOEX010000004.1, from coordinate 13,413 downwards.
AAACCTAGTCGCTAACCATCTTTTAAAATGGTGTCACTTTATTGAAGATACTGAGGGTTATGATATGGAGCTAAGAATGTACCGTGATTTAGAGCAGCGAGAAGTGGATTTCGTTATTTTAAAAAATCGTAAACCGATTGAATTTATAGAAGTGAAACTCTCCAGTCAGGGATTAGATTCTAATTTAATTTATCTTAAGAAAAAATTTCCTGAAGTCGAGGCTACACAGATTTCATTAGAGGAGTGTGATGATCTGAAAATAGGTGAACATGGGATTCGCAGGTGTTCTGCTTTGGATTATCTGTGGGAGAAGGTTTGATGAAAGGGAGAATTTTATCTCAAAGGATTTATAGGATTAGGATTTTGCAAATTTTTCACTAGTTCCCAGTCACATAAAAGCTCCTGTTTATGTTCATAAGCCCACTCGACAACCATACCAAGAGCTCTCGGTGGCATATAACCATTTAATACACCAAGATTATTAATGTCTATAATGACCTCATATTCTGCATATTTGGCATGAAAATGAGGAGGGTTATGATCATCAAAATACATGTAGATAGTAATTCCATAGAAAAAACAAATTAAAGGCATTTAACAGAAAATAACAAATAATCTAAGACTTAATTTGTAAGTACAGTGAATCCGCACAAAGATCAATGTCATTAAGCCATTGAAGTGAACGCTTATCAGAAGAAACTTTCACTTGTCTAAAATTTTCTATATTTTCTAAAGCTTGAAAAACACCTCTGCCAATTTTTTCAGAAAGATCTATCTCGCCACTAACACCATCTTCAAAGCTTAATAGGAGCTTATATGCTTCAAGAGCTATGCAGGACTGGATTTTATGAAATGGTTTGCTCATAACTAATGTATTGTACATAACGCTGCTTAAATTTATATTCTAATTCAAATGAAGTAAAATACTGTATGATTCCGAAACTTTGATGCTGAGGCAACTGGAAGAATCTGGAGTGGTTCGTATGATTAAAGAGCACCTAAATTTATTATGTGAACAATTTGGTCTTGGCTCTTCACGAAATCCTGTAACAAGAATTTACGGCGGCTTACTGCATATCATGTGGCGCCTTGATACAGATAAAGGCTCTTATGCAATCAAACAGCTGTCAAAAGATATTGATCTACAAGATGATCAAGTCATTAAAAATTATGAATTGAGTGAAAGAATTGCTTCAAGTTTTATGGCGCAAGATATCCCAGGCGTATGCGCTCTCTCACAATCTGATAAACATCTTTTAATTATAGATGGATGTGGCTACCTTGTGTACCCTTGGGTTAATGCAAAAGCTTTAGGTAAAGATGAAATTAATGAAGATCAAGCATTAATTATTGCCAGATTACTTGCAAAAATGCATTCAATAAACCTGCATCTGGAAGGCATTGGTGAACCTGAATTTGACATTTATGATAGCAAATACATTATCAATTTAATTAAGCAGTCGACAGAAATGCAGCTTCCATTCGCTGATATTTTAAATTCCAACTTATTGATCCTTCTCGAAATTAATGACAGTTATTTGGGTTCAATTGAAATCCTTAAGAAACACACAGTGATTGGTCATGGTGACTTAGATCAAAAAAATGTTTTGTGGATGGATAAAAAGAAGCCGCTATTAATTGATTGGGAATCAGCGTGCAAACTAAACCCTACATATGAAATTGTAAATGCTGCTTTAGACTGGTCAGGCGTTACAACCGATCTCAAGATTAATTTGTTCCATAAAATTCTTAAGTCTTATTCGGAGTCTGGTGGTTTAATTGAACAACGAACGGTTGAAGCAGCGTTTTATGGGGTTATGGGAAATTGGATTAATTGGATGCTTTACAATATTAATCGGGCTATCAATCAAGCAAATACTGAACAAAAAAATATTGGAATAGAACAAGTCATGCAAGTGTTACCGACAATTTTAAGGGTAAAAACTTTCATGCCAGGATTAATAAGTGAGATAACTGAAGTGAACGCTTATCAGAAGAAATTCTCACTTGTCTAAAATTTTCTATATTTTCTAAAGCTTGAAAAACACCTTTGCCAACTTTTCCTGAATCTCACTTCATAAAACTAGAGTATTTGGGTATAATATGAACTGTACTTCATAAAATTATATAAAAAATGTTTTTTTGTGAACTACACTTCATATATTTTTATGGAAAACTTAAATCAATCTTTAGAAGATTATAACTATTGGAAAAAAGCTCCTAGTGAGCTAGGGATAGTAAAGCGAGATCTATATTTAAAAAGTCTCCTTAAATCTCGTGATAATAATCTTATTAAAGTTTTAATTGGGCAGAGACGTACAGGTAAATCATACATTTTAAAGCAATTCATTAGTGCTCTAATTAATAAAGAGAAAGTTAATCCTGAAAATATTTTATATGTAAACTTTGAGCTGACTGCTTTTCAAGATATAGATGATAAAAAAAAATTATCTAAGCTAATTGACATCTATCTTAAAGAACGTAAAATTAAAAAGAAATCTCCAGTCTATTTTATTTTCGATGAAATTCAGGAAGTTAGCGGCTGGGAGAAGGTTTTAAGCTCATTAATTGCTGATAAAAATTATCCTAAGGAAATTTATATCACGGGATCTAACTCTAAACTTTTATCATCAGAGCTTGCTACTTATATTACTGGACGCTATATCAATATAAAAGTTTATCCATTAAGCTTCCAAGAATATTTAAACTATCATGATAAGCGGGCTTCTAAGGATATTTTTCTGAAATATCTCTTAGATTCACAGCTTCCAGAGCTTTTAAAAATAAAAGATGAGCAGATACGCTCTAATTACATAAACAGCATTAAAGATAGCATCATACTTAAAGATATAGTCGTGCGCTATCGAGTCCAGAATATAGCTCTGCTAGAAAAGATTTTTCTCTTTATTATTGATAATTTATCTAACCTTTTCTCAATAAACTCTTTAGTTAATAAGCTAAACTCGCAAGGCTATTCTACTAATGCACATACTCTTGGAGACTATATTAAATATCTTGAAGAAGCCATGATAATAACTGGGGTCAGCCGTTATGATTTAAAAGGGAAAAAAATTTTAGAGGGGGAAAAGAAATATTACCTAACTGATCTAGGTTTTAGGCATTATTTATTTTCAGATTTCGATTCTGGTATAGGAAAGCTGCTAGAGAATTATATATTTAATTACTTGAAACTCTCTGGTTATGAAGTTTATGTAGGCAAATTAGATCAATATGAAATTGATTTCATTGTAACTAAAGGAAAAGAGAAGAAATATATACAGGTCTCTTATCTACTTTATGGTGAAGAAGTGATAGCTAGAGAGTATGGGAATTTAGAAAGGATAAAGGATAATTGGGAAAAAATAGTTATCAGTTTAGATGATGTTAAACTGCCTCCTAGAAACGGGATTAGGCATCTTCAGGCTTGGGAATTGGGGGAGATATAGTTCAGTGACTTTATTTTTTCCTTCTTTCTTTAGCGAATTTGTCTATAGCTAGGTATTTGAAGATGGTTTCAGGCACGAAGAAATAAATCACAGCAAAATGTGCAGGTGATATCCACACAATTTATATATAGAGTTTATAGGCTAATTTAAAGAGGGGTATAATAAACACATATAATCATGCTAACTAAACATTTAGAGCTCTATGTAAACGGGTTTGTCTTTAGATGGAACAGTAGAGAGGTTGAGTATATGATTAGGTTAATTGTTAGAAAAGAGATTTTGGTTTAGATGGCTTTGTCACTTTATTATCAGAAAGGATATTGGTGTGTATGTTGTGCTTACGATAAGGGTTTGCAATTAGAATTGCAAAATAAAAGTACTTGTGATGAAGGTGATGTTCGATGAGTGCTTCCTACCCAACCAAAATTCTTCTTGCGATGAGAAGCGGAAAACTTTGTGCTCTCCCTGAATGTAGAAATAATCTCACATGTGATGGCACTCAAGGTCCCACGGTTGTAATTGGTGAGGCTGCTCATATTTATGGTGAAAAAGAAGGATCTGCCCGTTACAAAAATGAAATGACGGATGATAGCAGAAATCATTATGACAATCTGATGTATTTATGCCCAACATGTCACACAAAAATTGATAAGCAGATAGATGATTATCCAGCAGAAAAACTTATAAAAATAAAGAAATCTCACGAGGCATGGGTTTCAGAACGGCTTGATGAAAGCATGTCAGCAGTGAGCTTTGCAGAGCTTGAAATTGCTGCAAAAGCGATTGCTTCAGGGCAGCATTTCGTGAATGGAGATTTTCACGTCATCACCCCAGACGAAAAAATTCAGAAAAATGCGCTAACTCAAGAAGTGCGTTCCTTAATATCTGTTGGTTTAAGCAAAAGCTCGGAAGTAAGTGATTATTTGGTCAAGGCATCACAACTAGATGCTAAATTTCCAGAGCGACTTAAAGATGGGTTTAAAGAGAAATATTCAGAGCTAAGACGATCACTTTCTGGTGACGCTCTCTTTATGGCGATGTTTGAATTTGCAAAGTCAGGACAGCAAGATTTCAAACAGCAGGCGGCGAGCTTAGCGATACTGACGCATTTATTCCATTTATGTGAGGTGTTTGAAAAATGATTCTTCCAAACAAATACCTTCGTGAACATGAAGCACTTATTGGTGTAGGTTCTTTGCTGCTAAAACATTTAACCGTTGAGAAAACTTTGTCTGGTCTCTGGGATGAAGTGAAATTCGCTTCGAATATCGGAAATTTTGAAAGATTCGTGCTGGGCTTGGACTTACTGTTTCTGCTGGGACTCGTTGAAACTAGAAGCGATAAAATAGTGAGGGTAGCAGAATGATTTATCGCATATATGCAAGTGACCCTAGGTTTAAAGCCGTTGAATTTCAGAGCGGTTTAAACATTATACTGGCGGATAAAAAAAGTGAGTCTGATAAGAAAGATTCCAGAAACGGGCTGGGCAAAACAACCCTTATCAACATCATTCATTTTTGCTTGGGAGCTGATTTTAACAAAAGAAGTAAAAAGATTCTTCCATTAGACACAATAAAGGATTGGATATTCTTTATTGAAATGGATGTGTGTGGTGAGAAAATTACTGCCTCAAGAAGCATAGAAAATCAAGGCATTATCAAAGTGAATGGTAACTTGGAGAGACTCCCAATAGCTCCAGAAAAAGATAAAGATCAAGCATTTGATTTTTACAAGTTGGAAGACTGGAGAAAGTTGTTAGGTATAAGTCTTTTTGGTTTATCGAGTATCAGTCGAACAAAATATGTTCCTTCTTTTAGAAGTTTAGTCTCCTATTTTATAAGAACAGGAATAGATGCTTACAGCACACCCTTTAATCATTTTAGATCACAAAAAACTTGGAACATGCAAGTGTGCAATGCATTTTTGCTTGGTCTAAATTGGGAACTTGCATCTGATGTACAGATAATAAAAGATAAGGATAAAGCTGCGATTTTCTTGAATGCCGCAATTAAAACTGGAATAGTGTCATCTAAAGGCGAGCTTGAAGCCGAACGTGTTAGGTTACAGATAGAGTTTGATAGAGAGAAATCCACACTTTCTGAGTTTAAAGTGCATCCACAATATCAACAGCTACAAGAGGAAGCCAATATACTAACTCACAGTATTCACGATATGTCTAACAAAAATCTTATACTTCGTAGGAAGTTAGAACGTTATAAAGAATCAGTCCACTCTGAACAAGCTCCAGATGCCTCTGCCGTTGAGATGCTCTATCAAGAAGCAGGATTAACCTTTGGTGATACGATTAAAAAGACACTCGCAGATGCCAAGGAATTCCACAATACAATAGTAAAAAACAGAAAACTCTTCTTACAAGTTGAGATTGAGGAGCTTAAGAACCAAATCTCAGATAATGATCAGATTATAAAATTAAACGACTCTAAGCGAGCAGAGTTAATGTCAGTACTAAGTACTCATGGGGCACTAGAAGAGTTTACGGTACTCCAAGAGCGTCTTTTCAAGAAAAAAGCTCAGTTGGAAACTATACATCAGCGTATTTCAGATATCCAAGAAATATCAACGAAAAAGAAGGAAATTAAAACTGAAAAACTTAAATTAGAAACCAAGCTCCAGAGAGATTACGAGCAATCAAGAACCAAATGGGAACAAGCAATCGCTGGCTTCAATGAAAATTCACAAGCCCTTTATAGTGAATCTGGAAATCTAATTATCAACATATCTGATAACGGATACAGCTTTGATGTTGAAATACCTCGTAGTAATAGTGAGGGTGTCAGTAAAATGAAAATCTTCTGCTATGATCTTATGCTGGTAGACCTGTTTGCTAAAAACGGATTGGTTAATTTTTTAATACACGACAGTACGATTTTTGATGGAGTAGATTCTAGGCAAATTGTGCAAGCTCTGGAACATGCCCATCGAAAAGCAACTGAAATTGGTTTCCAATATATTTGTGCCTTTAATTCAGATACTCTTCCTAAGAACGATTTCAGTGATGAGTTTGATATTAAAAATTTTATTCGTTTAATACTTAAAGACCAAGATCCTAGTGATAGTCTACTGGGATTCAGATTTAATGAATAGGATCAGGGTGTATATCAATCACTCTCTGCAAACTCAATCAGAGACTCATGAAACGAAGCACTCCTAGGATTAGAAGTCTTAACTTTACCCTCTTCTTTATCTTTCAGGCTTTCTAGAATTTCCTGCTCCTGTTCAAGAGACAAACTGACAGAAGAAATATTAATATTGAAATTATCCACCCTTCACACCATGCACTTCCTTCCTCCCAATCCAAGCATAAAGACAAGGAATAATAAACAGAGTAAGGAAAGTAGAGAAAAGCATACCAGCGACTATAACAACACCTAGACTCTGACGAGATTGTGAGCCAATACCTGTAGCTAAGGCGATAGGTAATATACCTAATACTGTAGCTAAAGCTGTCATTAGTATAGGTCTTAAACGCAGCCTGCAAGCTGCTTGTATAGCATCATAGACTGGCATTTTTTCACGTTGTTGATCTATAAACTCGACTAAGAGAATACCGTTTTTAGAAGCTAGCCCGATTAACATTACTATACCGATCTGGCTGTAGATGTTAATGCTGATGTTATTAAACTGTGGAATGACGAACTGTATCCAGAAAGGCGCTCCTAGAGCTATGGCTGTCTTCGTAATAAGCGGGGAGAGCTGGAATACGGCAAGCCCCAAAAGACCGCCAGTAATCGCTAGCGGTACTGTAAATAAAATAACGAGTGGACTTCTAAAGCTCTCGAACTGCCCAGCAAGAAACAGATAGGCGAAAAGTAATGCTATCGCGAAGGTGATGTAAAGAGCGGTATTACTCTCTTTTTCTTCTCTAGAAACGCCTTTATAATCTATCTCGAAGTCTACAGGCTTATCTGGGGATTCTGCGACGATTTTAAAAATCAGTTTTTCTAAATCTCTTAAACCTTCACTAGCTGGTACTCCAGGAACTGGTGCTGCTTGAATGCTCACAGAGCGTCTTCTGTTTAGGTGATTCCATTCCTCTACACCTACTTTAGGAGTGACCTCTATTAAGTTAGACAGGGCGATTAATTGCCCGCTTTCTGTTTTAATAGGTACTTCGCCCAGTTTACGAATTTCATCTTTTTCATATTTAGGTAATCTCGCTATAACCTTATAATTTTCACCTTTAAGGTTAAATTCAGTCAGATCATCGCTAGCGAAAAGTATCTGTAAACTACGCGCTATCTCACGCATATTCACACCAAGCTTTTGAGCTTTATCTCTATCTATGCGTACTTCTAACTCTGGTTTATTAAAACTCAAATCAGACTTACTGAATATCAGTCTAGGTAAGCTGTTCGCTTCAGCAAGTATTTTTTTACTCAGTTTAGATAGAAAATCTATATTCTGACTTTTTAAAACTATTTCTATCGGCAGTGAGCCGAAACCTGTTTCTGGTCCTGAAGATGGAAATATCGGTAAGACAAAAGCTTCTGGAATAGATCTAAATGTGTCGAATAATGGTCCAGCTATCGCGAAAACGTTTTTAGAACGCTCATCCCAAGGTATTAATCTGTTAATCATAATTCCCTGATTGACTTTACCTGGTCCATCTCTACCAAAGGCAGCTACAGAGATAATAGTATCCATTTCAGGGATTTTATTTAATATATTTTCTGCCTTGCGCATCTGTTTATCTAGATAATCTAAGTTAGTTCCAGTGCGGGTTTGGATTAATGTTAGGAAATTTCCCCTGTCTTCATTCGGTATAAAATCTTTAGGAATATAGGTGAACATCGCTGCGGAGATTAGGCTACAGCTAATAGCACTCACGATAACTATGAGTCTTTTATGTCTTAGGCAGAATGGAATGCTGTTTACATAAGTGTTTTCGATAAAATCATAAAAATCACCGATAGCTCCTAGTATTTTACCAATAAAAGTTTTTCTTGAACTTGCACGTTTGGCAACAGTACCATTGTGTCTTCTAAGGATTTTAGAACAGAGCATCGGCGCTAGAGTTAAAGCGACGAAAGCAGATATGAGGGTCGCGAAACATAGTGAAAACGCAAATTCAGAAAGTAATCTGCCCGAGAGACCTTTTAGGAAGGCTACAGGTAGGAAAATAACTATAAGTACTAGAGTTGTCGCCATTACAGCTAAAGTGATTTCCTTAGTCCCCTCTTTAGCAGCAAGTTTAGGGTCATAGCCCTCTTCTATTTTTCTATAGACATTCTCTAGGACTATGATCGAATCATCTACTACTATACCTATCGCTATTACTAAGCCTAATAAAGTCATTAAGTTTATAGTGAAACCTAGTACTGCAAGACCACCCATAACCCCGATAATACTTATAGGGATAGAGATAGCTGGGATTAAAGTGCTTCTTAAGTTTCTTAGGAAAAGAAAAATAATAATAATAACGAGGAGGCTAGAAAAAAGAACTGTAAAGAAAAGGTCTTCTATACTGTATTTGATAAATTTTGCAGAGTCGAAACCGACTTCCATGCTTATATCTTTAGGTATTTTAGTTTTTAACTCCTTAATACGCTTGTGTACTTCATCTGAGATTTGTATCGTATTTGCCTTAGACTGTTTTACTACCCCAAGTCCAAAACCCTTTTCACCATTAAATCTAACGAAGCTTCTATCATTTTCTGCTCCTTCTTTAATGTCTGCAACATCGCTTAAACGTATTACGCCAGTTGGAGTCCGCTTAACGATTAAGTTAGCATAGGCTTCCACTGTTTTAAGCGTGGCATCAACTTTAACACTAAACTCAGTATTTTTAGATTCGATTAAACCACCAGGAAGTTCTAGGTTATTATCACGCATCGCCTTTTCTAAATCTAGGACGCTGAGACCATGATAAGCGAGCTTCTGAGGGTCTAAAAGAACTTGAATAGATTTACGTTTCTCGCCGCCGAATATTACTTTACTGACGCCATCTATGGTCTGGAAATAGTCTTTAATATTACTGTCTACATACTCAGAGAGTTCAAGTAAATCTCTTTCGTCAGATTTAATTAAAATCCACATTATAGGACTCGCATCAGCTTCAGCTTTAGCGATCTGTGGGTCATTAGCGTTATCTGGCAGTTTAGAAGCTATTCTAGATACCTTCTCTCGAACGTCTTGGGCAGCGGTGTCTATATTTTTAGATAACTCGAATTCTACTACTACTGAGCTAACTTGATCTCTACTATTAGAAATTAAAGACTTAATGCCACTGATACTTGTAAGCTCTTCTTCGATAACGTTAGTAAGCTCGCTTTCTATGACTTCAGCATTAGCACCAGGATAGACGGTAGTCACAGTGACTATCGGTGCATCTATATCTGGGTATTCCCTTATGGGCAGGCGGGTAAAAGAAATTAAACCGACCAAAACTATCAGCAGTGAAAAAACACTAGCTAAGACTGGTCTATTAACGGAAAGATCACTAATCGACACGGCTTAATTTAGCTCCTTCATAAATACTGTAGAGACCAGCGTAGATAACTAATTCACCCTCATTAATACCCTTAGTAACTTCTACTAAGGCGTTTTTTCTCAGACCTGTTTCGACAGGCTTTTTAACAGCGTTGTAGAAACCATCTTCACTAGCAGGTTCTGCAATAAAAACATATTCCTGTCCTTGATCTAGATATATAGCTTCTTCTCTAACGGCGAGGATATTATTTTTGTCTTTTACTTTCTGCTTAATTCTAATATACTGATTAGGTTTTAGAATATTAGTGTTATTAGCTAAACTGGCTCTGACCAGTACGGATTTAGTTTCAGAATTTACGCTAGGTGAAATAAAATCGATGCGTGCTTTAGTTACCACGGTCTTATCGACATCACTAGTAAGATCTAATTCCTGACCGAGACTGACATAGGGTATAAGTCTCTCTGGAATAGTATAGGAAACTCTTAAAGGATGAACTTTTACTAATTCTAGAATCGGGTCACCGACTCTGACGTAGTCACCAGGATCTACTATGATCTTTCCTATTACTCCAGAACTAATAGCTCTTATAAGTAAGTTTCCATAACTAGCTTCTACATTCCTTAAAGCAGTTTCGTACACCAGAAACTCTGTTCTAGAAATAGCTTCCTCGTCATATAGTTTTTTAAAGATTCGATAATTTTCTTGTGCTTTAGCTAATTCAGCTTTAATATCATCACCTTTAATTTTTACTAAAGACTGTCCTTCGTTTACTGAGTCACCTTCTCTCACTAAAATACTATTTACTTGCCCAGCTCTTTCTGCGGCGACAGTTATTTCTCTATAAGCTTTTAGCTCAGCTACTGTTTCGAAATCTTGCTCTAGATTAGTTCTTGCAGCTGCTTCGAATTTAACAGGCAGTGGGCGAGATGGTTTCGCTGGAGGATTTTTCTGTGAGCAAGCGAAGCTAAGAAAGCAAAAAAATATTATTGAAACTAGGGGGGCTATTTTAGACATGAATCTCAGATATAATCATAACCTAGCCCTTAAGGAATTTAGAATGTCTCTGGCGCGTGAATTTAAAAAATTTTCTGATAACTTGGCTGCTGTATTTGATTTAAGCTCATTAAGCAACCCGAGTAATCCGACTCTTGCTTTAAATCTTCTGACTAAAAATAATGAAAAGACTATTAAAGCTGCTTTAGAATCCTGCCATGAGGTAGTCGATGAGATAATCGTGGTGGATACAGGCTCTACTGATGCGACTAAATCCATCTTAAAATCTTACCCGAAGGTGAAACTCATAGAGGAAGAGAGCTTTCAGGGTTATAGTTACCATCGTAACCAAGCTATAAAAGCGACTAAGAGTGACTGGATTTTAGTTTTTGATAGTGATGAATTTTTATCTACCTTTCTAGCAGAAAGGATTAGGCAGCTTATTCAGTCTAAAATTTTTTCTAAATATCGTATGTATAGTCGCTGGATTAATAAAATTTATGAAGATGGCTCAGCGACTTATGTAGCCCCAAATAAATATTTTAAAGGCAGGTATAATGCCCGCACTAGACTATTTCGTAATTTAGAAGGGATAGAGTTTCGCGGTGAGATACATGAATCAGTTTTTGGTTTAGAGAAAATTCGTTTTAAAGATCTTCCCCATGATTACGCAGTTTATCATTTAGATGTAGCTGTAAATACTATAGAACAGCGTTTAGAAAAAACTGTAAATCGTAATCGTTTAAAACTGGGTACGGCATACCCGGAGGAGTATTTACCAGAGCTTTATAATTTTAAGTATAGGCAGGTAGAGGGGGCTGATTTGCTTATTTTATCTAGCGTTCTTAAGTAAACCTTAACTAATTAAATTTATATATATAGGTAGGTCTTAAGTCTTATGGATATTAATATTCAGAAAATCCAGAGTATTAAATATTACAAGGACGACTTGTTGACTAGATTATTTGCTGGTGATAGGGTTCTTGGTTCTTCAGAGCAAGCTACCGTACAATTTTTGGATGCTAATGGTGATGGCGTTTTTAATAGTGCAGACTCTGCAGCTAGAACTGCTTTTGGGAACAAGATTGATACTATTTATAATTCTGTTTTTGATACCAGTGGTAATTTAAAACTTGATGCAAATGGTAATTTGACCTCGCAATATCTTGATAATAAAGGAATTTTAAAATCAGGTTCGATAGATATTAATGGTGATTTGAATAACGATAGGACTGATAATGAGACTCTTCAGAAGATTATGGACGTCTCTCAAAAAGTCCAAACTGATGTACAAACTAATTTAATGAATGCTATTAAGTCTGGTACCGTTCCCATTTTAGGTACTAGGTTTAATATTGCTGACATGAATTTCCTTCAGGAAGCAACAAGAAATAATAAGGTTAATTATGTATACACTGAGGCTTGGTGGCGAGAGAATGATCATGAGTCTAAAGTTTTATTTTCGTCTAAAAATGATTTTGCAAATTTTTTTAATGATTTGTTTGATCGTGATTTTAATGTTAATCAAGTAGAGGAAGTTCTATTGATGGCAGATAAACTTGCATCTAAACTTCCAGCTACGCCTACGACAGCCCAAAAGGAAGATTGTGTTAAAAGATTGGAGCTTTATTCTACCTTAATGAATGATTATGAGTCCTCAAGTAATGATTTGCTTTCTTTTGATACCTTTGCAAGTGCAGCGAATATTTCAATTTTAAGCACGCTAACTGCTTCTCAGATTAGGGCGTATGATCCAGCTACATCAAATATTTACGGCAGTTCAGGTAATGGTCCTAAGATGAATGAACTACTGAGTGTAGTGGCTGGAGATACGACTGATAGAAACTCTTCTACGAAGCAAAGATATTTATCATCAGCGATAAGTGAAGGAAAGTTACCGATATCGGGGAAGACTTTAAATTTGAATACACTTAGCACGGGCAATAATTTTACAGATGCTTATGATAATTTAGATAAGTTATTTGATGCGGTTGGTGATGAAGTTAAGACGACTAAGTTACATTTAGACAGGATAGCGGGTGAGACGACGCATGCATCATTTGCACGAATGAGTACTGCTACAGCTATTGCAGCCACTGCAACTACTCCAGCAATTCCAGCAGAGCCATGGTTAACACGTCAGTTAAGGGCTAAGGTAGACAGTGGTGATTGTAACTTAGCTCAGGCTGAGAAGATTATAGGGCTGGCTGATGAGTTAGCTAAGAATTTAGATGTTACTGTTACTAAGCAACAGTTTGAGGCGAAATTAGACTTATATTTAAAGGTGTTCTTGGATGGTGATAGTTCTGTGAATGTACAGGATATAGCTACATTTGATAAATTTTTGAATAAGGTACCGTCGTCAGGTAAATCAGGTTTAGGTTTAATGGATACTACCAAATTAAGCACTTATGCTCCAGGAGGGCGTTTGTTTAATACTACTGCGGATGGTGACAAGCTGCAGAAGTTATGGGATGTATTTATAGGGGATGAGTCTGATAAAAATTCTTCTACGAAGCAAAG
>JBMOEX010000003.1:0-39305 GCA_049314535.1 Vampirovibriophyceae bacterium | reverse complement strand
TCAGCTCGTGTCGTGAGATGTTGGGTTAAGTCCCGCAACGAGCGCAACCCACGTTGTTAGTTGCCATCATTTAGTTGGGCACTCTAGCAAGACTGCCGGTGTTAAACCGGAGGAAGGTGTGGACGACGTCAAGTCATCATGGCCCTTATGGCCTGGGCTACACACGTGTTACAATGGCCATTACAACGAGTCGCTACTTAGTGATAAGATGCTAATCTCTCAAAAATGGTCTCAGTTCGGATTGCAGGCTGCAACTCGCCTGCATGAAGTCGGAATCGCTAGTAAACGCAGATCAGCACGCTGCGTTGAATGTGTTCCCGGGTCTTGTACACACCGCCCGTCACACCACGGAAGATTGTAACACCCGAAGTCGGTGCTCCAACCCTTTTTGGGAGGAAGCCGCCTAAGGTGGTGCCATTGACTGGGGTGAAGTCGTAACAAGGTAGCCGTACCGGAAGGTGTGGCTGGATCACCTCCTTTTAAGGAGTAGGACACCAGTCCTATGGTCGATCACTGTGAAGCTAACAAGTTTTCAATTAAAACTCAGTTCTTGTTAGTGGAGTGTTCATTAATGAGGTTCAGGTATTATTCAGTTTTCAGTTTGTTTACAAAATAGCAGTTTTTACTCGAAGGCACTGCTTCCGAGCGTGAAAGTTCGAGGCTGTGGGCGTCGTAAGCGTAGAACTTTCAGTTTCGCAATAGTGCTCAAAAGCTAGCCTTAAAGTATGATTTTATTGTGATTATTTATATTTCATGTTTGCTTTTTAATGTAAAACGTCCATAATAATAAAAGTGATAATAAAGACTGTTTACCAAGAAAAAGCTCCAGCTAAGATTAATTTATATCTTGATGTTCTGGATCGCAAATTTTATCCACGTGAAGATGGTTTGCACAATGTTAAAACTTTATTTCAAGCTATCGATTTAGCAGATCAATTAAATGTAGAGATAGAGTCAGTGGTTGTTAAATCGGAAAAGATTAGTTATGAAGTTATTATTAAATCAAATGTCCCAGAAATAGAGAAACTTGGGCAAAAGAACATCGTACATAAATCCTTAATGCTTTACTTTGCTGCTGTAGACCCAAAGGTTTTAGAGCAAATTCAGAAAATTAAACTAAACATCTACATAGATAAAAAAATTCCTATTTCGGCAGGTTTAGCTGGTGGTAGCGCTGATGCTGCTGCAATTTTAAGAGTAATTAACAGATATTTTTATGAAAATTTTAATGGGGGACTCTCCTCCGCTGTCCTTCTGCAGTTAGCAGCTAAAGTAGGCGCAGATGTACCATTTTGTTTAAATTCAACCCTACAGACTCGTGCTTATGCTGAAGGGATTGGGGATGACTTTAAAGATAAGAAGTCAAACATTAATTATAATGAGATTTCAAATTTAATTATGGTTAAGCCTGATTTTGGGATACTTAGTTCTGATGCTTATAGGGCAGTTGATAAGTTTGCTGAGAAAAAGCGCTTGAAAAAAATAACAGGTTTAGTTTTTAATCGAGAAGGATCTTCGCAATCTGTTCAAAAAAATGACGTCATTGAAGATGTTTATAATAGTTTCGAAGAGGCGATCATAGATGATTATCCGTTGTTAACACAAATTAAAGATACTTTGTATTCTAAATTTGGAGCGAATAAGGTTTTACTCGCTGGTTCTGGTTCAACCATCGTGGCGTTTTACCCCAAGGATATCGGTAATTTAAATCAAATATTTGCGAAGGTTAAGGAAGCCTATGAATCTAAAAATTATTCTGTATTTAAAAGTAAGTTTCTAGATCCCATGCTAAATTAACTAGAGCATGGAATTTGTAAAACGTAATTTTAGGCTTATTGTAATAGGTGTACTGATGCTTTGGGCGCTATTTTCGGTCTTTAGTTTTCAGTTAATTAATCAGCCTGCTGCAAAGCTTGGAGCTGAGAAGCAGTCAGTTAATGCTCCTCTAGAGTCTCCCCGAAAGCCATTTCTGGTGATTGCTAATTTCAATGTTTACAGTAACATTAAGTTGGGTTTAGATTTAATCGGTGGTTCGCAGTTTGAGTTTAAGGCGCTGCCCTCAGAAGCTGTTCCTGTAATAAATCCAGAGACTATGGCTGGTTTAGTGAAAGTTTTTGAAAATAGGGTTAATGCTTCAGGTACTACAGAAGCTGTTGTGCAGCAGGTTGGGAAGGATAGAGTTTTAGTGGAAGTTCCAGGAGCTAATCCACAAGCGGTTAAAAGAAGACTGCTTGCTACCGCTTTTCTCGAATTCGCTCAAATGAATGAAAAGGGAGAATGGGTTTCTACAGGCATTACTGGGGCTGATTTTAAAAAAGCACAGGCGATGTCTGATGGTGGCATGGGCTGGGCTGTGAATTTTGATTTAAAACCAGACTCTGCGAGGAAGTTTTCTGAGCTTACAGCTAAGTTAATAGGTAAGCCGCTTGCGATCTTTTTAGATGGGAATTTAATTTCTGCACCGACTGTGAAAAGCGTTATCTCTGGAGGCTCTGGACAGATTTCTGGTGATTTTTCGGTAGAAGATGCTCAGGATCTAGCTGTACAGTTAAATGCTGGTGCCTTACCAGTTCCCGTGAAAATTCTTACGGAACGATCTATTAGTGCTACTTTGGGGCAAGAGTCAATTAATAAGAGCCTTTGGGCTGGAATTCTGGGCTTCGCTTTAGTCGTTATTTTTATGATCTCCATGTATAGATTTTCAGGAGCAGTGGCTAGTTTAGCTCTATTTATTTATGTATTCCTCACTCTTGCCGTGTTTAAAGATACAGTAACCTTAACTCTTGCTGGGGTGGCTGGTTTTATTTTAAGTATCGGTATGGCTGTCGACGCTAATATATTAATTTTCGAGCGTGCTAAAGAAGAGATGGCGACAGGCAAGTCTGTTCTTATTGGGATGAGAGACGGTTTTGATAAGGCTTATAGCAGTATTTTTGATAGTAATATGAATACTTCTATTGTTAGTTTAGTTTTGATTGTGTTTGGAACGGGGATTGTGAAAGGCTTTGCCGTGACACTACTTCTTGGTGTTTTGATTAGTTTGTTTAGTTCGTTGTTTGTGACTAAGACTTTACTATTCTTTTTTGTGGATCTGTTTAAGATTAAAGAAGCTAAGTTTTTTGCTTAGGAAATTTAGGGATGCTTGTCGAAAAGAAGGGTGGCTTTTAGCTTATAGTTAAGCCTAAAATTTTGCTCTCGTATTGTGTATTTTCTGTGATACTTAGACCAGCTAAGCTTAGGTACTTAGAAGCAGTTTCGCTTGACATTCCTTTAGTTTTTTCTTTTAATGATTCAGTATTGTTTGTTACTATAGCCAGTGCAATATGTCTAGGAACTCCCCATGAAGTGAGTTCTTCTACTGCGTTCTTCTGTGCAGTTTCTGTATTTAATTGACCTAGTATTAAGCCTTGGTCTTCCTTCGTTAATGCATGAAACTCGGGACTTCCTGCGCGTATTTCTGAGTTTTCGTCGTCTGAATAATAATAATTGTTTGGTAGAGGATCATCATGGTAGTCGTAACTAACAAAGGTCTCTGAATATAATATATCGGTGTCATCTATTAGTTCATTTATATCGTAGACTGCTTCAGGTTCGATTAGGTTTTTTAATAAATCTTCTTGCACTGTATTAAAGCTAAAATTGATATTATCGGCATTATTTATCCATTCGTTATCAACATTAAAAGTATTAGTGTTAATTTTAATGTCTGAGAAGCCGAAAGTAATATTTGGATCATCAAAATTTATTGTATTGATAATATTTTGATTTGTTGAAGTATTTACATTTGTATTTGTGAAAATACTTGCATTTGTTGTTGATGGATTAAAAAGTAATGTCTCTGTGAGTGAGGGTTTTTCTGAGGTAGAAGAGGTAGAAAAAGTATCTTTATAATTATCATTAATTGTAAGCGTTTGGTTTTTAGGCGTTTCAGTAATTGGAATAACACTTTTGTTTATATCAAAAGTATTAGTTCCAATATTTATACCAGTGGTAGGTGAGGACTCAAGAGTGGTTCCAAAATTTATACTGGTAGGTGAGAACTCAAAATTCATATCAATTCGCCTTTACCCATTAATATTCTCTATAATAAATAAGTTAAATGACGGTAAAGAAACTTTATAGAAACATCAATGCATTAATTATTCCTACTGGAATCGGGGCGAAAATTGGTGGTTATGCTGGCGATGGCACCCCTGTAGCTAAGCTTTTAGCGAAAGCCTCTGACCTGCTTATCACTCACCCGAATGTTATAAATGCTGCGGCACTTACTGATATTCCGCAGAATGTGACGGTTCTCGAAGGATATCTTTTAGATAGATTTTTTGCTAACCAAATATGCCTGCGCCTGAATGTGAAGCATAAAATAGCCGTGATTATGGATTCAGGAGCGGCTTTAAGAGAGAAGGAAATTACTGAAAATGCTATCCATGCGGCGGAGAATGTTTATGGATTGGATGTGATAGAAAATATTTTTTATACGGATATTCCTCTAAATGTTAGCCTAGAAGGGCTTGGTAATATAGTTCCGCTTTTAAATGCCTGCAAGCAGGCTGTAGAAGCTGGGGCGACTGCTTTAGCTTTATTAGTTAAATTACCTTTAGCCTTAGATTCAGAAAATTCTAAAGAATATTTAGATGGAGCTGGTGCAGATCCTATCGGCTCTATAGAAGCGAAAATTTCGCATATGGTCTCCAAGCAGTTTCTAATTCCTTCTGCTCATGCACCAGTCTTCGATTATCCTATTCAGCATGAAGGGGTAGTTCACCCGCGGGTAGCAGCTGAGCAGCTCGCACATACCTTTCTGCCTTCAGTATTTAAGTGCCTTCAGTTTTCGCCAAGGATTATTCCCCTGAAACACTCTTATAAACTGCTTCAGTCTGAATATGTAAATCCAGCTGATTGGGATTTAAATCCTAAAGAGGATGATATTAGGGTGGCTGATTTATCTAACTTGGTAGTGCCTTATGATTGCTGTAATGGTGTTCCCATGATAGAAGCTCATAGGTCTGAAATTCAATTGCTGACTGTGCTTAATAATCAGACTGTGATTGATGATACTGCGGATTTCTATGCTATACCGCATAAAGTGGTTAATAATTATTTGGAAGCGGCTGGATATCTTTTAGCTAATACTAAGGATAAGGAATTTATAAATCCCAAGCTGTTTTATGTGTAAGGGAGAAGTTTTTAATGCGCTTTGATGTCCTGACTCTATTTCCAGAATTAATTCAGTCTTACTGTAATACTAGTATTTTGGCGAATGCCCAGAAATCTAGAGTCTGTGAGGTTCTCGTGCATAATCCTAGAGACTTCTCTCTTAATAAACATAAAAAAGTGGATGATACCCCTTATGGCGGCGGTGCTGGGATGCTGCTTTCACCGCAGCCTTTTTATGACTGTCTTGAATCTGTGATATCGTCTAGTGCCTCAGAGGGGCGTGTGGCTGAACGAACAAGTTCAAGGCTGAGGAGGACGAATGACCGCAGTGTATCACGAATACATGAGGATCATGAGGACGACGAAAACGCAGAAATTGGAGTTCAGCTACACGCCCCTGAGGTGATAATTTTTTCACCACGAGGTGCAGTCTTAAATCAGCAGCTCGTTTCAGAGCTCGCGCAGAAAAAACAAATCATCATGCTTTGCGGTCACTATGAGGGTTTCGATGAGAGGATTTATTCTTTAGCGACTAAAGTGATTTCTTTGGGGGATTTTATTTTAACGGGTGGTGAGCTTGCTGCTATGGCAGTTATAGACGCTGTTTCTCGTTTAGTGCCTAATGTCTTAGGCTCTGCTGAAAGCCATGCTGCTGACAGCTTTAGCACAGCTCAAGAGCTCTTTCATCTAAAGGATTATGATTTTACTAAAGCTGAGCTGAAACGCCTTCAGGATTTGCTTTTGGACTATGGTGTTAAATCTCTAGAAAGCTTTCTGGCTTTACGTCTTTTAGAGTATCCACATTATACTCGCCCTAAAGATTTTTATGGAAAGACTGTTCCAGAGGTCTTACAGTCTGGTGATCATAAAAAAATTCTTTTCTGGAGAATAGAAGAGGCTTTAAAAATGACTAAAAAATATCGTCCTGATTTATTTGTTGTTTAAGCATTAAATACAGCTTTTTAGATTAATATTTTATTTATGGATATTTTCCAGATTTTTATTCTCGGCTTAGTTCAGGGTGTAACTGAAATGCTGCCGATTAGCAGTTCCGCTCACTTGATTCTTTTCCCAAAGCTGCTTCACTGGCAGGACCCTGGGCTTAACGTTGATGCTTTTTTACATTTAGGAACTTTATTTGCGATTTTAATTTATTTTAGAAAAGATCTTCTGAGCTTGATTCTAGATAAATCACAGCGAAAATTATTACTTGCTATTCTTGTGGCTACTTTACCTGTAGTTATTATTGGTTTTACCTGTAAGCCATTCTTTGAACACTCATTATTACTGCGTTCTACGAAGTTTATAGCTTTTACTTTATTTATTGTGGCAGTATTGCTTTTTATCGCAGATAAGCTTTTTCCTCAGAAAAAAGAAATTTCAGATATCTCTTTTAAAGATACTGTTTTAATTGGTCTGGCACAGTGCCTTGCATTATTCCCTGGAGTATCTCGCTCTGGGATTTGTTCTTTGGCTGGATTAAGCTTAGGCTTAAGTCGTGCTGCCGCTGTGCGTTTTGCTTTTTTATTGGGTAGCCCAGCTATTGCGGGTGCTGGTTTGCTTGCGACTAAAGATCTGTTTGAAATCTATACCGCTGCTGGTGCGAGTTTTGATTTAATGAACGAGGGCTTATATTTCGCTGTAGGCTTCTTTACTAGCTTCCTTGCTGGTTTAATTTCTATAGATTTTTTAATTAAGTTTTTAAGTAAGAATACTTTTACTTTATTTGTGGTTTATCGAATTATTTTGGGTGTGATTTTACTGATGATTTAGGGATTATATTACCTAGTCTGTAACTTTGGGTTAAAATTACTTTTAGTTATTGTATGGTTATTTATGTTTGAACCTATTAATAGAGCTCATTCTATATTGGAAGCTAGTTTTAATTTGGGCTTTGTTTCATCTTTGGAAAAATCTCGAAGAGAAGAGCTAATACGGGGAATTAGAGATAATCAAGAATTGCAAGCTTTTCTTCCTAAGGTAGAGGAACTAAAAGTAAGGGCTATTCAATTTCAGGCTGAAGATGTGTCACCTTCTTATGAAGATGATTTTGGTTTTGAATTAAAGAGATTTAAAGAAGATGGTAATCCTGAATGGATTCTTGCGGTATTGCCTTCTGGCTTAAGTCTTCGTTGTCTTGATTATCAAAGATGGAAAGGATTTATTGGAATAGTTTCTATTCTTCTCAAGCAAATTTTCCAAAATTCTACTCAAAGTTCATCTCATTCAGTTGAATCGATTTCTTTAAGATACATAGATGCATTTATAAAAAAAAATAAAGAGGGAGAGGACTATCAGCTAAGTACTCTTTTTAGAGATAATAACTATCTGAACAGAAAGTCCTTTGATAGTGGTCATCGCTGGCATTCTAATTCTGGCTGGTTTGAAAAAATATCTTATGATGGAAGACTATTCGAATATTTAAATCAATTAAATGTTAGCTCTGGAACAATGAATATCAGAAATCTTGATAATACAACAATCTTAATAGATCATAATATGCTCTTAACCAATATGTGTGAATGGCTAAATTATGAAACTGTTTTGAGATTTCTTGATGATATGCATGATAATAATAAAAAGCTTCTGTCATCAATGTTTGTTGCGGAAGTATCAAAGAAACTAATGTTAGTTGATTTAAATGGATAAATAGGAGAGGTTATGAATTTAGCATCTATCATGAATATGCCTGAGACGATGAAGTCTGCTACTCTCCCAGAAAATGTTTGGAACTCTGGGACTTCATCTAAGCAAGGATTTGCTATTGAATCATCACATACTTACAAGCAAGGTGTGATTACTTATATTTATCTAGCCGATGGAAAGCCTTTATGGCTTAATCTTAATCCTAATACTCAACAAGTGGTATTTAATAAATCAGAGAGTGTTCCTTGGAAGTCTACTCTTAGAGATAGCGGACAATTATTAATTGAAAAAGTTCGTTCTTTTGCTGTTTTGGAGGATACTTGGGATGGTGAATGTGCGAAAGCACCTACAGCTAAAGCGATTCAAGAAGCAGAGGACTTTATATATTTATTAAAAGACAGGCGCATTCTTGATGAGATTGAGCAGCCCATAGTTTCTTTGATGAATGATGGTGAGATAAATTTTTGGTGGAATTTGCCAGAAGCTAGATTTGATATAGGTTTTTATGGTTCTGGTATTTATTCTTATTATGCCAAAATTAAAGATAAAGAGTTCGGAGAGGACGATAAGGAATTTAGTAATATAGAATTTGATTTACAATTACTTGTAATCTTGCTTATGGGGTTTCAATGCGCACTCTCGAAGATGAAACGATAAAACAGTCAGAATTCTCACCTGCAGTGGTTGATAATAATGAGGTTTTGTTGAGGACTTATTCTAGTCCTGCAGATATTGATGATAACTCAAGATTTCTTGATAGCTCAATGTCAATTAGTGACCTTCGTAGCAGGGGACTTAGCTGTCATAGAGAAAATTATGTAAATTTCAACATTATGAAAGATAATGCAATTAATAGGTCAGCACGAAGCACTCAGAGACTACGTCAAGAACAGTCGGCTGCTTTTGCAAAAATCAAATGCATTCAAGTTCGCTCTCTTACAGATGAATCCCGAGAAAGGCAATTAATTGTTTTAGATACAGCCTTAGAAAAAGATAATTCGCACTGTTCTTTATTTACACTTGGGGAACGTACTGACAGAGAGCTTCGGAAAATTAGGAATCAATTATTTGATCTTTTCTACGAATACCAGTTATTGAGTTGAAGTTAAAAAATATTTTCCTAAAAAACCTGCGTCACAGTTTCAACCTTACCAGGCAGCTCAGAAAGCAAAGCTCTCTCCACTCCCATCTTCATCGTCATAAGTGAACTTGGGCAGGTCCCACAGGCTCCTACCATCCTTAATCTCGCATCCGTGCCGATTATGTCCACGAGTTCTATATTTCCACCGTCAGCCATTAAAGAAGGTCTGATTTTATCAAGCACTCTTTCTATTTCTACTCTAAGACCGCCTTCACTACCATCACTTTCTGGGACGGCTGGGGCGTTTTCTTCAGCCCATTTTTTAAAAGAGGATAAATTATCTTTAATAGCTTCCTTCACTTCTAGGTGAATATCTTTCCAATTAATATGATCTTCTTTGTCAATGGTGACAAAATTTGACATGATAAATATTTTATTCAAGCCTTCTATGTTGAACAATCTTATAGCTACGGGGTTTTCAGCCGCTTCCGCTGCCGCTTGAGAGCTGTATGATAGTGATCCTCCGTATGGATAAAGGGTTTCACTGCATATGAATTTTAAACTATTGGGGTTCGGCGTGTACTCCGCTCTTACAGTAACATTTAATGTACTCATAAGATTAATTATATAGTTTTTCCTAAAGATTTGCTTTTAGTAATCTGGAAAGCGAGGATCGCTGCCTTCACTGTAGTCATCATCGTAACCTTCATCAAATTCTTCAAAGACTGGATCTTTTTTAGGATTTTCGCTGAAATCTATTTCTTCTTCATCGGTGATACTGGTTATCACCTCATCATCATCTTCAATCTCCTCAATGACAATCTCTGGCAGTTCTTTGTCATCATCATCTTCTTCAAGTTCGTCTGTGACAATTTCTGGCAGCTCATCATCATCTTCTGAGAAGTTAAACTTAATACTGCTTGCCCCGAGTAAAGCTTCGAGCTCATCTGTGTCTTCACCCTCAACTTCTGTCAATAGTGCATCCATGCTCTCTTCCAGTGCCTCCAAATCCTCTTCATCTGGTGACTCAAGGTCGAAATTTAAATCTATTTTATCTAAATCTGATTTGTCCATGATTTTATCTAATTCATCAGTCTCCTCTATTACTTTACTCTCATTAGACCCATCATTTTCTAGATCAATTGGTGTATTTTCTTTAAGTTGATCTAGAATGAAATCAAGGTCTGCATTCGTTTCCTCATCTACAGTTTCTTCACTATCAGCTGCAAATAATGCCTGTAAATCTTCTAAGTTAATATCTTCGATTTTGCTAGGGTTTTTAATTTCGTTGTGGTCTTTAATTTCTGTATCGTCTTTAATCTCTGTATCGTCTTTAATCTCGCTAGGGCTTGCAGTTTTACTAAGATCTTCAGTCGGTTCTATTTCGATATGACTAAGACCTTCTGCTTCTATCTCAACATGATTAACATCTTCTATTTTTATTTCAACATGATTAACCTCTTTGCCTAAAACCGATTCCAGCTCAGCATCTAGGGTCTCAATGTTGATGTGCTCATCTGTGGAATTGCTAATGTGTTTTTGATTGAAGGCTGAATCTGGTTCGTTCATCAATTGTAGAGCATTAGCAGAGAAAGCTTCACTTGAGTGGTGTTGATCCAGCGTGCTTGTTATACTCTCGAAAATAAGCTGATTGTTTGGATGTTCTGTGATTGCTTCTTCTTCTGCTTCTTCTTCTTCTTCTTCTTCTTCACTGTCAGCTGCAAATAATGCCTGTAAATCTTCTAAGTTAATATCTTCAGTTTTATTAGAGTTTTTAATTTCGTTGTGGTCTTTAATTTCTATATCGTCTTTAATCTCGCTAGGGTTTTCAGGTGTATTAAGATTTTCAAGAGACTGCTCGCAATTTTCAATTTCTGTGTTTTCGATATGACTAAGACCTTCTGCTTCTATCTCAACATGATTAACATCTTCTATTTTTATCTCAACATGATTAACATCTTCACTTAAAACCGATTCCAGCTCGGCATCTAGGGTCTCAAGGTTGATGTATTCATCGGTGGAATTGCTAATGTCTCTTGGATTGAAGGCTAAATCTAGTTCGTTCATTAAAGCTAAAGTATCGGCTGAAAAGGCTTCATTTGAATTTTGTTGACTTTGTGCGTCTACTGCACTTTCAAAAATAAATTGATTATCTAGATTCTCGGTGAAGTTGATCTCTTCTGGCTCTGTGACTGCTTCTAACTCAAGTGATATTTCTTCTGGCTCTGTGACTGCTTCTAGCTCAAGTGGTATCTCTTCTAACTCTGTGACTGGCTCTAGCTCAAGTGGTATTTCTTCTAGCTCTGTGACTGCCTCTAACTCAAGTGGTATTTCTTCTAACTCTGTGACTGCTTCTATCTCAATCGCTATCTCTTCTAGCTCTGTGACTGCTTCTGGCTCAAGTGATATCTCTTCTAACTCTGTGACTGGCTCTAGCTCAAGTGCTATTTCTTCTAGCTCTGCGACTGCTTCTGGCTCAAGTGTTATCTCTTCTAACTCTGTGACGGCTTCTAATTCAGGCAGTATTTCTTCTGGCTCTGTGACTGCTTCTAGCTCAAGTGGTATTTCTTCTAACTCTGTGACTGCTTCTAATTCAGGCAGTATCTCTTCTAACTCTGTGACTGCCTCTAACTCAAGTGGTATTTCCTCTTCATCTGGAGCCTCTATTAAAATTATTTCTTTGCCGAAGTATTTCTCAAAAGCTAATTTAACAGACTCGATCTGAATTTTAAAATTTGCATTTAATTGGCCGCCT
This sequence comes from Vampirovibriophyceae bacterium, assembly GCA_049314535.1. Taxonomy (GTDB): domain Bacteria; phylum Cyanobacteriota; class Vampirovibrionia; order LMEP-6097; family LMEP-6097; genus LMEP-6097. Next base: position 27,666 of record JBMOEX010000003.1, on the reverse strand, counting down.
TGGGTATCAACTATGCAAGAGCCTTGACTTACACTGGGATCTTCCTTGAAAATTAATCTAACTTCTTTATCAAGCATTTTATCTAAGGCACTTTCTAGGTCAGTTTGATGCTGAGTATCTTCTGGATTGATACTTACTTCGAGGAGACCACCTCGAATAGTAACTTTTCGGATGGCGCTTTTTACTTGTTCTAGAATCAGGTTGCTATCTAGTTTGCTTTCCCTTTGTAAAATTTTTCTCGCTACTTCTAGGGCTATGCTGGTGATTTGTGGTTCTATCTCTAGAAGAAGTACTTCTTTAGAGCGATGCATATTATGGATAATTTCTTCAAATTCACTACTTACTTTATCTAAATTTGTTTTAGCTTCTTGATATCCTTGTTCAAAGCCTTGCTGAATCGCAGTCTCGAATTGACTTTGAAGCTGCTGCTCTATGGTCTGAATTCTCTCTTGTTCAGCAGCTTTTTCGATTTCTAAATTTTGTTTCTCTGTAGATAAAATAGTTTCTATTTCATGTTCACGTTGTTGTATATTTGCTAAATTGATTTCTATTTCTTCAAGTTTGCTCTGTATCTCTGTTTCAACAATTCTTCTTTTTTCTGCTATTTCAGCTTCAAATTCTTGCAGTATGATCTGTTTTTCTATTTCAACTACTTTCTGAATTTCAGCTCTGTCAATGTGAATAACAGGGGCTTGTACTTGCTCAGAAATCTGAACCTCTTGTAATGACGGCATTAATTGTTCAGCTTGCTCAAATCTAGCTGCTGATTGGTTTTGAAAACTTGTCGAACTTGTGGCTTTTCTTTTTTGTGCTTTAATTAGCATTTTGGGATATGAAGTTATCGATTATTCGGGTAATTGAACTACTTAAATTAGGTCTCCCTTTTTTATTCCCCATTTTATAGTCTAGGTACTCCTGTACTTTTGGTCTTTCTTTATTTTTAAATTTTGCGCAGTGTTCATATTGGGTTTCTTGTACTACGCCACTGATTAAATGTGAAAATTCTGGCCAAGAGTGAGTGAAAATTTCCCAGTCTTCTTTGGTTAATTCTTTATCTATATCTAGGCTTACCTGAGTTATTCTTCTGACTAATTCGTCTGGAAGCTGTTTGTAAATAGCCCTTTGTGATTCAGGGGCAAGCGATCTAAGAATTAATGCTAAGGATTTTAATTTTTTGTTTTTCTTTTCTTCTGTCGCTGTCATTATTCTTTTTCATCTAACCAAACTTCAATCTTTTTAGCAAGCAGGTCTGGTTTTCTGTTCGCTACACTCTCAAAATTATTTAATAATGATTCAAATCTAATCTCTTCGTTATTTGAATTGCCAACGTTGCCACTTAATGACAGTGGAGAACTTTGCCTCATGCTGCCCTTATCATAAATATTGCTCTGTTCTTGTTGTTCGAAGTATTTTGGTGGTGCACTTTGGCTCATCATTTCTTTTAATAGAGATTCTTGCTGCCTTAAGGCTTCTTTCTCACCGTAATCTTCACCATCATTACCTTCTTCTATACTGTTTGTTGGTATGTCATCTTCAAACTCATTGCCTAAGTCTGGATAGACATCTGTTTCTGCTTGACTGTCTTTGTTAGCAAAAGAACTTAGAAAGCTTAAGCCAAATAAACTGACGATTAAGGCAAGGGCTATAAAACCAATTATAGTCATAGCTTTACCCCAGAATCCCATGCTGTCAAACCAACCTTGAGGAGTCTCAACGGCTTTCACTGGTGCTTCTAGCTGGTCTTTGGCGTGTAAATCTGCGATAGTGATTTTTACATTTTCTGGATCTATATCCGGCCCTATAATGGCAGCGACACTTTCTTGAAGCTGTTTTAATGAGACCATTGATGGAACTGATTTGTCTAAAGCTAAGGCTACGGTTACGTCAGTAACTCTGCCTGGTAGGTATGTTGTGTGTTTTTGCTCAAAGCTTGGTAACAGGCTTTCATTAACTGATTGATGAGAATAGTTTTTACCATTAGTAGCACCTGCTGCTGGTACTGCTGCATTTTCACCTTGATTGAGATATTCGGTGCCTGTCTGTCTTGAGCCTACAGCTCCCTCTGTGTATGTGGTTTCTTGCTGTTCTACTTTTTCTCTACTAACGGAAGCACTGACACTGACTTTATAATCTTCTGCGCCGAGAATAGCATCAAGATACTTGCTAATTCTCTCTTTCATTTTGGTATTTATTTTTTCTACTTCGTCTATGTAATCTTCGACGTCTGATTCAGTTTCTTCTTTGTAAGCACTGTAATTATTACCTTGCGTGTCTACTATAGAGATATGATCTTCTTTGATGTTCTGAATATAACCACGCAGTATGTTAACTATGCTCTGTATCTGGGTTTTAGATAATTTCTCGGCATCATTTGCTAATTCTAGTTGTACCGTTGCCGTAGTTGGGGACTGCTGTTCTGTGAATAATTGCTGCTCTGGTATGTTTACTCTAACGATAGCTGTTCTTAAGCCATCAAGGCGGCTGATGATTTTAGATAAATCACCATTTATGGCCCTTGTGAGTTTTATTCTTTTATCGTAATCACTAGCAGCCCAGTCATTTTGGTCGAAAAGACCATAACCTTCATCCTCTAATAAATTAGTTCTGGAAAGTGCTAGGTAAGCTGTTTCTATAGCTTTTTCGTAAACTTGAACTACGTATTCTCCTGGTTTTTCACCATTTACTACTTTTGCTTCAATATTTACTGATTTTAATTTAGCGATAATTTCAAAAGCTCTTGATTGATTTAATTCTTGAACTAAAGGTACTAATTTACCTCTATTCTCATTTTTAGGCTGAGCACCTATGTAAATAAAAGTTACTAATAAAACTGCGACCACAGAGACCCCGATAATGGCGTAAAGCCGCTTCTGTGGGTCTGAGATTATGTCATTTATAAAACCTTGACTGGTTTGAGCATTAGCATAGCTAAGAGGGGCATTCCCTCCGCCGACCCCTTCGTTCATTCCGTTATCAGCTATTACTTCGCTTGCCATTACTACTAAACCCTTATCCTGCTAGGTATAGATATACTACGATATACCCGTCCTTAAACATAAGATAACAAATATGTATGATTAATTAAAGACAAGGTTAAACTTGCATACTGACAAGTTTCTCAAAGCCTCCAATTACTTTTTGAGAAAGAGATGAAATTAATTTAAATGCTACTTCTGACTTACCTAGTGCCACCATTACTTCGTGTATATCTACATTTCCTTTAGTTACTGCATCTATGGTCAATTGTTGTGGTGCTCCTATCGTTTCATTGGCTTTCCCTATAATATTGGTTAATGTTTGACCAAAACTTTGCCCCTCTACTAGGTTATATTCTGCCGCACCCTGAATAGTCGGTTTAGGAACTTTGATTCCTTCTGTTGGCATTGGTATATATCCGTAATTATGTCCCTGCATATTTGTTCCTTTTTACACTCTCGTACATATATGTTTAAACCGAGAAACTTTAAACTGTGGTTAAGCTTTTGAATTATTTAGTTTTAAGTTTGTTATAATTTCTTGAGTTAATTCTTTAAAAGGATGGTTATAAGGTTATGGCAGAAATTGAAACATTAGGTTTAGCTTTAAGTGCAGGTATTGCAGCTTTAGGCGTTACAGGTCCAGCGATTGCAGTAAGTAATGTTGCTGCGAAGATGCTTGAAGGTTCAGCAAGACAACCAGATCACACCCCAGCTCTTTTTACTAATGCGATTATTTTTGCAGGTATGGCTGAGGCTCTTGGAATTCTTGCGTGGTTAGTTTCTTTCTTGATTTTCAGCAAGATTTAGTTTTTGAAATAGAGGATTTTTATTAGTGATCTCCGTAGACTTCACCGCTTTTCTTTTTTTAGTTAGCTTTATTGCTTTTATGTTTTTGTTTGATTTGCTTTTTTTTAAGCCAGTCTTCGCTAATGTTAGGGCTAGAGAAGATAAGTCTGGTGGAGCTAAGGGAGATATTGAGGAACTTCAGGCCAAAATAGCACTAAGGCTGAAGGTTTTAGAAGAAGATAAGACTATTCCTGAAGCTAAGATCCATGGGAATGCAGTAATTATGGAAGCTAGGGTTAAAGCTGGTCATGCAAAAGAGGCTTTAATTCAAGAATCGGCTAAAGATCTAAGCGTTAAAGTTGAAGAACTTCTTAGTGCTGTAGAAGATGATAGGCATGAAATAATGAATTCATCTGCAGAGTATATTCAGCAGATTATTATTGCATTATCCGAGAAATTAAATTTAGTGATGAAGAATCGGGATTCTCGTTTAGAATCTCGTAATCAAGATCATAGTTTGGTATAAATATATGTTGGAAAATGATTATTTGAAGATAATATTAGAGAGTAATTTACTTAATTTTCTTGTAGTTTTGTTTTTAGTCATTTATTTTTTACCTAGAGCTTTAAAAAAATCTCTTGAAGACAAGAAAGTTTTATTAAATAAAGAAGTTCTTGAATTAGAAACTCAAAAATTAGGCTATCAAGAAAAGCTAAATAAAATAGAAGCAAAAATAGATTCTATAAAGCATGATGCAGGTGCAATTATTAATTCTGCGGAGCAAGCAGCTGAAGTTTTAAAAAGACAAATTATTGATTCAGCAGAGCTTGAGATAGAAAAGATGAAATCTTTGGCTTATCAAGAAATAGAGGATAAGAAGAAGAAAGCTTATCAAGAGGTAGAAGCTTATTTTATAGAAAAAGCAGTTGTTTCGGTTCAAGCTAGTTTTCTTGAGAAAATCGAAAAAGGTGAAGATAGTAAACATTTAGCCGCATTTGCGAGTTTAAAAAGTATTGATTGTAAATGAATATAATTCAGCTAAAAAAAATAGCCCAGAAATATGCAAGTGCTCTTGCAGAGCTTTCTCTTGATGAATCCGTAATTTCTGAGTTGAGCTTTATTGAAAATTTAGTAAACCAAGAGAAAATAGAAACGTTTTTAAGAGATCCGAATATAGAACTTAAGCAAAAAGAAGAAAAGCTTTTATCTGCTATTTCGGATTATGTGTCGAAACCAGTTCAGAGTCTTGTTTTATTATTGCTTAAAAAAAATAGAGCGAATGTTCTTCCATTTTTATGTCAAGTTTATAAAAAAATATATTATCAAGCCAAAGGTATTGTTATTGTAAATGTTTCAGCACCAACACCATTAGATTCTGGTGAACTCGCTCTTTTAAAGACTGAGCTTGAGAGATTAACTTCTAAGATGGTTCAGTTTGGAGAAGTTTTGCATGATAGAACTTTACTTGCTGGTTTAAGTGTTACTATCGACGATAGAAGAATAGATTTTTCGATGAAAACTGCTCTTCAAGCAATAAAAAAAGATTTATTAGCAAACTTATGAGCATATTTATTGCATCTGATCACGCAGGTTACGGCCTTAAACAGGTTCTCCTTAAATTCTTAAAAGAAGATCTCTTATTAGAGGTTGTTGATCTTGGTTGTAATTCTAGTCGAGCTGTCGACTATCCAGACTTCGCCAAACTATTAGTGCGTAATGTTAAGTCTGATAAAGAAAACCTTGGAATACTTCTTTGTGGTACGGGGGTCGGTATGACTATTACTGCTAATCGTACGAAGGGCATCAGGTGTGCGCTTTGTCATAATACTGAGTATGCAAAGCTCAGTAAAGAGCATAATAATTCCAATGTTATTGCTATGGGAGCTAGGTTTATTGATGAAAATTCAGCTAAAGAAATAGTTAAAGCTTGGTTGGATACTGATTTCACTGCTGGAAGACATAAAAAGAGGGTAGATTTAATAGACGCCGATTAGGATCTATTAAATAGGTAAATCATGAAAAGGAGTGTTCTCTCAGTTCTAGTTGAAAATGAATCAGGGGTTCTTGCTCGAATATCTGGTCTTTTTAGTCGTCGTGGTTATAATATCGAAAGTCTCACGGTTGGTCCAAGTGAGCAGGAAGGCTTAAGTCGCATGATTATTGTTACTCAAGATGACGTTGAACAGGTTAAAAAACAACTTAATAAACTGATTAATGTTATTAAGATAACTGATTTAAGTGAATTGCCTTATGTTGATAGGGAGCTTGCTTTAATCAAGGTCTCTTCTAAACAAAATAGAGCCGAGATTATTGAAATTGCAGATCTCTTTCGTAGTCGCATTATTGATGTCGCAGAGGATTCATTAGTGGTGGAGGTGACTGGTGATTCCGAGAAGATCAATGCGGTTATACAGTTAATTTTACCTTTTGGAATTAAGGAGCTTGCAAGGACTGGGTCCGTTGCTCTTCTACGTGGTAAGAAGTTTAACTAGATTGATAGAGCTTGTCATTACTTCTTGAAGTTTACTTAACTAAACCATAATTTTTTTTTGATTTAGTAGCCTTAGTCTTAGGAAGAGTAGATTAAGGGGAAAGCCATGAGTGAAATTAATATCGATGCTTTAAGGGAAATAACTTTTTCGCGGCTCAAGGATGAGAATTTTGATAATTTTCTTGTTGAAAAGAATAAAGATGCAAATATAAAACAGTATAAATCTTTAGAGTCATCGCATGTAGCTCTTAAAACAGATGTTGAATCATCACTTCAGTTTATTTCTGCTTTAAATCAGCTTGCTGTTCTTGCAGATAATATGGCTGATGCCAAAAAAAGAGAATTAGACAAGGGTAAGCAAGATGAGTATAAAGAAAAATTTGAGAAAATACAGAAAACAATTTTAAATCAAATCGACATACCAGATGATTTTGTTCAATTAATTCAAGTTGCTTCTACTGGTGGTATTGAGGCTTTGCGTGACGTCGCTTCTTGGGCTAGAAAAACCGCAAAAGATATGCGTAATGATGAGGAGTTAAACAAGAAGATTGAAAAACTGCAAGATCAACAGAAAAAATTAGAAGGTCTTGGGCGGGCAATTTTTAAGGATGCTTCTTCAAGTGAGGAAAGATTTGATCATTATGCACTTGTAAAGAAAGCTTTTAGAACTAATTCATCAGAGGAGGAGTATCGCATGCAGTTAGTCAGGTTAGAGAGAATGAGAAAACAGGAGGGAATATAAATGGCTTTAAATGCAGTGAATCCATCGGTCAGGCATGCACAGTGCGAGTTTTTCGTAGAATTAAATCAGGATATACTTACTGATTTAGAGAATCAGATGTCAGAGGCTTTGGCTATTGACACAGATGCTGGAAGAATATCAGCGGCAGCTTTAAGGACAGAGGTTACGACGACTAAGTCTTTACTTGGTTTTTGGAGAAACGAATCTCAATTCTGGAAGTCGGAGATTGATGAGAATAAGAAAGATATTCAAGCAACAAATAAACTAGCGAGTGGAGCAGGCTAAGGACTGATTAAATAATCATTCTTTAGATAGGTAAATTATGAGTTCTATTGATCCAACAGTAAGATTATCGCAGACCCGGTCACTGATCGATTCTGCACAGCAGGAAATCACCCAGCTAGAAGGTCTTATGTCGGATTTTTTAGAATTGGAAGGAGCGGAAGCGACTAAGAGAATTAAGGCTGGTGATACTAGTACGACTAGGAATACTGCTAAAAGTGCTAGTGAGACTCGTGAAGATTTTCAAGCTTACTTGGAAAGTAAGCATGAGTTAAGTCCTGCTGATCAGCATGAAGTTATTAGAACTATTGCTTATGATGCTGGCTTGATTAAGGACACGCATGGTGCTTGGACAGATTTCTCCAAGGATTCAGGGAGTTCAGCTGTGACTAGGCAGGCTATCGCTGTTTTAAAAGCATCTTTAGGTGCTTTAAGGGTAGAGGAATCCTACTGGAATAAAGAGCAGGAAGAGCAGCAGAAAATGCAAAAAGAGACGAATAAGATGGCTACACTGTAACGAAAAACTTTGTTTTTCATTACAGACTTAAGTTAGCTATACTCTGATTTGTGCTGAAAGTGAATAAAGTTTTTTTGGTGACTGGTGCAACGGGCTATTTAGCTGCTAATTTTTTAAACTTTATTCAAACATCACGTCCTGATTTTTTTGAGGCTTATGACCTGATTTTTTTAATTGATAGGCATCTGAAGCTTTCAAGGCTGGATGACGGTATTTTAGAAAATAATAAAATAAAAAAAATTGCTTTTGATTTGTCTCAGGCAGAGGAATTTACCAGCTTATTGGATGGTTTGCTTCATTTAGAAGTTTTGCATTTTGCGTCATTAAATAATTTAGAAGCAGAAAAGCTTTTCATTAAAGGACTTCAAGAGTTTGCTTTAAAAACTAACTCTTTAATTAAGTTCATCTACTTATCTTCTTCTGCTGTTTATGGTGAAAATGACTCAGACCCATTAATTCCAAGCCATGAGAATGATCTGCTAAAACCAGTAAGTGCCTATGGTGTTTATAAAATGCAAATGGAAAAATTTATTCAAGAACTGTTTCAAAAGTGTTTTTTAATAATTAGGCTAGCGAATCCTTATGGAGGCGAGTTTGAATGCAGGGGAGTATATCAAAATTTCAAACAACAGCTCTTAGACACAGCGATGGATGAAAACTTTACGGTGAAAATTAATGCAGAAGCTGAAAGGCAAATAGTTAGGGACTTTGTGAATATAAGAGACTTTTGTTTTATGTTAATAGGGTTAATAGAAGCAAATGCCTGTGGCATTTATAATGTCGCAAGTGAAAAAATTACTTACTTAGAAGATTTCGCAGAGAGCGTAAAAAATGACTTACTTAATAATTCTTTACTGGATTTAAGTTTAAGCCAAAAAAAAATCCATATAGAATATCAAGGCTTTAAGGCTGCTGATATTAAAGTTTCTCACCTATCCGCAAGGAAGCTAAGGGACTGCCTGCAAGCTCGTATCTCTGCTTAGAGACCGTGCCCCGCACACAACTCCAATCTTTGTTTAATTTTTAAAGGCCTTATGCGGCTGCCCTTCAATATGACCACTTTGAGTAACTTTTACGAATTCAGCTACTTCCTGTAAGGTCTTAATGTCTCTAGCACCACTGTAGCTCATGCCACTTCTTAAACCCTTTACCAGTCTTTCGATGATGTGTTTGACATTACCTCTATATTTAACAGTCAGTGAAATGCCTTCTTCGTTAAAATCTTCTATCCCAAAATCGCTTTGAGCTGGAATAGAGGCCATACCTCTATAGCTTTTTACCATTTCTTCATTTTCATTTCTGAAAACAGTTCCAGGAGTTTGTTTGCAGCCAGCAAATAGAGAGCCCATCATCACGGCATCGCCACCAGCTGCTATCGCTTTAGTTAAGTCACCGTAGTATTTAATACCGCCATCGGCAATTATAAATTTTTGACTATTAGGATTTATCTGTAGAAAGTCTTTCTTCGCTTGAAAAGCTAATTTAATAGCTGAGAGTTGAGGATAGCCAGAACCAGTTTTAATTCTAGTGGTACACACTGAACCAGGACCAACACCGACTTTTACGCAATCCGCGCCCCACTTAAATAAATCATAAGCACCTTGGTAAGTGCAGACATTACCTGCAATAATTCCGATATCTGAATAAAGTTCTTTTAATTTTTGGATACATCTTTCGACAAGAAGGTGATGACCGTGAGCTACATCTATACAAAAGTTTCTAATACCTGCTGTATAAGCAGCTTTCACTCTTTCAAAATCATTCGCGCCGATTGAAACGATGAAAGGAGCTTTAGGACTGACTTTATGAGTTGCTAGTTCAGCGTTGTAAAGTTCAATCTGCTCAAGCATGTTTTCGATACTGAGATAACGATGAAGTATACCAACACCGCCATGTTCCATCATGCTAAAAGCCATTTTATGCTCAGTTACTGTATCCATATTCGCAGAGACGAAAGGAACGTCAAGCGTAAAGCTTGGGAGTATCTGTGTTTTAGTGCTAACTTCAGCCCGATGCTCAATATTAGAGTATTTTGGGATTAAGAAAACGTCGTCAAAAGTTAAACCTTCAATTATATTCATGGCAGTACCAAATTGCTATGTTAGCAGAATTAGGACTAGCTGTTCAAGCTAAGAAGGAATTCACTTTCTTTAATTTTTATAAAGCCTTCTTCTGTGTTGACTTCCTCAATGAATTGCTGAACAAAAGGAATTATTAAAGAATTACGCTTCTGAAAAGTTTCGTTAAGTTTAACAAAAATTTTCATTTGTGCACCTTCAGCGACATTCTCAATTATGCCAAGTTCTTGCCCCTGCTCATTTAATACTCTAAGTTTAAAAAGGTCTTGAATAAAGAATTCATCAGCTTCTAGATCACTATTGATCTCTGCAAATACATAACCAGATAATGCTTCTGCGCTATTTCTATCTTTAATTTCTTTAAGTCTTACTATGATAAACTGTTTCGCTGGTCTAAAGCTCTCTACGTGAAAATCTTGGTCGTTGATTGTAATAGTGTCAATGTTGTCTAATGCCTCAAAAGAGTCTAGTAAAGGGAAAATTTTTATTTCACCTTTGATTCCATGTGCTGAAGAGACTTTTGCGATAATTCTCTTTTCTAAATTGCTTGATTCCATTGTTTATAACATTTTACCGCTTTTGTGTTTTTCGGATTCGCTGATTTCTTGATCACTGCGTAAAATAGAGTTAACAAGAGTGCTGCAGGTTTTTAAAAAGACGGGACTAGCTTCCCCTTCAATAAAGGCCTGAATTTTCCGCTTTTCATTTATTGGAATATGACCATAAGCTTTATCTTTCCATGTTTTGAAGCGTTTTTCTTTTATACGAGTGTCTGCACTCAAGGCGAATTCTATGTTTGAATTGATGGCAATGGCCAGTTCTTCGCCGTTGACATCGCCTTTAAAACTTAATTCAAATTTATTAAGCTCTTTAGAATATTTAAGTAATGCAAGTATTTTGCCGAAATTATAGGTTTCTAGGCATAGGGCAGCTATAGAATCTGGAATGAACTCTTCATCATCTTCTTCATCCCCATCATTGTCGTCTTCGCTTTCGTTATCGTAGGTATCTTGGTTCTTTTCCTGTCTTTCATTTTCTTCTTCTAGCTCGTCTAGGATATCTTCGAATTCGCTGTCTAATTCTTTAAAGTAGAGAGGAAACGGATATGGGAAATTTAACAGTAGAAAATTTTGTAAAGGATTATCTTCACTTAAGGCATTATGAGTATTTTTTATTTGTATTTTAACCTCATCCTCAAGCTCGCTTTGGGATAAGGCTGTAAGTGAATACTGTAAATCGTTGTAATTGAAGTTTTTAAATAATTCATTGAAGTCAAAAAGCTCTGTAAGAGGGAGGCTTGTTGATTCTTTTTTTGTGGCTTTGTTTTCTAAAGTTTTTTCTTTTTGGATATGCTCCATTTCGCCTTCCATTGTTTTAACTAGTTCCTTCATATTATCGATTTGAACACTGGAAACTTTTTTCAATTGAGGGTTTAAGTTAATGAGTTCTTCGTAGTTCATTTTCCTTTCTATATTTCCTTTCGGTGCAAGTAGGGATTTTAATGAAGGCTTGGGAGGTTTTGATTTGCCATGATCGTGATGATCATTTATCTGTGATTTATCTGATTTGGACATCAAGTCGAGCTTACTTCTCAGTAGAGGATTTTTAATGAAAGCCTTTTCTTTTTCTTCCTTTGCTTTAAATGGTGTAATTAAATCAGTATCGTCATCCTCTTGCAGAGGTTCTGCCGAAAATTCATCTAGGTGTTTTTCACGTGAGGCTCTGGGAATGAATTTTTGAGCATCACTTGCATTTAAATAGCGGCCTTGATTTTCCTTGCGAATTTTTTTTAAATGTGTGTCTCTATGATTATTCTCTGCTTCATTTACTGAGGGCTTCGTATCATTTTTACCAGTAGATTTCGGTCCTGAGATTTTTTTTGATTTAGGATCGAAATTCCCAGTGCCACTAATATCTGCCATTAAAGTGCCCTGCCACAGGTTTTGCCGTCTTCGTTACGTTCTATGAAAATTTTATGTTTCCTGTCTGTACTTAGATACCCTTCATAAATACCTTCATCTTTTTCATTTTGTAAATTTATAAAACGTACTTTTAGATTGCGTCGCATTTGTTTATCTATCTCTACTTTATCTTTTACTGAATAAGTAAGCCAAGCTTTACCATCTTTTCTGATCTGAAATAGATAATTATCAAAGCTCATATCAAGCTTTTGTTCCACTGCATCTAGATCCGTAAATATGCGTGTCGTTTCTTTGATGCCTAGTTCTATAATAAGGTCATAAGCTCTTTTATTGGGTGTAGACATCTTACTTGCATCTTCACTTGCTTGAAGCTTTTTAGTTTCTTTCAGTCTGCTTATATGAGCCTTGGTTAAATCTTCTTGGACTGAAGCTTGATTTGCTAGATTTTCATAGAATACATTAAAGGCTTTCTCTTTATTGTCTCTTTCTAGCTCAGGATCTTTCAGTATATCTTTTGTAGCACCATCTGTGGTTTGAAGCTTTAAGGCTATATTGTCTGAAATGCAGTAGCAGTAAGCTAAGCAAGCTTTGATGTCTTCTAGTCTCAGGCTGCGGTAAGCTCTAACTATGTCTGGAGGCTCTTTCCCCTCAATGATTTGCAGAATAAGCTCAGCTACGCTGACTTTTGTACCTTTGATTTGAGGTTTACCACTGGGACCGTCAATAATAATTCTTGATTCGGTTAAATTTTTCAAGCTCATAAATTTACTTGTCGAAACAATTATACTAGAATGTAATTTGATGCAGTTTCTAGCTACTATTTCATCCTTGCCCTTTTATATTCTTGCCACAATTTCTATAATTTGTGCTTTGGGTATGATACTTAATCCTAACTTAGTGAGGGCTGGCTTTACTTTAATCGGTTCTTTTATCGGGATAGCGGGGCTTTATTTCCTTCTTAACGCTAACTTTGTAGCGGTTTCACAAGTCTTGATATATGCGGTGGGTATAGTTTTAGTAATAGTTTTTGCGGTTATGCTCTGTTCTTTAAAGGAAGAGGCTCATAATATTAAAGAATCTGTTTTTTCTTCTAAAGCTAGAGTTACATTTGCACTGTTAATATCGTCTCTTGTTTTTGCGGTTTTAAGCTTTGTGATTCGTTCTCAAGATTGGCAGGCTATTGCGAAGTTAACTGGTGCAGAAAGGCAGTCATCTTTGGTTCAGCTTGTTGATGATAAGTATCTCTCGCAGATTGGTTTCTTAATGCTAAATAAATATATTTTGCCTTTTGAATTAATCTCTGTTCTTCTCTTGATAGTTCTTATTGGTACTATTCTCTTAAGTAAAAAGGATATTAAATAAATTATGACAGTTACATTAGTTCACTATCTTACGTTTTCAGCACTGTTATTTTCTATCGGTCTTTTTGGGCTTTTAATTTCTAGAAATGCTTTCAGGGTTCTTATGAGTATTGAGATTATGCTGAATGCCGTTAATATAAACTTTGTTGCCTTTGCTCATTTCTTAGATCCTTTAGCGGTTAAAGGTCAGGCATTCAGTTTGTTTGTTATGGCGATTGCTGCTGCTGAAGTCGCTATTGGCTTATCTTTGTTATTACTTATTTATCGCAATCGTATGAATATTGATATGGATTCTTTTGCGACGATTAAGTGGTAAGGTTTTAGTTTTTTACTTATAAATTTTCAAGTCAAGATAACTTTGTATAGTCAGGGTTTAAACTTATCTTGACTAATATATCGCGGAAGGTTTATACACAGAGCCAAGGAAATATTCTAAAGCCCGCAAATAATGCAATTCTAATACACAATGTTTCTCCAGCTAGTCATCCTAATAATGGTTCTATAACTCAAGCAGCTCTTTTTGGAGCGGCTTTGTTACAGCCTTTAACTCAAGTAGCTTCTGCTGCTCCCGTGTCAGATAATTTTAAAAGTACTGATTTTCGTAAAAATTTAGAGGGGATAATAATTACTGATGAAGCAAGACCTGCTTTAGTTAAGTTAGTTAAAGCTGTTTTGAGCGAGATATTAACGCAAAATGCTGATAATAAAATACTTCAAGAAGCTATCACCCAAGATGGTCATTTCAGTATTGATATCTTGGATACAAAGCTGGTTAATGCATTTTATGAAAAAGGAATAAATAGCCTTTACAGCGCTACTGGATTATTAGCAAGGGTTGAAGAGGCATATACTTCAACTAATAAAGTTCATGATGTTATAGCGTTTCTAATTTCACATGAAATGGGGCATGCTTGTGCGGCACAGAGAAAAGCTGAGCTTCAGGATAATGTTTTAAATAAGAATAATACTTGGGAGGAAGATTTTGCTGATCAAACAGCTATGAAATTGATGCATAAAGCGGGTTATGATATTCAAGCAGTTTTAGGTATTTTTGGTACTTTATTTGGAGATGCTGGTGATCTAAAACCTATTCCTTTCTTAGATTCACATCCACATGGCTCTGATAGAGATTTATTTCTATTGCAAACATATAATCAAATATATTCACGTCAATCTGGAGAATATATATCTCCTCTTAGTAATAAACTCCTAGCACCAGAGGTTTCTAAAGAAATTGCTATAGAAGCTAAGTATGATATTGATGAGCTTGAAAGAAGAGCTCCTAGAACTCTAGAAGAAGCTTACATAGTGGCAGCGCGAGTTATATCAGAGAAATTAGCCCAGCTAGAAGAAATACCAACATATTATAATGGTGAAGGGGACAAAGAGACCTTTTATTCTGATTTATTGGAAAAAACTAGAATTCTTACAGACGAAACTTTAAGCGATTTAGATAAAAGTATATCTGGTTTTGATTCTTTTTTAGAAATATGTAAAATGGCTACGATTCGGGATTTTTGGGATGAAGGAGCATTGGAGGAAGTATCAAAATATGCAGCTGATAATCAGCTTGAGAAACCTTCATATCCAGAGACCCAGAAATTATCCTTAGATGCCCTGATTAAACTCGCTAGTGAAATTAATTTTCAGGAGCTTGACTTACAATTAATACCATATAAAATGAGTAATTATCCGATAATCAGAAAAGAAATAATTATTCAACTTTACGAATTGATTAATGGTCGAGAAGGTTCATTACTGCAGAATCCATACACTATAAAAAATTCTGAAATTAATGAAGTTTTAGAAATTTTTCATAAATTAGATATGCGGATTAGTCAGTTCTCTTTGAGATTTGAAAATAATGATGGTTTTGTTACAGAATTTGAAAAATACTTGGATCTTAATCGACATAAGCCTGATTTAATTAATAATATTTTTCAATATATGGAAATTACTAGTCTGAATTTTCTTGCAGGAGAATCTTCTCTTGTGAGAAATTATTTTCTTAGTGATTGTAAAATGAATCCAGGGACTTTATTGGACTCAATTGGTGGATTGGCTAATTCAGAATTTGCGAGTAAATTCTCGAAGCAAGATCTTTTAGATTCTCTTTTTTTAACTGAAGATTCTGATAAAATCCAGTGTTTATTAATTCTCCTAGAAAGTCACACGCTTGATATGCAAGATGCAAAAGGAGTCGTGGATCATAGCAATAGCAATTTCATCCATGTCCCATTCGAGTATGTACACAAAGATGTCAGCTTAGGTCGTATTTATTATAATTCCTTAAGTCAATCTGGATTAGTGTTAGTTGAATCTGATATAACTATAGGGGCAAGTTTACCTAATCTTTCGTTATTTGATAATATAAACAAACCTGTTTATACTGATTCAGTTTTAAATAATTTATTTGCTTATATTAATTCGAGTAATGAAGAGGGGATTGCTAATCTTGTACGGGAAATTAAAAAGCATAATCATTCTTCAGATTTATTAACTTACATGTATTTTCAACAAGTCATTAGCCCTGAGCTGCAGTTAGATGGACTCGGAGTAGATAGGCTTATAAAAGGAACTGGTCTACGGCTTCAAGAATCTTCGTTATGTTCTATCTATAGTTCAGTGACAGCGGCTTATAACACCTTTACAAACAGTAATATTTTTCAAAAAGATCAAACGCTGCTTATGAATTTGGATGGAGAGACATTGTCACCATCTGAAGTCGGGGAAATTTTTTTAAATGCAGTTGAACCGAAATTAAGAAGTTTTATGGATGATGATAAATCTTTTAAATTTTTGCTAAGTATTGTTCCTAGTGAATTAGAGATACCTTTATTTGAGGTATATTTAAAGCAACAAAATATTCAAAATTTTGATGAAAACAGTCTTTTAAGATTTAAAGATTTTTTGGCTTCAGGCAGAGAGATAGATTTATCAAAATCCAATAATCTCTCAGATATACTGGAAACTCCAGGGCTTAAATTTCCGGAAATTGAAAAAATACTTGGTCGTGTTAAATTTTCTAATAGTATTCAAAACAGAGATTATCCTTATTATCTGTACTTTAATAAAAATATAGATGAGTTTAAGCAGAAGTCTCTATCGGAAATAGTTAATTGGTTTGAAGAGAATTGGAGTGAGCCCAGTCAGTATCGAGATGTAGTGTTAAATAAGATTTTTAGTCAGAATAAAGAATTTAAAGAACTTGACTCTGAGACTCAGTTAAAGATTATTAATTCTTATGATTCAGAATTTAAAGCGATTAAGTTAAAGGAAATGTATTTAGATGCTAATTTACCTAGAGTTTTAAGTTTGGAAGATAAAGTTAAAATAATTACAGATGTCCTTAAAGAACCCAGCCAAGAGAGGGATTTGCGCTTAGAAAAAGCTTTCCTCTCAACTGGTTTTTTTATAGAGGATTACAAAAAACATGAAGATCTATTTTTAAAGAATTCGTTTGAAGCTTTTAAGCAAGATCGTTCTGCACATCATGGAGCTGGAGCAGCTTTAAGTTTTTTAATTGATAGTGAAAACGGTGACTTAGGCAGGATACGTGACACTCTGATGTGGTTAGTTGGCTCTCGTGCAGAACTTGATGACAAGTGGAAAAAATATTTTCTTAAATTCTCTATTAAGCCAGATCAAATAAAAGAATTATTTAAAGAGATAAAGCCATTAAGAGACGCTGTTATTCAGGAGGTTTGCGTTGGCGCACAAGGTTTCTTTAATAATAAAGAAGAGCTTAACACTCTTTTAGATGATTTATTTGCTGATTCTTTAACACCAGAATTAGCTACTTCTAAACAGGTTCTTGATAGAAATAGTCTTAAAGTTGTCGTAAAAGAAGCACTGTATAAAGTTTTTGATTCTCAAAATGAAGTAAAGAAGCTCGAAATCATGAATAGAATGGTAGATAAACTTGTGAAAACTCCTACCTTAGAATTTGAAGATCTGGTTCAAACTTTACTTTCTGCTTATGGTACTGTGGGAGTTAAATTTGCTCAGATATTATCTTCTCAAATGGAGATAAAAACAAGGTTTCCTGTTTTATATGATAAATTATCTGATTTAAAAGATTCTAATGCTCCTATTCCTTTAGATGAGTTTATGCAGGCTATTGATACTAGTCCTGAGTTGAAAGCTCAGAGTATTAAGGTGTTAGACCTACGTGGTTCAGCGAGTATTAAATGTGTCTATCTTACTGAAATAAATGAAGATGAGATGGTGTTAAAAGTAAGAAGGATGAGAGCTGATAAGTCTTTAGATACAGAGATAGACGATTTTAATTATCTAATAGAAGCACTTTCCCCAGTTTTGGAAAAAGAATTCGGCATCAGAAATATTCCGAAGTACGCAGAAAGAATTTTTGCAGATATAAAAGAAGAGACAGATTTAGAAATAGAAGCTGGAAACATGCTTAAGATGAATAGTTTAGTCATTAAGGAATATAATGCATCCAGATCAGCTGCTAATGTTAGATTTGCGGTATCTTCAGTTCGCAGTAAATACTCGAACTCTGTCATTATCGCAGAAACTCGTGCTCCTGGGGATTCTTTTAAAAATATTAAAGAAGCTGTTGGGCGGGCTGCTAGTCGTGATGAGGCGGAGCGAGAAGTGGCTTTTCTTGAGGAAGAAATTTCTAAATTTTTCAGTTATTCTGCTGATAAATTTATTCACGTAGATCCTCACGACGGTAATATCTTCATTAATAAAGACGATAAAGGTAATTATGAAATCACTCTTATAGACTTAGGTTTAGCTCAAGAAATGAATCAGAGTTTGCCACCAGAGCTTAAAGCTTTATTACAAGATAAATCATTTTGGAAAATTATTAATTCGATAACGTCACAAGATCTTAAATTATTGGCTTCTGTATCTAAGTTCGCGAGTATAGATGATCTAATGCAGAATGAAAATATTTCTTTGACATTATTAAGTAAATTTGTTCAAGCCTCTGCGGTACAACAATTTACTATTGCTAAAACTATGGATATTAACCCATTGGTAGTTCAGCCAGCTTTGCGGAAAATTTCACAATTGAAGCAGAAATTGGAAACTGCAAATTTAGATGGTGAATTAGGTAACTTGGTCAAAATGCTAGGCGATGAAACGGTAAGTAAAATATTGGAAAAGTCTGCTGGGCAAAGCCTAAAAGAAGTTGCTTTGATTTTATTAAATAATCTTGATCAAGCTGAAAATTTCCCAGTGAGTAATAAATTGTGGCGCTTTTTATTTGCACTGTCAAAGAGTCCTTACGTTGTTGAGAGAATTATGCAAGATCCTCAGCTACTTACTCTTTAGATTAGAGTACCGCAGAACCCGTGATTGCTTTATTTTTTCAGCTAATTCTAAGCAGCGATAGCTTATCCGTTTTTTTAATTATCGTACGTACTCTGATTATTTGATTTGTAATATTTTGCAACTCATCATTTCTAACTAGTAAATAAACAGGTCTCTGAAATGTCTCTGGTGAAGCCAAGAATTTATTTAAAGAGTTTATATCATTGAAGTTATTTACAGTATCTTTGCAGTAAAAACCGATGCTGGCTCTATTTAATTTATAGCTAGCAAGCTTTGCTATTTTTCTTTTATGCTTTTTTGCATGTTCTTTTGCGGGGGCATAGATTTCGGTGCAAAAGCTTTTAATACCACCATCTAAGTTGTTTATTAGTGGTTTAGCTATTAATTCCATAGAAAATAAATATAGACAGAGCGAGAAAATAAGAATTAGCCCAAAAGATAATTTGAGATTAGTTTTAACTGAAGTCATTGCGATAATCAGCGTGCAGGAGAAAAATATTCCTATGATTACTAGGAAAAACTGTAATTCTCCGACTAATTGAGCATTTAAGGAGTTGCTTAATTTATCTAAAATAATTAATAAGCAGATTGGAACAGTGATAAATAAAGCCAGAAAACCACCTAAAATATCATAATTTCTATTTTGAAAACCTCGTCCAGCATTCATTTTCATTGACCAATATTTGGCTATGGTTAAAATTAGAGGCAGTGAAATCGGTAAAATATAGGTAATTAATTTAGTTTGAGAAAGGCTAAAGAAAATAAAAGTCACGGCAATCCAGATTAAGTTAAACCTTCTTAAGGTATTGGTATTGTCAATAATATTAATCCTAGATACCTTGCTTGAGTTTTGATCGTTTAATAATGCTTGTACCAAGAAGAATGACCAAGGGAAAAATCCGACAAGAATTACGGGTATGTAGAACCAAATCGCTCCACCATGATTACTGGTGGTTTCTAGAAAACGTCCTAGATTATCTCCGAGAAAAAAGCTTTTAGTAAATTCACCATGAGTTTTTATATGGGCAAGAAGATACCAAGGAATATTTATTAAGAGAAACATTCCAATACAAATTAATGAATCATATTTTTTTTGAGCAAAAAATATGATTAGTTCTTTTTCTTTTAATAAAAAGATGAATATGATTATACTAGGCAAGGCTAAGGCTATAGGACCCTTACAGAGGAAGCCTAGAGAGGCACTAAAGCTAGCTAGGTAAAAATATATTCTAGTATCGGAGTTTTGCCTATTGAAAATATTATTAGTTTTAGTTTTAAAGAAATAAGATAGAAAGAAAAAACTCAGTGTCGCAGAGATTAATAAGCATAGACTCATATCAATCATAGCTACTTTCGCAAAGAAGTTTATGAATAAGGTACTTAAGCAGATTAACCCTGCGATTAAAGGTGTGCCTTGTATGCCACCCATGAAATAAGCTAACGCAACTAAACCTGTAGCAGATAGCACCGAGGGTAAGCGAGCAGCAAATTCAGTAGTACCGAAGATTAAAAATGAAACAGCCTGTTCCCAGTAAAATAGTATGGGTTTTTCTAGCCTTAAAATACCATCGACTTGTGGAATGAACCAGTCGCCACTAATAAGCATATTAAGAGAGGCCTGAGTAAATCTACCTTCATCTACTCCAGCAATAGGCACAGAAGCTACTCCAAATGAGAAAACTAGAAGTGCCGTTAATAGAATTAGAAAAAGCTGGAAATTGAGCATTCAGTTTAATTTATAACATTGGGGCATCAAAAAAATGTGGTTTTTGATCAAGACTTCTATAAATTAAAAAAGCAGCTCTGCCTATAACCCTATCTTTCGGAAGGAAGCCCCAGTAATGGCTGTCATAGCTAAAGTTACGATTATCACCAAAAACCAGGTAATTATTGGCTGGAACCGTGACTGCTCCGTAATCATAGGCGGCAATAAATTCAGGACTACCTTCATAGTAAGGTTCTAAAAGTTTTTTATCGTTAATGTATATACCATCGCCTTTTATTACTTCAACTTTATCTCCAGGTAAACCGATAAGCCTTTTAATGTAAGCCTCTGGCTGAGGTAGAAATGGTAAACCTGTTAGGCGAATTAATAAGCTAACTGGATCTTTTAATATACTTTCGTGGCCTTCACTTGCTGAAGCTGGTGGAAAGAAAATAATAATATCTCCACGCTGATATTCTTTTCTGAAAAGTCTGCTTATTTTTTCTACGAAAAGTTTATCGCCGATTTTTAAGGTCGGTAACATGCTTTCGCTTGGTATGTATCTGAATTCACCAATAGTCGTTCTTACGATGACTAGTAAAACTAATACTATAACTATTTGAGCGGTTATTTCTCGTACTATAAAGTATCTCCATTCTGGCACTTTATAATATTTTTTCCAGCTACTGTCATGCAGCTCTATAGGCTCATTTCGTGGTGTTTTTTTGACTGGAATTAAATCATAAAATCCATAAGCTATTCCAACGAAGAAGGCTTTGATGATATTAAGTAGGCTTGATAAAAAATCATTTTTCATTGTTTAATTTAGTTAATTTTTACATTATAGTATTTTGCGGCAGGATGATGAATAACTATCGCAGATGTACTATGTTCTGGGTGAATTTGCCATTCTTCAGATAATTTCATGCCGATTCTATCTGGCTTAAATAGTTCAAATAACTTCAGTTGGTCTTCTAGTCGAGGGCAGGCAGGATAGCCAAAGCTAAAACGCATGCCATGATAAGAGCCGCGTAGTAATTTTTTCGTATCTTTGTCATCTTCTGCACTAAAACCTAATTCTTTTCTAATACGAGCATGAGCATATTCTGCAAGTGCTTCAGTACTCTCTGTCGCTAGCCCGTAGTAATAGAGGTATTCTGAAAATTCTCCAGCTTGGTAAAGTTTATTTACGAATTCTGCTGCTGAAACTCCTATGGTAACTAGCTGGAAAGGAACGATGTTGAAAGAGCTTTTATCTTCTAGGCGAAAATAATCACTTAGGCAGAGATAATCATCCTTATTTTGTCTTGGAAAGATGAAGGAGTCTATGACTTGAGTTTTATCTTCGGAGTAAATATTGAGCTGATTTGGGTTTGTGTCATCTATTTTACAGTAGTAGTAACCATAGATGATTTGAGGTTTAAACCAAGGATTTTTTCTGGTTTCTACTTTTAATCTTTCGAGTACTGGGTAGACTTCAGTATCTAAGAATATTTTATACTCTTCGTCGGAGCGTTTCCCTTTCCCCATACGCCATTGACCGATTATCATTGCATCTAAGTTTAAATAACTCCACATTTCATCAAGATCTATGTCTGTAGAGTCTATGATTTTATCTCCATAAAAGGGGATTTTAGGCACTGCATCATTCTTTAAAGCTGGGACTGAGGATAAATTTTCAGTGTAACTTAATAATGGTGCGTAGCTGTCCTCATCAGAGTCTCCTACCTCTTGGTAAGCACTGTTAGTATTCTCTGCACTTGGTTTAGTTTTATAAAATTCTTTTTTAATCTCATCAAGTGAGGTTTTACTGCTGAGCCTTTCCATGATATCTAAATCAGTAAAGGCATCATAGCCATAAAAGACAGTGCCTTTGTAGATATTTGCACAGTCTTGTTCTACGAAGCGCCTAGTAAGAGCTGCCCCGCCTAATATAACAGGAAGGTCTATTCCTCTATCATTTAGAATTTCTAGGTTCTGCTTCATTATTAAAGTTGATTTAACGAGTAAGCCTGAAAGTGCGAGTAGGTCTGGCTTGTGTTCTTCTATGGCTTTAATGATTTCTTCTATCGGCTGTTTTATACCTAAGTTATAAACTTTATAACCGTTGTTTGAAAGTATGATATCGACTAGGTTTTTACCGATGTCATGAACGTCACCTTTTACAGTAGCTAATACTAGAGAGCCTTTGTGAGTATTAGCTGAAATCTTATCCATAAACTGTTCTAGGTGAGATACTGCTGCCTTCATCGTCGTAGCAGACTGTAGTACGAAAGGTAATTGCATTTCACCTGCCCCGAACCTTTCACCGACTATCTTCATACCATCCATGAGAAATTGATTGATAATGTCTAAGGGCTTGTGTCCCTTTTCTCTTGCTAGATCTAAATCTTTATCGATATTAGTTTTATTACCATCTATAATTCTTTGAGAGAGTATTTGTTCTACGCTTAAACCCTCATAGGGATTGGTTTTGGCATTATCATCTAACTTAATATCTTCGACTAAGGCGAGTAACTCCATAAGTGGATCAAAGCTGCATTCGCCATTATCTTTAAAAATTCTTCTATCGTAGATTAAATCTAGGCATAGTTCTTTGAGTCGATTTTCTATTTTATGCAGAGGGATGATTTTTTTGTTATTGACGATAGCCATATCTAAACCAGCTTTAGTGGCTTCATGCATGAATACAGAGTTTAAGGCTGTTCTTAATTTAGGATCTAAGCCGAATGAAATATTACTAACACCAAGTATGCTCTTTACTCCAGGCATCTTTTCTTTTACTAAGCGAATCGCTTCGATGGTTTCAATACCAGCTTTTCTAAATTCCTCATCCCCAGAGCCGAGAGTGAAAGTTAGAGTATCAAAGATAATGTCATTAGCATTCATGCCATGTTGATTTACTAGTAAATCATATAGTCGCTCAGCGACTTCCAGCTTCTTCTCGGCGGTTTTCGCCATACCACTTTCATCGATGGTGAGTACTACTAATGCGGCACCGTATCTATTGCAGAGCTTAGCTATAAGTTCAACTCTATGCTCGCCATCTTCGAGGTTGACTGAGTTTACTACTGCTTTCCCTGAGATTAATTTAAGTGATTCTTCTAAAACATCTGCCTCAGTGCTATCTACCATTATTGGTATGCTGATTGCGGTATTGAGCTTGAAGAGTATTTCCTTCATGTCTCGTATTTCATTCCGCCCGACGTAAGCTGCACAGAGATCTAAAATTTGAGCTCCTTCTTCCACTTGTTCTTTAGCTAAGTCTATAATTGCGTCATAGTCTTCTTTTGCAAGTAAGTCTTTGAAAAGCTTACTGCCATTAGCGTTAGTTCTTTCTCCGACTATTATAGGCTTAGTATCTAAGTCCATATTAATTGCGGAATATAGTGAAGAAAGAGAATTTCTTACTTCCTGGGTTTTAGTATTAGTATCATTTAGTGGTGCTGATAAGTCTTTTACGGCATCAGCTAACTGTTTAATATGCTGATAACTAGTACCACAGCAGCCACCTACTATGTTTACCTGATATTCAGTAATAAATTTAGAAAGATAGCTAGTGAATTCATCTGGTCCTAATGGGAAATGAGCGTGGCCACAGACGTTTTCGGGGATACCAGCATTTGGTAAGCAGCTGATTTTTACTGGGCAGTTATCTTTTAAATACTGAATATGTTCCTGCATTTCTTTTGGTCCAGTAGCGCAGTTCATCCCGAATATATCTATCGGGTAAGCTGCTATGGTCGTAAGTGCGGCATTTAAATCTGTACCGACTAGCATCGTGCCAGTTTGTTCTATCGTGATTTGCACTTGCAGTGGAAGTCTAAATCTCTTTGATAAGCCAGTTCTAGTTCGAATGTGATTTTTTGTAATAGTTGCTCTGTCTGCGAAATCTTGAATCTGAGTGATTTCTCCCCTTGGGTAAGCTTCTAATAATTCTGCATCGGTTTTATCTTTAAACTCTTCTTCTATCTTAGAAAATATTTCATAGCAAGCTACAAGTACGGCCTTTATCTGTAGAGGGTCTTGGCAGGTTTCAATCAGAATAACATCAACGCCGCCGTCAATTAGTCCACGGACTTGATCTAAGTAGGAGTTTTTAAGTTCATCGAATTGAACATTACCTAAAGTTGCGAGTTTAGTTCCTGGTCCAATAGAGCCAGCTACAAATCTAGGTTTTTCTGGTTCTTTGATAGTAAATTCATCAGCCACCTCTCTTGCTAATCTAGCTGCAAGTTTGCTGATTTCATAACTTTCTTCACTGATATCGTATTCACCAAGAACGAGTCTACTAGAGCCGAAGCTATTAGTCTCAACAATATCAGCTCCAGCGCTGAAAAAATTACGATGAATTTCTTGAATAATTTCAGGTTTAGTTTTATTTAGCATTTCAGGGCAGCCTTCAAAAGCTGCTCCGCCGTAATCATCTGCTGTCAGACTGTAATTAAAGAGATTAGTCCCCATCGCACCATCATAGACAATAACTTTTTGGGCCAGTATTTCAAGAAATTTAGGTTTTGGCTTTAATGACAAGTGCATATTTCTAGGATATATTATAGTTTAATGGAATCTGCACTTATAGTTCCAAATGCTGTTATCTTAGAAACCCGCCAGCTCTGGTGGAATATTGATGCACCTTTTGCGAGAATTTTATTTTATTTTTTAATCCTTGTTTCTACAGGAATTCTTATTCATGGTGTTTATAAGAAAATACTGATTATTACTGCTGGTAAATTCCCGAAAGGAGAAAATCGCTTTAGTGATGTTTGGAATAGACTAGTTTATGTTTTTACATATGCTTTCTTGCATAAGAAAACCTCTCAGAAAAAGACTCCTGGTCTTGCTCATGCTGGTGTGTTTCTTGGCTTTATGACACTATGGATCGTTACGAATATAGTAGGTTTCCAGGATCATTCACCGGTGTATTTTTTTCAAGGCAGCTTTTATAAATTAGTTAGCTTTGCAGCCGAGCTTGGGGGATTATTCTTATTTCTTGGTATCACGATATTTGCTCTGCGTCGTTATCTTTTTACTAGTAAAAAACTTGATAATACTCAGAGAGATTGGATTCAGCCAGTATTTCTATTGAGTTTAGCGGTAACGGGTTTTATGGTAGAGGGTCTGAGAATCGCTGCTACTCCAGCAGACGAGTCCTATGCTTTTATTGGTAATGCACTAGCTCAGGTTTTTCAATTTATGACTGATACTGACTTAAGAGGGGCTCATGTGACTCTTTGGTGGACTCATGCTCTGCTAACTTGTGCTTTTATCGCTTTAATACCATATTCTAAGTTTATTCATATTTTCATGGCGCCTTTATCTATGTTCTTTCATTCAAAGAGAGCTAGGGGACAGCTTTATACTCCATTTAAGCTTTCAGATATGCTTGAAGCTGAGGAAAAGGGCTTAGAAATTAATGAAGAGGATTTTAATGCTGGTGTTTTTGAGTATAAAGATTTTTCATGGAAAACCCTTTTAGATAGTGAAGCTTGTACGGCTTGTGGGCGCTGTCATGTTGTCTGCCCAGCTCAAAATACTGATAAACCACTTTCACCGAAACATCTTTTCTTGGATATAAAAAAATTATCTCAAAGCCATGTTAGTGGTTTTAGTAATAAATCTTCTGAGCATGAAGAACACTCTCCGAGTTTGTATGAATTTATTAATCCAGACGTACTCTGGTCATGTACTTCTTGTAACGCCTGTGTAGAAGAGTGTCCAGTCTTAATTGAGCATGTGGATACTATCATTGATATGAGACGTGGCTTGCTGGCGATGAATCAAGCTCCAGCTAATTTACAGTCTACACTTAAAAATGTGCGCACTAAATCTAATCCTTGGGGACTGGCTCCTAGTGATAGAGAGAAGTGGGTAGATACTCTTAAGTCTGAATATGATATGGAGCTTAAAGTCTTAAGCCGTACGGAAGCAGAGTTTGAATACTTATACTGGGTAGGTAGTCCTGGCTCCTATGATACTCGTAATATCGAGGTATCTAAAGCTAATGCAAGGTTGTTTGAGGCTGCTGGACTTAGTTTCGCTATTTTAGGTAATGAGGAAAAGAGTTCTGGAGATATCGCTCGTAGAGCTGGTGATGAAGCCATGTTTCAAGAAATAGTCATGGAGAATATTGAAATTTTTAAAGCCTTCGGGGTTAAGAAGATCATTACTCAGTGTCCGCATGTCTATAATACTTTTAAGAATGAGTATACAGAATTTGGTCTAGAAGATGTCGAAATCTATCACCATACTGAGATTCTAGCTAAATTAATTCAAGAATCTCGCTTAATACCGAAGAATTCAATTGACATCTCCGTTACTTATCACGATCCTTGCTATTTAGGTAGATATAATCGTGTGTTTAATCCTCCTAGATTTATTCTTGAGAGTATACCTGGCTTGCAGTTGAAGAGCATTGTTAATGAAAGGGAGAAAAGCACTTGCTGTGGTGGTGGTGGTGCTCAGATTTGGTACGAAATGCCTGGTAGTCATATTAACGTAATGCGTTTCGAGGAATTAAATGAGCATAAGCCAGATAAAGTTAGTGTGGCTTGTCCTTACTGTAGTATTATGGTGGACTCTGCTACCAAAACGGCTTTCCCGGGTACCCATATTCCAGAGATAGAAGATGTGGCTGTGACGCTTGCAGCGTCAGTGTTTTAGTTAACTGTAGTTTTTAAGCTTAAAGCTGAAAGTGCCTCTATTCCAATAACTTCGATTTTCTTATCCAACCTATAAGTATCTTTACCTGGGTAAAGTACAAATAGCTTTTCTAGATTCAGTTCTGCTAGGGCTGAATGCATGGACTTAGTCATTTTAGGAGCATCACTATATTTAACTTCTAAGCCATATAATTTACCTGATTTTTGAAAAACCAAATCCAGCTCAGCTCCAGTATGCAATCCCCAGAAAAAACACTCTTGTTCACTTAATTTATGAAAAGATATAAATTCTTCTAAAGCGAAGCCTTCCCACGAAGCACCTAGCTTGGGATGACCATTTAAAGCTGTTTTAGAGTCTATGCTTAGGAAAACATGTAGTAGACCAGAGTCTCTGAAGTATATTTTAGGGCTTTTTACTATGCGTTTTTTTGCGTTATAAAACCAAGGCTGTAACTGTCTAATAATAAATGTTCCACTTAATATATCTAAATATCTTTGAATAGTAGGGCTGCTTAAATTCATGCTGCGAGCTAATTCAGAGGCATTGAATACTTGTCCATGATAATGTGAAAGCATAGTCCAGAACTGCCGGAGAGTTCTGGATGGGATATTAATCCCTAAATTTGGTATGTCTCTTTCAAGAAAAGTCTCTATAAAATTTTCTCGCCACTCGTAAGAATCCTTTATGCTTGAAGATAGATAAGAACGAGGGAAACCTCCTCTCAGCCAGAGTTTGCTGGTATCTAGCTGCTCAGATTTACGGCTAGTTTCTTTTAACTTAGTGAAAGTCTCTATGCCAAAGCCCCTTAATTCTATAAAGGCTATTCTTCCAGCGAG
>JBMOEX010000002.1:0-40738 GCA_049314535.1 Vampirovibriophyceae bacterium | reverse complement strand
AAAAATAAAATAGCCCCGCTGAGGAGACAGCAGGGCTAACGCACATTGCATACGACTAGTACGATGCAAAATTTATAAAATTGATGCCCGAATACATTCGGGCACTTAGTGACCTAGTTTGATTAGTTACAGTTAAGTTAGTTACAGTTGTGTTACGTTACGAAAACTAAATGTGGATCTTAATCTATGGTAGTAAATCTAGTAGCTGTTGTGGTTGAGCGTTAGCTTGTGAAAGCATTGCTACTCCAGACCTTTGCAGTATTTGTTGTTTAACTAGAGAACTGCTCTCTAATGCCATATCGGCGTCAATGATTCTTGATCTAGAGGCTTCAAGATTGACGATTGATGTGTCTTGAGAACCGATTTTACTCTCCATGCTTCCCTGAAGAGCACCAAGATGTGATCTCATGCGGGAAAGATTGTCGATCATTCTAGTTATGTCATCTAAATTGCCATGTGATTGTGGAGTATTTGCATAGGAGTTGATAGTAGCTCCAGTTACTCTGAGGCGACTTAAAGTGAAACCTGGAGTGCTAGAATTTTCTACTAACTGTCCGCCATCGTGCAGAAAATATTTGATGATGTCAAGAGCTTTTTGATTTACCACTCCATTTGCTGGAGCGCCAGCACTGACTGTACCACCTAAACTTTGATAGCTTTTGTAAGCATCATCGAATAAAGTTTGCATAGTGACTGCTTGGTTAGCGAATGTGTTTAAAAATGTGCCTAGCCAAGTATTAATAGTAGTAGCTGTACCACCACCAATTTGACTACTTATCTCTCCTTGGATGTCACCTATTACCTTGGTTACATAATCGAAGCTCGCTGTTCCAGCTAGAACTTCTGCTGCTGCTGAATCTTGAGTTGCGGTCAGCGGGGTATAAGAATAGTTAGCATCTATATTTATTCCTCTTTCAGAGATGAGAACGGGCGTTGCCACTACTGTATTATCAATATAAGCTGGACCAAGTTGCAAGTTGGTAGTTTCACTAAACGTAATGCCACTTTGAATAGTTCTATCGGTTTGATTAGTTCTGTCAGTACTAGGACCTTTAAGTAGCCCTACGCTGTTAAATCTTGTCGTATTTGAGAGATCTTCGACGTTTTTTACGCGTTCGTTAATTTCTCGCTGTAAAGCATTTCTTTCATCGGCACCATTGGTACCGTTGGCTGCTTGGATCATCAGTTCTCTTATTCTTTGCAAATCATCTTGCATCGCTTGGAGCTGACCTTCTGTTACTTGAATTAAACTTATGCCATCCATCTGATTCTGGATAGTTTTTCGGTATGCTCTAACATCAGAAGTTATTCTCTGAGCTATAGTCATACCAGCTGCATCATCACCGGCGTTATTAACTCTTTTACCAGTTGATAATCTTTTAGAAATGACTTCTAATTCTCTATTATTCGTTCTTAAAGCTGCCTGTGCGTCAAGGCTTAGCCTGTTTGTGTTAATTACTAGTCCCATTGTTCTCCTCCAAATTGACTTTGTTGTTTTGTTTTGTATGTTTTGTAAACTTGTGCGTTGCTTACAAGTATATAAATCGGTAACAGTGGAGAAACCTAGGTCGGGGGAATGCTTGAAGTTTTAAGTAATTTTTAGCTTTAAAGGCTAGTGCTTAAAAGTTAATCTAGGAAGATGATTCTATAGTATCTAATTTAATTTAATTTAAGTATGCTTTTGGAAATACTTAATTAAGAAGGGTTAGAGCTAAGTTATAAGTGTCATAAATATTACTTAGGACTAGACCTTTTTACTAGATTCTATTTCATAGTCACAAAGTTTAGAAATAAGCTCAAGGCATCTATTAGATTCACTTTCAATAGGGGTTTTCATCTCTGGCATATAAGGTTCACCAAACTTAATTAGCACTTTACCATCTGCTCTGTAGCTGATACCAGTAGGAACTATGGGAGTTTTAGTTAATCTCGACATAAATACCGCACCGTTATTAGGTGTTCCAAGAAATTCTGTTTTAGAGCGTGTACCTTCTATGAAGATTACTAATTTCCAGGCTTCTTTATTAAGAATTTTTTTTACTAATTTTAGGGTTGAGCTACCAGTATTATCTCTGTCTACTGGAACAGCGGATAAAAGGCTAATAAGGTAGCCAAGCATGGAATTGGAAAACAGTTCGCGCTTAGCTAGAAAGCTAATAGGTGGTCTAATAAATAGTCCTAATAAAGGTGGATCATTTAAAGAACGATGGTTAGCTGCGAAGATATAATTTTTATTTTGATCAAATTTTTCTCCAGTAAACTCCACTTCTACCTTATATAAGAAATTAAAATAGAAGGAAAGAAAAAAAACTCCTATTAACTGAGAAATGTGGCTTAAGGTAGAGCCGTAAAAATTTTTTAATTCAAATTTTTGTTTAGTTTCATTCATAGAGAAAGAAAGCCTTAAGTCTTGCTATCATAGCTTATTATAAAATGGTTTTTTTTGAAACAAAGGCTAAAATTTCACTAGACCCTATAGTAGGTCTTGTACAAAAAGCTAGTGAGGATACTAATTCACAGAAGCTTCTTGCTATAGTTGGTTCGGCGATGGATGATGCTGGAAAGTTAATAGTTCCAGATGTGGTGAATCAGGCTGCTTTAGAGATAGTTCAGCAAGGGCTGAACATGGAATATGCTCCGAGCGGTGGTTTGAAGGATTTAGCTCCTTTAATTACTGAGGAGTTCGTCGGTAAGGATAATTTACAGAAGCTTTACTCTGAAAATATTCGCCGTGCTGAAGTGGTTACTGGTGGTGGCACTAATGCTATTTCTCTTTCCTTGATGACCTGTACTAAGTCTAATGACCCTATAATCGTCCAGAGACCACATTGGGCGGGCTATGACAGCGTGGCTTTAGGTATAGGACGCAGTAATCTTATTAACTTTGAGCTTTTAGATAAAGATTTAAAATTTAACCTTGATAGTTTGGCTAAGGCTTTAAATTTCGCTGTTAAATCACTACCATTGGACTCTACCAGTAAGATTACTCTTATTCTAAATACTCCTTTTGATAATCCTCTAGGGAAAGAAATTAGCCATACTGATTTAATGGAAATAGCTAATTTGCTAGGCACTTATAAGAACCAAAAATTCTTAGTGATTTTAGATATAGCTTATATAGACTTTGGACCTACTGCTAAGGACTATACGAAGTTATCTTTTGTCAGTGATTTCTTTAAGAAGGCTGGTTTAGAGCATTTAAGTGTAATAGTCGCTTCTACTTTATCTAAGAGCTTTGCGATGTATGGTGCTAGAGTCGGGGCGGCGACGCTATTTTCGCCAGAATATGAAAATGTCTCTGAGTGGAAAGATATAGCTGGTGGAATACTTAGAGGTACTTTAAGTAATCTTTCTCGAACCAGTCAAGAAATAGCTTTAAAAGTACTGTCGGATTCATCAAGACTGGCTTCTATTCATGAATTTCAGCGTAATACTGTCGCGATGATTAATAAGCGTCGTGAACATTTTATAAATAAAATCACCCCAATTTTACCCGAAGAATTAGAGATGATAAGCCCAGATGGTGGTTTCTTCTTATCTTTTAGGCTGAGGAATGAAATTCTAGAGCGTTTTCCAGATTTTGCGAAAAGGCTTTCTGAAAGCTTTATATCAAGCAGTGTTTACATTCCAGTTCTTTGTGAGCAGTTCATCCGCGTGCCTATTTGTGGCTTAAGGGAAGAGCTTTTAGATTTAGTCGCAGATAAAATTACCGAGCATACTTCAAAGATTCTTGGAAAAGTCCATTAATTAACTTGTGTTCTTGCCCTGCCATCAAGTGCTATCTTTGATAGTAAGTAGTTTGAGATGAAAGAAAAAGCAGTCTTAATTGACATAATTAGTTCAGATATTACTAAAAGGGAATCAGAGCTTAGGCTTGAGGAGCTGAACAGCTTAGTTAAAACCTATGGTGGCGTGAGTTCTGAATATATAGTACAGAAACGCAGTAGTCCTAATTACAAGACTTATGTCGGCGAGGGTAAGCTTACTGAGCTTTTAGATCGTTTTGAAAATTTTGATGATTTAGATGTAATCATTATTAATAATATTCTTAAGCCGAGGCAGATATATAATTTAGAAGAATTTTGCATTAATTACCAGATTGAAAAGAAGAAAGAGGATGAGGAAAGCTTACGCTGGGAAAATCCTAAGAAAATTAAAGTCTGGGACAGGGTTGATTTAATTTTAAAGATTTTTGATAAGCATGCGACTACTGTTGAAGCTAAGTTACAGATTGAGCTTGCGAGTATTAAGCATATGGGACCACGAATATTTGGTATGGGTTTAGAGCTCTCTCGTCAGGCTGGTGGTATCGGTACTATCGGTGCTGGTGAATCGAATACGCAGATGATGAAACGGCACTTACAGAAACGTGAAAAACTTATAGAGGGAAAGATAGAACAGTATGGTGATGTACAACGCCGTCACCGTGATTCACGCCGCAATAAAAATTTTAAAACCATCGCCCTCGCGGGCTATACCAATGCTGGTAAAAGTACGTTAAAGCGTGCACTGACTAAAAAACAGAATACTTATGTGGCAGACGAGCTTTTTGCTACCTTGGATTCTACTGTAGGAGAGCTTTATTTACCCATCTCTCAGCAGAAGGTGATGATCGCAGATACTATTGGATTTATCCAAGACCTGCCCCCAGATTTAATTGATGCTTTTAAATCCACATTAGCAGAAATAGTTGAGGCTGATATTATTTTTCATTTGATAGATATTTCTGATAAAAGTCTTTTTCTGAAAATTCGTGTAGTTGAAGATGTGCTTAGGCAGCTGCATGTAGATAAAGATAAGGAAAAATATTATATATTTAATAAGTTAGATAAATTAGATGAGGCGGTCGCTGAAGGCGAAATGACTTTAGAAGAGAAAGATACATTAATCATGAGGCTGAGATCAGAGTTTGCAGCTTTTTTCCCTATCTTCATTTCGGCTACTGATAAGAGTTCTTTAAGTGAATTAATTGAGGGGATTGATTTAAAATTTGGCAATCTGAGCATACCTGGGTAAAATGAATTTATGAAACAATCCAAAGTAACAGTTATCGGTGCTGGTAATGTCGGAGCTACGGCAGCTCAAAGACTAGCAGAGAAGAATATAGCGAATGTAGTTTTAATTGATGTCGCAGAGGGCATCGCTAAAGGTAAGGCTCTAGATCTTATGGAAGCTAGACCTGTAGAGCTTGAGGATAGATATATCATAGGTAGCTCTGATTATGCGCTTTCTGAAGGTTCTGATGTGGTTTTAATGACAGCTGGGCTAGCAAGAAAACCAGGGATGAGTCGTGATGATCTTTTAAAGATAAACGCAGATATAGTTACTGCTTGTATTGAAAACGCCCATAAATATTCTCCAGATGCGATATTTATCGTAGTTTCTAATCCAGTAGATGCGATGACGCAGCTCACGCATCAGATACTTTCAGCGAAAGGTGTCGCTAAGAATAAAATTATAGGCATGGCGGGCGTTCTAGATAGTTCTCGTATGGCTTTCTTTATCGCAGAGGCTTTAGATGTTTCTGTTAAAAATATTCAGCCTTGTGTGCTTGGTGGTCATGGGGATGATATGGTACCAGTAGCAAGATATACTACTGTAGCTGGAGTTCCACTTACGGAGCTGCTTTCAGAAGAAAAAATTAATGCGATTATTGAAAGAACACAGAAAGGTGGCATAGAGATAGTTAATCTTTTACAGACTGGATCAGCTTTCTACGCGCCAGCTAGCTCTGCTGTTGAAATGATAGACGCTATTTTATTAAATAAAAAACAGATACTACCTTGCTCTTGTTATTTAGAAGGTGAATATGGTATTTCTGGTGTTTTCGTTGGAGTGCCTACTAAGCTATCTAGTAAAGGGATTGAGCAGATTTTAGAGCTTAAGCTTACTGAGTCTGAGTTAGCTGCACTTAAATCTTCAGCCGAGTCAGTTCGTAAAAATATTCAGAGATTAGATGAGCTTAGGCAGCTGTCTTAATTTATTTTTTTTGTCGAGCTAATTTAGAATGAGCTTCTTTCATGCGTTGTGTTTCTTGGTTTAGGATCATTATGATTCGGCTTATAACACTGTCTAGGTCTTCTGCAATAATATTTGCACCAGAGGCACGTGGATGTCCACCAGCTTTCTTTTGATATCCTTCGCTTGGCGGAATTATTTGTGCTATTTTAGTTAAGTCAAGCTCTGAAAGAGCGTTATGATCGTTTGATCTTAAACAGACTTTAAACTCAATTCCCTCAGCCCGATAAAATGAAAAAAATAGGTACTTTTGTTATTTAGTCGAAAATCTAGATATACTTATTATTGTCGTGGTCATTCAAGATAAGCCTTCGACCTTACAGCTTCAATTACCGAGGCCTATTCAAACACGAGTCAAAGGTTTAGCTACTGCCCTAGTACAGCAAATTAGCACCCCTGCTGAATCTCAGCCTGACTCTAGTTCACTTTTAGGCTATTTGACTCGCCTCATAGTAGAAAATGAAGAGGAAAAGGACTTTACTAATAATGGAAGCACTGTTGATTGGATATCTTTAATCACTAATGCGAAATATTCTAAAAAATTAGAATTAGCTCAAGAATTCATTCTGGCTAAGGCTCCTGAATTCTTTACAGATTCTTCAGCAGAGAAGAAGATAGAGTATATAGAGCGTTTTTTACCACAAGAACTCACAGATTCAGATTTTAATCATCTTCAAGAACTGGCTCGAGACATCAATCCAGGAGCCACTCTAGACAGGCTAAAAGTGTTTGAAAATAAAAAAGCTGATCTAAGAGCTTCGTTAACAGACTGGTTTAATTATTTAAACGATCCAGATGGTGGGGTTACTTACTTAAATAATAAGACGAGACACTGGATATTTAATGCAGTAGCTGATCTAGAAGTACGAATACTAGATAATAAGCCGAACTTATCTGTTCTTGAAGGAATATTAGAAAAACCAGATTCTCTAGCATCACACACCGATATAGATACAGCTTCTTTTGAAAAATTTCAAGACATTATCAGTAGACATGCTCGTAGTGAGATAGCTCCAGATGAAATTAAAGCTGAAATTATCCAAACTACTCAAAGGAACCCTGAGCTAGATGATGACTTTAAAGATAAGCTCAATATGCTCTTCTCTGATGGTCAATTAGATAAAGTTATTCTCTATTCACTAATATTAAATGATCCAAGAAACACTAAAGTTAATTTTCAAAATAGATCATCACCAAATTCAATTAAAGATTTCCCAGTCCTTAATCCAGCTCTAGTCGGCGAAATTAATGATATCGTAAAACTCTGTGAAATTCATTCTCATACCAAAATCATGGGTGAAATTCAAAAAAAATATGAGCAAGAAAATCCTAATCTGTATAAGTTTTTAAAAGATAATATTGACATTACTAAAGGTAATGGTACTGTCACGCTGCATTTTAGTAGTCTGTATAAATTCTTGCAGAATCAAACAACAAGCAAGATAGATTTAAGTACTACTGATGGAGAATGGCGAAAGTTTCCTAAAGACAGTGAACCAAAGGAACTTAGGGATAGTATTAAGTATTGGGATACTGGATGGTGCTTGCAGGGTTTAGACACTGCAGATCGTTATTTAAAACAAGGTGATATCTATATTTACTTCTCTCAAGATAAAAATAAAAACCCTGTCTTACCAAGATTAGCTATTGCGATGAATGGTGATGAAATATCAGAAATTCGTGGTATCGCTGCAAGGCAAAATCTAGATGGATTTATTGCTAATGCTACAGGCGATAATGGGATCAGTATTTTACAAGAAAAACTTCAAAGCAGAGATGCAGATGGTAAGCCTGTATTCCCGAATCTTGAAAAATGGCTAAGAGCAGATAAAGATACTAAGGCTCTAGAGAGACTCTATGGTAAATTTCAAAAGAATATAGACTTTACAGAGGACGATTTATTCTTTATCTATGAAATTGTGAAAGGAATTAAGAACTTTGGTCGAAATGGAGATCCAAGAATAGAAAAAATACTAAAAACACGAGACCGCGAAAAAGATCTCACTCAGATATTTGGAGATGCATATAAAGAAAGTGAGTTAAAGTCTAGCCTCAGTCGCTTGGAGGCTCAAATCTTTAGAGATAGAGATGGAGATAAATCTAATTTAAGGATGAGACCAGAAGGTGAAAATATCTTCATCTTTGCTCTTAGCGAAGGTCATATTGAATTAATGGATCAGCTAATTGAGAATCTTCCACCTGATAAATTAGTAGAAGCTTTTACAGAGAAGAGTATTTATCATTCTACCGTCCCGAACATTGCTTATAACAAAAGTCATTTTAAAGTAATAAAGCAGCTAATTGATCTTTCACCTGATAAATTAGTAGAAGTTTTGGCTAAGAATAGGAATTATCTCAGTGACCTCTTATATATTCTTGTTCAGAAAAATTATAGTGGATTCATAAAGCCGCTAATTGAAAAGCTTCCACCCAGTAAATTAGTAGAATTTTTGAAGGAGAAGGATGTTGATGGTTATACTGTACTCATGATTGCTGCTAGAAAAAGTATTACTGAATTAATGGATCAGCTAATTAAAAATCTTCCAGCAGCTCAAGTAGTAGAGCTTGTGACTGAGAAGAATAGTCTTCGTCATAATGATACGGTGCTGATGATTGCTGCTAGGGGAGGAGTAATAAAGCAGATAATTAAAAATCTTCCAGCCGATAAATTAGTAAACGCTTTGACTGAGAAGAATGATCTTGGTTATACGGCGCTGATCTATGATATTCAGAAAGGTCATACCGAAGTACTGGAGCTGATAATTAAGAATCTGTTACCTAATGAATTAGTAAAAGCTTTGACAGGGACATTTGTAAATAATTCTACGCTGCTTATGCAAGCTGCTAATAACGATAATATTAGAGCCGTAGAGCTGATAATTGAGAATCTTCCATCTGATAAAGTTGTAGAATTTGTGAACCAGGGGAGTTCTTATTTTGGCACTGCGCTGCAGGCTGCTAATAATCAAACAATACGCGATTTTCTAAACAAGACCTTAGAGACGTACGCGAATAGAGCGTGAATTACGCCCCCCTCGTCGCTTCGTGTAACTCCTATTTACTAGATATTGTAGCTAAATTTAGGGTATAATATAAATACGTATTAGGGCGTTAGAGTGTCTTAATGTCTATTAGCTTAACTGTTAATAAATTTTTTGATCCTGTTATGAATTTAGCGAAGTCGAGTCTCGCTAAAATTTATCAGGTATTACCAGCCCCTGCTCAGAATTTTTTTCTAGGTATTACGACGAGAAAAGCCTCTCCGGAGATGCTGAAAAGTTTACATGCAGATGTCAGTGCCTCTGAGCATGCTAAGGCTTTATCTAATAAATTAAATCAGCTGTTACCTAAAGTGGGGGATACTGCTGTATTTTTTTCAGATCCTCACCAGGCTGGACCATACATGATACCTAATGCTATCCAAAAAGCTCTTAGATCTAATCCTTTACCAGATGAGTTAAAGGCACAATTTCAAAAGCAGGGTTTAAATGTTGAGGAGTATTTAAGTATGGCATTGAGCCCTACTCATACAGGTTTAGTTGTGAGAATCACCCCTACTTCAGATAATCCAGAGGGATTATTATTTATTCACATAGATCTTCGCTCACAGAAGCCGAGTAAAGAAAATTTAAGTCCATTTAATGGTGAACTGAAGATAGAGGATATTCAGAAAGCAAGTAAACGAGCTGTTGCTTACCATACTGATTTTGAGTTTTTTAAAGTTGGGCATGTCGAAAATACGACAAGTTTTTTAACTGAATTAAAAGAAAACAAGGATCTTCATTATTATGTCCCTACGCTCTTTTCAAGAGCTGTGCAAATTTTAGGAAATGAAAAATTAGGACCATCCATAGAAAGCTATTTACGTAATTTAACAGATAAGTTGCCAAAGCAGCACTTAGATAGTTTACGTAACAGTCTTTTAAATATTAGGCTTCCTGCTTTTTCTTCACCTTTCAATAACTCTGAGAATAATTTAAAAGCTATAGCTACAAATGAAACTCAGCTGAAGCATAATAAAGTAAAAGAAAAAATACCAGCTAAAGTGGTATGCAGTGATTTAGTTTCTCATTTACTTGCATCGAAAGTAAAATTAGATAATGCTTTTCATTTAGTTAAATCTAAATTACAAGAAATCTCTCAAAGCCCCACCCCAAGTAATCTTTACGATACATTAAGGCAAGAATTATACCAAGCTGGGAAGATTAAACACAACAGCCTAACGTACAGTTTCGCTTAGGGGACTGCTCACAAGCTCGAATTTCTGCGTTTTCGTCGTGTCCCCTTAAGCAGCAGCTTTCTTAGGTTTAGGTGTATACCCTTTCATCTTAAAGTATTCTCTAGACTGCTCTTGAGTGAGGGTTAATTTTTTAATATCATAGATTAGATCTTCTCTTGTTTCTGTTGACATCTCAAAATCTACGGTGTTAATAATACAGTCAGTAGGACAGACTTCTGTACATAGACCACAGAACATACATAGACCGTGATCTATATAAAACTGTGTAGATTTCGCTTTCACCTCGGTATGCGGGATAACTGAAATACAAGCATCAGGGCAGACTCTTTCGCATTGCTTGCAGGCGATACATAGATGCTCACCTGTAATGGGGTCTACGTTTAAAGCTAGCCTGTGTCTTGATCTAGGATAGAGTTCTGGCATCTTATTAGGATAGTCAGAGGTAATCGGATCTCTAGTAGTGTGTTTCACTACTGTAAACATACCTAGAAGAATGTTATAGATTCCAAGAGGGAATTTAGTGAATGATTTTAAGGTACTTATGAAATTCATGATTTAATATACTCCAAAATTATAGCCATAAGGAACAGAATGGCAAGCGTAAGAGGAATAAGGTATTTCCAACCAAACTCCATTAATTGATCCTGTCTCAGTCTTGGTAGAGTAGCTCTAACCCAGATAGCGACAAGGAACATAAGATAGATCTTCACTAAGAGAGTTACTGATGTTATTACCCAGACGAAATTTAAGCCTTCGAACATACCATTAAAGGTGCCAATAACAGGGAGGCTAATATTTAGATTCGTAAGAGCTGAGTAAAGCGCCTGTTCTGCTTCTATGCTAATCGGTAGATGTGAACCACCAAGAAATAATATAGAAGCTATAGCTGAAGCGATAAACAGATTAGTATATTCAGCTAAGAAAAATAATGCGAATTTCATGCCGCTAAACTCAGTGTTAAACCCTGAAACCAACTCTGACTCAGCTTCTGGGATGTCGAAAGGAATTCTGTTAACCTCTGCCGTGGAAGCGGTAATGAAGATTAAAAATAAGCTAACGCACAGTGTTATGTAAACTAAAGTCACGAAACCATCAAAGAAATTACCATTAGTGCTAGCAAACAGATTTAAGATTCTTGGTAGTTCCCCGTTACCCAGAAGGTTCCAGTTAAGTATTCCACCAGCTTGAGCTTCAGATATTTCGAAAAGATTCACTGAGCCAGAGAGCATAATGACAGAGATAATGGCGAGTACTAATGGGATTTCATAGCTAATAGCTTGAGAAGCGGCTCTTAGACCACCCATGAGTGAATATTTATTATTAGATGCCCAGCCAGCCATAACTAGTGACATAGTGCCAAGTGATAGAAAACCTAATATGAATATCAAGCTAATATCAAGATCGGCATAGATGAAACCGCCTAGGCGATTGGCTGCTACAGCTAGTAAAGGTAAGAAAACCACCATGGAAGGGGCGAAGAATAATGCTGGAGCTAAGAAGAACAGAATAGGATCTGAATTCTTAGGTACAGTATCTTCTTTAAAAAGAAGCTTTAAAGCATCAGCTAGTGTTTGCAGTCCACCATTTGGTCCAACGGCATCTGGTCCGATTCTTACAGTGAGTAAAGATAGGAATTTCCTTTCACAAAGCACCATGAACAGTGCATTTACGGGAATAATAGTCGCTACTACCACAGTAGGAGCTAGATATGCGTGAATATCAGCTAGGTTTTTAAATATCTGTTTATCTATAGCAGGAAACCAAGTCGGCATCAGTTCGTTAAATACGAAAGGTGCTTTCCATGCGAAAGTTAGTCCAGCACCAGCTGCTACGACGAAGATAATCGATAACCAAACTACAGCTAGAATAAAAAACTTGAAAGCCTGAACTAATGCTGATCTTTGTGCAAAAGTCTCTCTAGGATGGAAAGTAGATAGTAAATTTAGGTCAACTGCTTTAGAATTCATTGCCTTAACATTATAACTTGAATTCATATAATCGGATTTATAGCTCAGTATTTTTTATCATGGCAAAAGAAAGTACTCCAGAGCAGCTTTCTTCACCATCTACTGTCGCTTTTACTTCAAATTTCCCGAAAGGAAATCTAAACTTTATTTTCTTTACTTCTATATCTAATCTATCTCCTGGAACTACGATTTTTCTAAATCTAATCTGATCTAGTCCAGTAAATATTCCTTTATAACCGACGGAATAATCTTTCACGTGAAGCATGCATATGCAGCACATTTGAGCTAATGCTTCGAGCTGTAATACTCCTGGCATAATAGACACATCTGGAAAGTGTCCTTGAAATTGAGGTTCATTTACAGAAATATTCTTATAACCTTTAGCGTATTCGCCAGCTAAGCACTCAGTGACTCTATCCACCATTAAGAAAGGATATTTATGGGGTAATGTATTGAATATATCCTGTATATCCATCTTGATAACTTGATTTTCAGTGCTTGATTCGATTGTGCTCATATTCTCTCTTTCTTCTTATTAATTTCTTGAAGGATTTTATTAATAGGGATTTTAAAACTATACAATAATTTCTTCTTTAGAATAAGCTAGATTAAACTGATCATGTATCGCTTTAACAGCTTTCTGACTTTCTTCGATTCTGATAATACAACTGATCTTAATTTCACTAGTAGTAATCATCTGTATATTAATACCAGCATTATATAGAGATGAGAACATTTCAGCTGCTATACCAGGCTTATTAAGCATTCCCGCTCCGACTATAGATACCTTTGCGATATTTTCATCGAAAACTATTTTATCTGCTCCGACTTCTACTGCTAGCTCTTCTGCGATCCTTACAGCTTTTTGTAAATAATCTTGTTGCACGGTGAAAGCTATATCTATAACTCCGTCTCTAGGAATGGATTGGAGAATAACATCTATGCTCACATTCTCTTTCGCTAGTCTATCGAAGATCTTACAGGCTATACCTGGTTCATCTGGTACCCCCATAAAACCTAATTTAGCTTGTTTATCATCTATCGCAACTCCAGTCACAGCTTGGGTTAATTCCATATTTCTTACCTCACTTAATTTAACTACTCTAGTACCTAAGTCATCTGGCTTGAAAGTACTTCTTACTCTTAGATTTATATTATATTTTTTAGCTAATTCTACCGAACGCGGGTGTAAGACTTTAGCTCCAAGGCTAGCAAGTTCTAGCATCTCTTCATAGCTTATAAGATCTAATCTTCTGGCTTCTGGAATTATACGAGGGTCAGTAGTGTAAACGCCTTCTACGTCCGTGTAGATATCACATCTTTCAGCTTTCAAAGCAGCAGCTATCGCTACAGCAGATGTATCTGAGCCGCCTCTACCAAGAGTAGTTATTTCACCATCTTCTGTGATACCTTGAAAACCAGCTACTATAACGATTTCTCCAAGATTTAAATGCTTCTCTATTCTATCTGTCTTAATCTGAGCGATTCTTGCACGATTATGTGCTCTTTCTGTGATGAAGCCAGCCTGTGAAGCTACTAGTGATATAGCCTTAAAGCCCATTTGATGTAAGCACATCGCGACTAAGGAAACAGTGACCTGCTCACCGGTCGACAGAAGCATATCAAGCTCTCGCCCTTCTGGTAGAGGATTAAATTCTTTCGCTAATTTAACTAAGGAATCAGTAGCTTTGCCCATGGCAGAGACGACTATGACCAGATTCGCGTTTTCACTCTCGCGAATAGCTATCTCACAGACTTTTTTAATACAGTCTGCGTTAGCAACAGAACTCCCCCCGAATTTAAGAACCGTAGTTTTATCTTTAAGCACTTTAGTATCTCTCTTGAAACTTTAATCCGATCTAATATCTTTTAACTAATGAGATTTAGCTAACTGTTTATCAGTCTCTGTACCAAAGAATAATTTAGAGTCTTCATGGATAGACAGTTCTAGAGTCTTTAATGAACCAACAGCTTCATTAAGAGATACCGCTTCAGTCTTATTGCCTACTATCGCAGACATTTTACCCCATTCGCCATTCTGCACCATCTCAGCAGCTTTCCAGCCAAGTCTAGTACCTAATACTCTATCGAAAGCCGATGGTCTACCGCCTCTTTGGATGTGTCCTAAAGTCGTAGATCTAGTTTCTATACCAGTTTCTTTTTCAATAATTTTAGCGATCTTTTCACCGATACCACCTAGCTTAACGTGGCCGAAAGCATCTAACTCAGTGTCTTTTGTTACGTCTTGATTAGAAAGTTTAGCTCCCTCTGCTGCGACGATTATTGCGTAGGATTTTTTCGCATAAACTTTTTTAATAGTTTCACAGAGTTCTTTCGTGTCCACTTCCTCTTCTGGAACTAATATATAATCAGCATTCCCTGAAATACCAGAGAAAGAAGCTATCCAGCCAGCGTGCCTGCCCATAACTTCACAGACTAGAACGCGTTCATGAGAGCAA
Organism: Vampirovibriophyceae bacterium; assembly: GCA_049314535.1. GTDB lineage: Bacteria > Cyanobacteriota > Vampirovibrionia > LMEP-6097 > LMEP-6097 > LMEP-6097. The sequence continues at coordinate 26,054 of JBMOEX010000002.1, read as the reverse complement.
GCTGTAGTGTGCAGAGAATCTATAGCATCTGTAACGATATTGATACAAGTATCAAAGCCAAAAGTTACATCAGTACCAGATAAGTCATTATCTATAGTCTTCGGTACGCCGATAACATTTATTTTATATTGATTATAAAGTTTAGAAGCTACGCCACAAGTATCTTCGCCGCCTATGGCTACTAGAGCGTCTAATTTATTATCCTTCATGGTCTTAATTACTGCTTCAGGACCACCTTCTATCTTGAAAGGATTAGTTCTTGAAGATTTAAGGATAGTTCCACCTTCTCTGATTATATCTTCTGTCTTATCTAAGCTAAGTTCAGTGGTAATGTTCTCCACTGCACCTTTCCAGCCATATTTAATACCGATCACCTCTGATCCATATTCTTTAACAGATTTAAAAACTAAAGCTCTTATCACGGAATTTAAACCCGGACAATCACCACCGCCAGTAAGTACACCAATACGCATGGATAATATACTAGCGTAAATTATGTCTATTTTGTAAGCCCTTAAACGATTTAGTTGTAAAATTTAAAAGCATTTCTTCACTTTTCGCTAAGATTTAATTTATGAGTAATTACTGGCTTATAAAATCAGAACCGTCATCTTTTTCTATAGATGATTTAAAGTCTCTCCCGAATAAAACTGATATGTGGGATGGTGTTAGAAACTATCAAGCTAGAAATATTATGATGAAGGAGATGAAGACTGGCGATAAAGCATTTTTTTATCACAGTAACGCTAAGCCACCTGGTGTTATTGGCATAGTGGAAGTCGTTACTAAAGAAGCATATCCAGATCCTACGCAGTTTGATAAAAAATCTAAATATTATGATCCACAGAGCGATATAAATAATCCACGTTGGTGGTTAGTAGATGTAAAACACATTCAGGATTTACCTTTTATTTCTCTTGAAGCGATAAAGGCTAATCCTAAACTGAAAGATATGAAGCTAGTACAGAAAGGTTCTCGCCTATCAGTGCAGCCAGTCGCTAAAGAAGAATGGGATGAGATATTAAATATGGCTCAGGTAAATGCTCAGTACCAACAGTAGTAAAAATCTTCAAGTGAAATCTTCTAATCGAGAGATTTTGGGTATTGCCCTGCCTATAGCTGCTGCTATTGTGGTGCCACAGTTTAATTTCGTTATTAATAATATTTTTCTTGGTACGCTTGGTGAGAAAGCTCTAGGGCTGGCTGGTTTAACTGGTATTTATTACCTAATCTTTGCTGTGGTTGGTATGGGCTTTAGTAATGGTGTCAGAGTCCTTATCGCCAGGCGAGCTGGAGAGAATAATCCAGATGAGATAGGTAAGCTTTTTTATCAAGGAGTCATTTTAAGTTTTTTAATAGCCTTATTGGGATTGCTTTTCACATATATTTTTGCTGCTCCAATACTAGCCTCTTCTTTAAAAGATTTTAGTAACTTTGTAGCTGCCTTTAGTTTTCTTAAAATTCGAATTTGGGGTTTGTTTTTTCTTTATTTATATCAGCTTGGCAACACGCTTTTAGTCGGTACTAATAATTCACGTCTTTTGATTATTGGTACTTTTATTGAAACGCTTGTAAATATATTCTTTGATTATGTTTTAATTTATGGTAAATTTGGTTTTCCTGAATTAGGTTTTAATGGTGCAGCTTATGCTTCATTAATAGCTGAATTTTCAGGACTTCTGGTTATTTATTTAGTTTTAAATATCAGTGGTATTAAAAATACTTTTAAATTATTTAAACCCAGAAGTTTAGATTTCTCTGTCTGTAAGATTATCCTAAAGCAGTCATCACCTTTAATCCTTCAGTACGCTATCAGTATACTCAGTTGGGAGTATTTTTACATTTTAGTGGAGCATTATGGTTCACTCGAACTAGCTATTTCTAATACTATGAGAAATATTCTAGGTTTATTCGGCTGTTTTACTTGGGCTTTTTCTGCGACTACTAACACGATGGTAAGTAATTTAATTGGGCAGGGTAAGCGAGATGCTGTGCTGGACTTGGTTTGGAAGATATCGCGATTGTCGGCAATTTTCGCTTTGATTTCATGTGTTTTAGTTCTGATGAATTTAAATTTCTGGCTGGGTATTTATGGTCAGGGTGAGGGTTTTATTACAGCAGCTGCTCCAGTTTTGAAAGTGGTTCTAGTTGGACTCTTTATTACTTCATTTTCGACTATATGGATGAATGCGGTGGTTGGTACTGGTCATACTAAAACTGCTTTACTAGCTGAGCTTTTAGCCGTAATTATATACTCCGTATATAACTATATAGTTTTAGAGCAGCTTCATCTATCGTTAATCTGGGCTTGGGCTAGTGAATGGCTCTATTGGATTGTTTTATTCATACCGTGTTTTATTTACATGACAAATGCTAAGTGGGCTAAAGGTTTAATTTAAGCAGATTTAAGCTAGTAATCTTTTAATTTACAGCTAATTCTTTGGATCTTTGACTTGCTGCTTGAATTGCTTGATTAATTATTTCTAAAAATCTATTATTTTCTAAACTGCTAATAGCAGCATGGGTAGTGCCATTTGGGCTGGTGACTGCCTTCCTAAGTGTTTCTGGGCTTGGATTGCTCGATCTTGAATTCACAGATTCGTTAATAGCTCCCTCGTTGCAGGAATTTAGTAATAGTCCTGAACCAAGAAAGGTTTTATTTACTAAAATACTGGCTTCCTCTAAGCTAAGTCCTTGATTGATTCCAGCCTGAATTAAAGCTTCTGCAAGAAAGAAAAAATAGGCTGGACCAGATCCAGAGAGAGCTGTAATCGCATGCATTTTATTTTCATCATCTATGAAGATAACGTCACCTACAGCATGAAAAATTTCTTGTACTAAGTTTCTATGTTCATCATTACAGTGCTTATTGTAGGTTAGAGCCGTAATCCCAGAGCCGATTTGAGCTGGTGTGTTAGGCATGGCTCTGAAAATTGGATTAAATGGAAATCTATCTTCTATCGTTTTTATATTTATTCCAGCGAGGACGGAGACGATAATACATTCACTGCTTATGCTTTTTAAAGAATTTAGGATTTCAGAAATATCTTTTGGCTTAACTGCGATGATCAGTAGGTTTGGTTTCTCTACACTAAGCATCTTCTCGATTTTTTCGTAAGCGGTGAAGTCTATCTTTTGACTTAACTCATTTAATTTTTCTTGACTGCGATTGCAGATACTCAGTTTAACTTCTGTGTTTTCGTATCGCTCGGGAACTTTAATTTCTTGGTTAGCTAATAATTTTTTTTGAGCTAAATGAACACCAGAGGCTATCGCTGAACCCATAGCTCCAGCACCGATTATTGAGAGATTTAAAATATTTTTTCCCACTAATACCAAAATACCATTTTAATCTGTAAAAAACTTTCTTCTAATTTTTGATCGTTCTTCCTAGTCTTGAAAACGCACGTTGTGCAGCGGTCTTGAATATGTTATGTTCTTAAATAGTGGCTTTATTAGAGGTTAAAAATTTATCTAAATCTTTTTCTATCTCAAAAGATGGGGGATGGGGCTTAGCGACTAAAGAGCTTCTTCAAGTCGTGAGGGGAGTGGATTTATCTATTGATAAAGCTGAGATATTAGTTTTGGTAGGCGAATCTGGCTGCGGTAAATCCACTTTAGCAAGACTTATAACTCGTCTCACTGAGCCAGACTCTGGTGAGATTAATTTTGAAGGTGAAGATTTTTTACATCTTCATGGATCTAAGCTTTTAGATAAAAGAAAAAGTTTACAGATGATTTTCCAGAATCCTTTTAGTAGCTTAGATCCTCGCTTTAAAATTTTTGATTCTATTGCTGAACCCTTGAGAATAAATAAAGAAAAGAATATTAAAGAAAGAGTATTTGAGCTTATGCAGCTTGTTGAACTTGATGCTGAGCTTGCTTCTAAATATCCACATCAGTGTTCAGGTGGACAAAATCAGCGAGTCTGTATAGCTAGAGCGATAGCTTGTAATCCTAAATTGATTATTGCAGATGAAGCTGTGAGTGCTTTAGATGTATCGATTCAGTGGACTATATTGAATTTAATGCTGAAGCTTAAGCGGGAGCTGGGTATTAGTTTTCTTTTTATTACTCATGATTTAGCCGTGGCTAAGTTTATCGCAGATAGAGTAGCTGTTATGTATCTAGGAAAAATAGTTGAAATAGCAGCTAAAGATGATCTCTTTCGTAATCCTTTGCATCCTTACACTAAAGCTCTTTTAAGCTCAGCCCCACTCCCAGACCCGACTAAGCGTGATAGGGAGCGTACTTTTTTGTATGGTGAAATACCCAGTGCAACTAAAATACCGAGTGGTTGTGCTTTCCGCACTAGATGTCCTGAATGCTTTGAGGCTTGTGAGATCAATGATCCACTTTTAGAGGATCATGAGGACGACGAAAACGCAGAAATTGAAGCTCGTGAGCAGCCCCAAAATGGCACTGCTTGCGAACGTGCAAGTTCAAGGCTGAGGAGGACGAATGACCGCAGTGTACGGGTAATTTCTAGCGATGCCGAGGATGCGAGCCATGTAAGTGGCTCATATCCGAGCAAGCAGAAATACAAGCTTGATTTATCAAGCTTACATGAGGATCATGAGGACGACGAAAACGCAGAAATTGGAGTTCGCGAGCAGTGCCATAAGGTGTCTTGTCTGCTGTATCAAGGAGAGTGTAAATAATGCTGCCCATAACAGAATCGGTAAACCCACTTTCTGAAAATTTAGATCAGTTAAACTCCTCTGATTTAGTTCAGCTCTTTGTGGATGATCACCAACAGATTTTAAAAGCCATTGCTGATGTTAAAGAAGATATCGGAATGGTCATCGAAGTTGTTAGTGAATCTTTAAGACAGGGTGGATCATTGATTTATGTGGGAGCTGGTACTAGTGGGCGTCTTGGTGTTTTAGATGCAGTAGAATGTCCGCCTACTTTTTCTACTGAGCCAGATTTAGTGAAAGCTATTATCGCTGGTGGTGAAAGAGCCATCCAGTATGCAGTAGAAGGAGCCGAAGATGATGAAGCTGCTGGTTATGCTGATGTTTTAGCGAAGATGAATTTAAAGAGTAGCGAAAACGCAGAAATTGGAGTTCGTGAGCAGTGCCATGATGTGGTTATCGGTATTTCGGCTAGCGGTGGAGCAGCTTATGTTATAGGAGCTTTAAAAGCAGCGAGAGAATATGGTGCTAAGACAGCGGTACTGACCAATAATCATGGAGCTGAGATTATTAAATATGCGGATTATTCTATTTTTTTAGATACTGGTCCTGAGATACTTTCAGGTAGTACTAGGCTTAAAGCTGGAACCTCGCAGAAGATGGTACTTAATATTATAAGTACTTCAGTTATGGTTAAGTTAGGTAAAACCTTTGGTAACCTAATGATAGATGTTAAGGTGAGTAATAAAAAGCTCAAGGAGAGAGCTATTAGATTAGTAAGCTTAATTACGGACTGTGATAAGCCTTTAGCTGAGCAGGCTTTAGCTTTATCTAATAATAGAGTTAAACAGGCTGTTCTTTATCTTAAGAAAGGATTAGATTTTGAGTCTGCTACTGATTTATTAAAGATTAATCAAAATTATTTATCAAGGGCGTTAGCATAGCTTAATTTTAGTTTATGGAGACTTAATCTTGAGTTTGCGGTTTTAATGTTGAAGAGAACATGGAGTTGTGCATCGGTCTTGATTAAGCTAAAATAGTTAGACTGTATGGCTAGTCTTAAAGAAATTAAACTTAAAATTAATAGCACTAAAAAAACCAAGAAGATTACGGCTGCGATGAAACTTGTCGCTGCGGCGAAGGTAAATAAAATGCAAAAGTTAATTAAGGCTGCTAGACCTTATGCAAATGGTGTTAAACAGCTTTACACTCAACTTCAGGGATGTTTAGATCAGGAAGAGCTGGACCAGAATCCTTTGCTGAAAAAAATTACTAAGGTTGAAAGTGTTTTATTGATTGTAATTTCTTCGGATATAGGTCTGTGTGGCCCGTATAATGCTAATATTCTTAAGCTTGCTAGAAAAAGAATTAAAGATTTACAGTCAGAGGGATTGAAAATATCTCTGCTTACTATCGGCAGAAAAGCTACTGATGCCTTCTCTAAGATCATGTATAAAGAACAAGGAGTAGAGGTTCTTCGATCATATATAAACTTACAAACTAAACCTAGTTTAGAGTTAGTGGAAGAAATTAGTACATTTGCTGCTGAGAAATTTACTTCAAATGAAGTTCAGAAAGTAGAAGTAATTTCTACACGCTTTATTAGTATGGTTAATAGTGTGGCTGAAATTAAAAACTTTCTTCCAGTAGAAAAGCCGCAGAGCTCAGCTAATTCTGTTCAGTCTAGTGATGTGATTCTAGAACCTAATGCTAGAGCTTTAATTGATACTCTAACTCCGATGTATTTAAATAACACCGTTTATACGGATATTCTTGATGCCACTACTAGTGAGCTAGCTTCAAGAATGACCGCGATGAATAATGCTAGTAATAATGCTGATGCAGTTATTAAGAAGCTGCTCCTTTCTTATAATAAGGCTCGTCAGTCAGCTATTACTCAGGAAATATCAGAGATCGTAGGTGGCTCTGCTGCTTTAGCTTGATATTAAGAGCTTCAGAGTTTTAATTATCTAACTTCTTTCGTTGGTTCTTAATGTCTAAATATAGTGTAGTGGAAATTATTAATAAGAAAAAGAATGGACTGGAACACAGTCTAGATGAGATTAATTGGCTGATTAATAATATTTCTTCTATCCCTGATTTTCAGTTGAGTGCTTGGTTAATGGCGGTGAGATTAAATGGTTTAAACCATCGTGAAACGGCTGAACTGACAAGAGCTATGGCTTACAGTGGTCATGTGCTCACATTAAAAAGGCACGATCAAGGCTGCGACATTAGTGGTGAAAGAGAGGCTAGCACACGAGGCTTTGTTGATAAGCACAGTACTGGCGGGGTTGGTGATAAAGTGACTATTGTTCTTTCTCCCTTGCTTGCAGCTTTAGGGTTTAAGGTATCTAAATTTTCAGGTGGAGCTCTTGGTCATACGGGGGGAACTGTAGATAAACTCCTTTCTATACCAGGGTTTAAGATAGATATTGATATTCAGGCTTTTGAAAAGCAGATAGCCGAAGTTGGTATCGCTATCTCTGGACAAACCACTGACTTTGCGCCTGCTGATAAAAAACTTTATGCTCTTAGAGATCTTACTTCTACTGTAGATTCCATACCACTTATCGCTTCTAGCGTTATGTCGAAAAAAATAGCTGGTGGAGCTGATGTCATTCTAATCGATCTCAAATGCGGCAGTGGAGCTTTTATGAAAGATCTAAATTCTGCTAAAGCTCTTAAGGATGAGATTTTATCTATTGCACGTGAACTTAAATTGGATGTTAAAGTCCTGATTACTAATATGGATCAGCCATTGGGTTATGCTGTTGGTAATTCACTTGAAATTATGGAAGCTATAGAAATTCTTGAGGGTACTTTAAAAAATGATACTTATGAATTAGTAATTGATCTGGCTAGCCTTTTAGTAGATAGGGCTGAAGTTATTTCTGCGATTGCCTCTGGTAAAGCCTATGTGAAATTTGATGAATGGATTTCTGCACAGGGTGGCGATTTAAAGGCTTTTAAAGATACTTATAGGGCTAAGTATGAATATGCTGTTAAAGCTTCTGAAAAAGCTTTTATAAAAGATATTTCCTGTGAGGAAGTCGGCCGCCTAGCTAATGAACTGGCTTTTGGTCTTAATAAATCAAAAAATAATGGTATCGATTATAAAGCTGGTGTAACTTTTTCAGCTAAAGTGGGAGATGAAGTAAAAGCTGGAGATACCATATTTACTGTATTTTCAAACCAAGCTGAGCTTGATTTAAATCTTGTGGCAGCAGAGTTTTTAAAAGCTATAACTTTTAGTCATACTCCAGTTGTAAAACCAAAACTTCTCTTGAACGTGAAGAATCCCTTTTCTCTCCTTTTTTAGATTGGGAACCTTTGCTGTCATTTTCAGTCTCTATGGGTATAAGAAATTAGCACCATTTTGACATGGTAAGATAATTGTGTTTATATGAAAAAAATAATATTATGTTTAGTATTTTTGGCATTGGGGTCTCAGCACTCAGCTTTTGCTGGTGGTTTACCGAGACCGATGACGGATTTAAGTTCAGATTTGAGAAATGAACTTGAGCGCGCAAGGCTTAATGCTGATGAGTATAAAAATCTTTATCTTGATCAGCAGGCTGAAGCCAGAAAATTAAGGACGGATTTAGATTCTGCTAACCAAAAATGTAATGATTGTTATCGTGATAAGGCTCAGTTAGATGGATCTCTTATTAGTTTAAGAGGCGAGAATCAAGAATTAAATAGAAAAGTTGGTGAATATAAGGCGAAGGCTGATTTGCTTGCGATAACACCACCAGTCGCTCCGAAAGTTGAGCTTAAGCCTGAAGTTGCGAAGGCTGATGAAGATACTAGTATTTTTCACAGAGTTTTCGGTACTTTAGTGGGGGTTCCTGTCGGCATAGCTGCTGGTACACCTATCGGAGCTGTTAGAGGCAGCCTGTCGAAGGCGATAGTTTATGCAGATGGTTTCTCTGAGTATATGGGTCCTGGGCTTTTAGGTGAGGCTGCTGGAAATGTAAGCGGTCTTGGTGTAGGAGCTGTTGCTGGGGCTTTGAGCGGTGCTGCGAAAGGTTTTACTACTGGTGTTAAATACGGATATTTATGCCCTTTTAGCGCTCGTAGCGTGAGTCTAAATGGTGGTTTTATTAATGGCTATAATCCTTACGATTTTAGTGATTTAAAAAAATCTAATACTTAAAAAAAGCTTGACTAGTTAGTTCTTTTTCATTATCCATGCTAAAAATAAACATGAATAATAGTGTTTATACAAGGAATTTGGATTTGCTAAATGGTAATAACTAAGACGAAGTTCAAGCTTGATGCTTTTCAAGAAGAGTCGATAGCTTTTATTAAGGACTCAAAAAATTTAATCGTTAGTGCACCTACTGGTGCAGGTAAAACAGCGATAGCCTCAGAGGCTATTGCGATGGCTATAGCGGAAGGTAAAAAAGTATTTTATACAGCTCCTCTAAAGGCTTTAATTAATCAGAAATTTTTAGAATTTCAAAGAGATTACGGAATTGAGAAGGTTGGCATACTTACTGGCGATACCTCTAAAAATAGAGATGCTCAGATTATGGTTCTTACGAATGAAATTTACCGTAATATGCTTTATGGCACCACATTTGGATCTTTAGATCCTTATCTTGAAGATTTAAAGTTTGTTATTTTTGATGAATTTCATTATATTGGTGATGAGTCAAGAGGAACTGTTTGGGAAGAAAGTGTAATATATAGCCCTAAATCAGTTAAATTAATTGCTTTATCTGCGACTATTAATAATCCTGAAGAACTTAGAGACTGGATCTCTAATGTGCATGGAGAGTGCGCTCTAGTTAAGACTGATTTTAGACCAGTGCCACTGCATCATTTTTATTTTAAAGATGAGCAGCTTCTTCCTTTAATTACCCCTAATGGTAAGTTAAATCCGAAGCTTAAAGAAAGGAATGATAATCGCTCTGGCTCTAAGCATAAATTCTCTCATCGTGGTGGTGGTTTTGGTAAGCCAGTTTCCCCAGATTTAGTAGTAGAAGAATTAGCTAAAAAGAGCATGCTACCTGCTATTTATTTTGTCTTTAGTAGAAAAGGCTGTGATAATTACGCTAAGCAGTGTGAGGAGCTTAAGTTACTTACTGAAAAAGAATCTGATGAATTAAATAAAATCATAGATGAACAGATTAAATCTAGTAGTTTTATAGCGAATTACCCACATTTAAATCTTATTCGTAAAGGCGTGGCTTCGCATCATTCAGGTCTATTACCAGCTTTAAAAGTATTAATCGAAGATTTATTTACGAAAGGGCTTATTAAAATAGTCTTCTCTACTGAAACACTAGCAGCAGGTATTAATATGCCAGCGAGAACCACTATTATTAGTAGTCTTGAGAAGATGGGTGATCATGGATTCAGGTCTCTGAAAGCTTCTGAGTTTCTTCAAATGTCTGGACGTGCTGGTAGAAGAGGTATGGACGATGTTGGTTATGTAATTACTGTTAAGAACAGTAATCAGACAGCAGGGGATGCTGCTTCTTTAGCGGTTTCTAAGGCTGAGGACATAGAAAGTAATTTCAGACCAAGTTATGAGATGGTTCTTAACTTACTCACTAATCATTCTCTTGATGAGGTAAAAGCACTTATATTTAAAAGCTTTGGTCATTCTTTAATTCTAAGAGATCTTAAGCCGATACTAGCTGAGAAGAGTTTACTTGAAAATAAGCAGTTTGATTTGCAGACACCACTGTGTCCAGGTGAAATTGGGGATCTTCAGCATTATAGATCGATGCAAGATAAACTTGATGAGACGAGAAAGAGTAAGAAAAAACTAGAAGAAGAGATGTCGCCAGATGTTACTGCGATGGAGGAACTTCTAGAGATATTAACTCTAGAGGCTCAGAATTACCCTTGTAATGGCTGTCCTAAACAGAAGCCATGTTCTAAGCAGTTTTCTACTTTAAGACGTTATCGTAAAAAGATAAGAGAATTAAATCAGATTCTTAAGGCTAAAGAAGAGACTTACTGGCAGAATTTCCAAGATATTACAGAGCTTTTAAAAGAGAAAGCATATTTAGATAGTAATTATAAGCCTACAGAACTTGGTAAAATCTGTGCTGCGATTCGCTCTGAGAACTCTTTATATATTACTGAAGTTTTAACTAAAGATTTTGTGAAAAATTTAGATGTTACTCAGTTTGCTTGTTTGCTATCTGCGGTGGTCGTGGAATCAAGATCTTCTAGAGATAGTTTCGGTCTTAAGGCTCAGGCAGATAATTATGAGGTTTTTGAGAATTTAAAAAATATCGCAAGAAGTGTAGTGAAGGTTCAGCGTGATTTTAGAGTAATGAAGCCTGTTGATATAAACATGGATGTATCTGCTGTAGTTACTAAGTGGATGGAATCTCAAAGCTGGGAAGAGCTTATGTCTTCTAATAGGGCAGATGATGGCGATGCTCTGAAAGCTCTGAGACGTACTGTTGATATGTGCAAGCAGGTATCTAAACTTAGTAGTCTTGATAGAAAGATTACGGAGCTTGCGATTCAAGCTGTACAGTTGATTGAAAAAGAGCCAGTTCTTGAACCTACTTTCGTCTAAATAAATAATGTCGATTACTAAAACCAAAAAGAAAGTTTTTATAGAGACTCTAGGCTGTCAAATGAACGTCGCTGACACGGAAAGAATGTTAGGGCTTTTAGATGAAATCGATTATGTTCAAACTGAAGATAGAATGGAAGCTGATCTTTCCATTCTAAATACTTGTAGTATCAGAGAACACGCTGTAGATAAGATGCGAAGCTATATGGGCAAGTGGGATAAAACTCGTAAGCCTGGTAGTATGATAGCTTTAGCCGGCTGTGTACCACAGCAGGAAGGGACTAAACTTGCTGCTGATGTAAGAACAGCTGATATAGTTATCGGTACTCATAATTTACATCGTCTTCCAGACTTAGTTTTAGAGGCAGAAGCGAAGCACCAGATTAATCTTTTAAATGGGGTAGAGCCAGCTATTAAGAATAAAGGTGTCTATGCGAGCCGCCCTCAGGTAGCTGAAATCTGGGAAGAGTTGCCGGACGACATTCCAGAGACTCCTATCTTTAGAAAAACTAAATATTACGCTTGGGTGAATGTTATCTATGGCTGTAATTATCGCTGTACTTATTGTATAGTGCCTAAAACTCGTGGTGATCAGCGTTCTAGATCTACAGCCGATATAGTATCTGAAGTGCAGACTTTAGCTGCTGAAGGTTTTAAGGAGATTATATTATTAGGGCAGAATGTTGATGGTTATGGCCTAGATATAGGGACTAATCTAGCAGCCTTACTGCGAGAAGTTCACACGGTAGATGGTATTGAGCGAATTAAATTTTTAACATCACACCCCTGTGATATGACCTATGAGCTTATAGAGACAGTAGCAGAGCTGCCTAAGGTTTCTAAATATTTTCATGTGCCGATACAAGCTGGTAATGATGAGGTTCTTAAGCGTATGGCTCGTAGATATACTGTAGCTAGGTATATGGAGCTAGTGAATTATATTCGTAAGTTAATGCCAGAGGCTTCTATTACTGGTGATATTATCGTAGGCTTCCCTGGTGAGACTCATGAGCAGTTTATGGATTCGGTGAAAGTCGTTCAGGAAGTGGGCTATGATGCCTGCAATACTGCTATCTATTCTAAACGTCCATTTACACCAGCTGCTGAATGGGAAGATAATATTACCCATGCTGAAAAGCAGGAAAGAATCAGACTTTTAAATGCGATTTGCACGGAAGTCGCTGAGAAACAGGCTTTAAGGTATGTAGGTAAGATAGAGAAAGTCTTAGTCGAGGGTAAATCAGTGCGTAACCCAGATAGGCTAACGGGCAGAATTTTTAATAATAAAACTGTGAACATAGAGTGTGATCCAGCTTTGCATGATAAATATATTGGAGCTTTTGCTGATGTGAGGATTACTAAGACTAATCCTTGGGCCTTGCGTGGAGAGTTCGTTTAGGCTAGGATGCATCATATGCGACACTCAAGACCAGAATTTAAATTAGAAGAAATACTTGAAAACCTTTATCTTGAGAATATCAGGATAGCTCTAGTTATCGCTAACTGGAATATAGGCTATAACCAGGAAATGGCAGATTCAGCTAAAGAGACTTTAATTAAATTTGGTATTAGAGCTGAAAATATAGATAGTTATTACACTCCTGGTGCTTTTGAGATGCCTTATGCCTGCCAGAAGCTCTTTGAGAAGGATTTAGAGGATGAGATTCTTGATATAGATGATGAGACTGTTTCCAAGCGTGCAAGTTCAAGGCTGAGGAGGACGAATGACCGCAGTGTACTGAAGGTACATGAGGATCATGAGGACGACGAAAACGCAGAAATTGTAGTTTGGAAACAGTCTCATGATAGTTTTACTGGTTATCATGCAATAATTTGCTTTGCAACTATTATTCGTGGTGAAACTTATCATTTTGAGATAGTGGCGAATGAGTCAGCAAGAGGCATTATGGACGTGATGTTAGATTACTCGAAACCGATTATTAATGGGGTTCTTACAGTAAATACTGAAGAGCAGGCTTTATCAAGAGCGAGTGTTACTCAGGATGATAAGGGTAAAGAGCTTGCTTTGTCTTGTTTGCAGGTTTTGGGGTTATAGAAGACACCCCTTAGCCTTAATCTCAGCAGTAAGATATTCCATACGACTGCTAGAAAGCGGATGCGTACTAAAGTACTCTTGCAGTTTCCCAGCATTCTCTAATTTAGACATCTTTTCAAAAAACTCTAACTTACCTGGAACATTACAGTAGAGCTTGTTTACTAAGTTTATGCCGAACATATCTGCGTCTTTTTCTGTCTCCCTGCTGTAATGCAGACCACCAGCATAGCTTATCGCACTCACGATACGATTATCTTTAAAGACATAGTGCTTGATTAAGGCTGAAGTGTTCTGGCTTATAAGGCTTTTTACTAAATGTTTTCTTTCGAGGTGACCTAATTCATGGGCAAGAACCATAGCTAAAGCTGATTCACTATTTACAGTTTTAATTAATTCAGTATTAACCACTATGCGCCGTCCTAAAGTGGCGAAAGCATTTATATCTTTTGATTCGACTACTTCTATAGTGTAGTCTTTAGGTGACTTACCGATAGTCGTTATAAAAGCATTAAACATATTCTGTATTCTTTTCTGCTCTGCTGCGATATCAATGGTTTTTGAGGCTGTGGCTGAAAGTTTCTCTGTGACAGTCTCTGCTGCTGTAGTGTTTAGAGCTAGAAAAAGGCTAAAAGCTAAGATATAGATTAATTTATTTTTTAAATTTAGCATTCAGCCTTTATTATATTACTTTCTTGGAAACTACTGTTCAAGGCACTGTTGCCGAGGGTGCAAGTTCAAGGCTGAGGAGGATGAATGACTGTTACGCCACAGCTGCTATCGTATGTCCAATAGTCTGTCTATGTTTAGGTTTATCCTCTCTTACTGAAATTCTAAGATCAAAATGTAGCCTTTGGCATTCAGGGAGTAGTTGCTCTGAAATTTTTTCTATAGACCTTACTAAAGTAGACCATTTTCCTGAAACATTAGTTCCAAAAGCATGTGGTTTGACTTCATCAAAACCAGCTCTTGACATTATTTCCACAGCTTTTCTTATCTCGGCTCTAGTTGAAGTATTCGAAGAACCCATAGGAGTCAAGCATATATCAGCATTAACATGTTGATCATCAAATTTATTAAGTTGAGCCGAGTTTACAGTCGGCGACAAGAAACTAAGAATTCGTCCAAGCATTATTTTCCCTCCGCTGGCATTATCCAGATCAGGTTATAAGGGTCCCGTAGCCTACTACGATCTCAGTCAAGTTATTTCTCAACACCCCAGTAACATTTAGGATTTTAACATAGAGATACAGCAGGGCTCTATTTTTCTCCAAGCAAAGAACAAGCTATGATAGTTTAAATGAACTTCAAGGCAATAAATCTTTCTGAGCTTACATTAAATGGATTAAGGGATATGGGGTTCCAGTCTATGACACCAGTTCAAGAGAAAGCTATTCCATTAATGCTTAAAATGAAGGATATTACAGTTCAAGCTGAGACTGGAACTGGTAAGACAGCCGCTTTTGCGATACCTGTTATAGAGAGAATAATTAAAGAGACAGTAGATATTCAAGCTTTAGTACTATGTCCTACCCGTGAGCTTACTATTCAAGTAGCCGAGCATTTTAATTTACTGCTTAAATATCATAGGACTGCTCGCAAACTTACAAGTTCAAGGCTGAGAAGGACGAATGACCGCAGTGTACTGAAGGTACATGAGGATCATGAGGACGACGAAAACGCAGAAATTGAAGGTTGCAAGCAGTCCCGTGAAGATGTTTCTTGCATGGCTATATATGGTGGTCAGAGTATGAACGCACAGCTTAAGACTTTAAAAACTCAGCCACGTATTATCGTAGCTACACCTGGGCGTCTATTAGATCATATTAAGCAAGGAACTGTAAAGTTAAGAGCAGTTAGAACCTTGATTCTAGATGAAGCAGATAAGATGCTGGAAATGGGTTTTAAAGATGATATCGAAGCGATTTTACATGCGACTAAGAATCGTGAACAGACAGCTCTCTTCTCTGCGACTATGCCACAGGAGATAGTTAGGCTTGCTCATAAGCATCAGAAAAAACCTGAATTTTTAAATTTAGTTAAGAAGAAGGTCACAGAGATTAAAATAGATCAGAAATATTTCGAGACTAAGGCTGAGCAAAAGATAGAACTGATTAAGCGTTTACTATTCTCATACAGACTGCGTTCTGTGATGATTTTTTGTAATACTAGGGTGCAAGTAGATAAACTTTACTATACGCTTAAAGATGAGGGCTTCAGTGTAGCGAATTTACATGGTGACTTAAAGCAGAATAAACGTGATGCTGTAATGCGTAAATTTAGAGAAGGTGAGGCTCAGATTCTTATCGCTACTGATATAGCAGCACGAGGTATAGATGTAGATGATATAGAAGCTGTTATAAACTATAATCTGCCACGGGATTCTGAGGATTATGTGCATCGTATTGGTAGGACTGCTAGAGCTGGTAAGTCGGGTTATGCTTTTTCAGTGGTAACTCCTCTTGAAGTAAAATTTTTAAGAGAAATATGTGAAAAGCAGAAGCTGAGTGTTACTCGTACTGCTGTACCTGGAATTAATTCGATAGATCTAGGTTCTATCGAGATGATAAAAAATACTCTGATAGATAGTAGTCTTACTAAAAAAACCAGTAAGAAATTTTTAAAGATGATAAAAGATTTAGAGGCGGAAGGCTTTATTGGTGAGGATTTGAAGGATGAAGTTATAAAGAAGCTTTTAAACACTAAGATTTCGGTTTTTGGTGCAGGGCTTAATTAAATTTTTATTCTAAAATATTCTCTGACAGGCGTCCTGCGGCTTTTTTAAAATGAGTACTATCTTCGATTATCGATTTTCCCCCTTCTGTTTTATTTTAGTATTAGAATAGTCTTTTGCATGTTTTTATATTTTTACTTTTTATTAGCTTTAGTATTAACTTTTAATTCAGTTTCCGCTCACGGTGGTGCTTGTGGCTGTTCAGCTGGTATCCAAGCTGGTGGTCTTGCTGGCCCTATCATCACATTACCAGCATATACTCTGCCTAAAGGCGTGCTTAGCGTTAGTGCGGGGGCGAGTTATTTAAATTCTGGGAGATTCTCTCAGTCTCAGATCACCAGTTTAATTAGTAAAAAACAACACGCTGACGATTTAAATTCTAATCTCACTTCTAGTTTAAATATGGCTTATGGTATTACTGATGATTTGAGCATCTCTGCTAGTATGCCTTTTAGTAATGGTTTTGCCTTTCGTGAACTGCATGATGGTGAATTGGAGCAGCTTGGTAATTCGATTGGCTTTGGTGGACTTACTCTACTTAGTCAGTATAGGTTCTTAAACTCAGAGAAACATAAATTTCAGTCAGCTTTTTTAGCTGGTGTGAAACTGCCTACAGGTAATAGTTCAGTGAAAGCTGATAATGGAGAGACTTTCGAGACTGTAAATCAGCCGAGTTCTGGATCTACTGATCCGATGTTCGGTTTAGCTGTTTCTAAGACTTTTTCTAATAAAGTAAATTTAGATGCTAATTTTCTTTATAAGTTAAGTAACGAGGGGAAAGCCTCTACTGATGTGGGTGATGTGGCTACTTATAATGTGGCAGTTAGTTATCCAGTGCATCATACGCATAAAGACCCTTTTCAGCACAGTCATGATCATGAAGAACATAAATGTAATATCTTTGAAAAGTTTTTGCCAGAGCATATCTTAGGGCAGCATATAGCTTGGGATTTAATTTTCGAGGTAAATACTTTAGCTCAGGGTGTGCCTGAGATAGATAATCGTAGGGTTCCTAATCATGGTGGGGTCACAGTATTTTTAAGTCCTGGAGTGAGAATGACTTTAAATGACAGGGTGGTTTATAACATCAGTGCAGGATTCCCTGTAGTTGAGGTCTATGAGGGAGAGCAGGCTGGTTATGATTTCAGGTTATTTATGGGACTAGCTACTAGTTTTGGTGCGAAGTGAGAAATCCTGTTGATTAATTTTTAAAATACAACTTGTCAAAATAAGACATGATGATTTAAGATAAAAGGCATCATGTCAAGCACTATTAATTCATCAGGCCCAAGTAATTCAATGCAATCATTTGATGTACAAGAATTTTTGGAAACTCTAAGGACTCCACTTGAAGCATTAAAAACTTTTGAGAAGACGACAGTAGAAGCTAGTAGGACAATGGTTAAAGCCATTTCCACTCCCCGTGAAAACAGCCAAGCTGAGATAGTAATAAATCCTTACCATGATAAAACACTTCAAACTATTTTAAGTGAAAATTCCTCTAATCCTGTAGGCCAGGAGAACTTTCTAGCTACTGTAGAGCAAATTAAAGACACTTGTCGTAA
The DNA here is from genome assembly GCA_049314535.1 of Vampirovibriophyceae bacterium. GTDB lineage: Bacteria > Cyanobacteriota > Vampirovibrionia > LMEP-6097 > LMEP-6097 > LMEP-6097. The sequence continues at coordinate 8,515 of JBMOEX010000002.1, read as the reverse complement.
CAATGGAATAGATGATATTCATTCTTTGTTTGATCAATTAAGTAAATTGCATTTGACAGGAACCAACTCTACAGATAAACAGCCGTATGCACGATTGACAGAAGAAATAAGATTGGGAATAATTGCTACTGGTGCTAAGAAAGTTCTTGAACGATTAGCTACTCAGGGAGAGACTGCTCAATGCGATAACTTAATACGAGTTTTAAAAAGTGTTGCGCAAGGAGTTCCACTAGGTGCATCAGCTAAAGTTAATTATTCTCTCGTTCGACAATTTAAATTAGAGCCTGGTTATGAAGGTGATTCATTTCATCATGGACGTGCAGCAGACCCATTATTAGTTCAGAGATTGGGTGATCGAGAGTTAGCTCGACTCAACCAACATAACGTTGATATATACTTAAAAAGTGCTCAGGCTTGGAGGGCAGACTTAAATAAAGAACAATCGGTTAACAATACTCCATTGACTAAAGAGAAACTCAACTTCCGTGAGACCATCAACCACCTCAGCAACTTCAAGTTCTTTGATTAAAAATAAGATATGCGCCAAAGAAAAGTGCAGATTCGTTTACTTTAAAGCTTCCATCATCCAGCTCAAAACAGGCTCCTTAACAGCCTTCACTTCATCGAAGCGTGAAAATTCTGTAGTATGTGGTGCCGTTTTAATCAGCTCTCTGCCAGACTCGGTCTTCGCTAAAGTAATAATTTCTTCTAGTGCTAAAACTAACGCATCTAAACTTTCTCTAGACTCAGTTTCAGTAGGTTCTATCATGATACATTCGTTAATGTTGGTGGGGAAGTAGATAGTGGGAGCATGAATGCCTTTATCTAAAAGGTTTTTAGCTATATCTAAAGCACTAATGCCATATTTTTCTTTAAGTTTACTTGCACTAATAATAAATTCATGTTTGCAGACTTCATTGAAGTAAGGGCTGAAAAGACCTTCTTCAGAGAGTATAGGACTTTTTCTAATTTTCTCTTGTAGATAATTAGCGTTAAGAGTCGCTATCTGACCGATTTGAGAGATACCTTCTTTGCCATTGGATTTGATATAGGTAAGTGCACGAATTAGTACATTAAAATTTCCGTGAAAAGATCTGATTCTGCCGATGGATTCATTTTTCGTTTTATCCCATTTTAAATTACCACCAGTATCTTTAACTAAATAAGGACTTGGTAAATATTTCACGAGTTCACCTTTAGCGCCCACAGGACCAGCTCCCGGACCACCACCTCCATGTGGAGTTGAGAATGTTTTATGAACATTTAGATGTATTAAATCGAAGCCCATATCACCAGGGCGACTTGTGCCGACTATGGCATTAAGATTGGCTCCATCATAGTACATTATTCCACCATGCTCGTGAATTGTTTTAGTAATGATTTGAATGCGTTTACTGAAAATCCCTAGGGTATTAGGATTGGTTAACATAAAGACTCCGATGCTTTTAGAATGAATGGTGCAGAGTTCATTTAAATGTTCTAAATTGACGTCACCATCTGCTGCTGACCTTACTGAAATCACTTTAAAGCCAGCCATAACAGCACTAGCAGGATTAGTACCATGAGCTGAATCTGGTACTAGGACTATGTTTCTTTCTGGAGTTCCTTTATCGTTAAAATATTTTTTTGCCATTAATAGTGCAGAAAACTCTCCTTGAGCTCCAGCTGCTGACTGTAAGCTGAAACTATCAAAGCCAGTGATTTCACAGAGTGATTGATTTAGTTCTTCATAAACTTTTAGTACGCCCTGAATATTTTTTTCATCTTCATAAGGATGAACCCCAGTCCAAGAAGCCTGACTCGCTATATCATCATTAACTTTAGGGTTGTACTTCATAGTACAAGAACCGAGTGGATAGAAATTAGTGTCTATGGAGAAATTCTTCTGAGAGAGTCTTGTGAAATATCTACAGACATCTAGCTCGGTCTTAGATTCGAATTTGTAGTTTTTAGGGTCGATTTTTGGTAAATATTTTACAGTTTCTGTTATTCCATTTTCTGAATACTGATAATGCGTATCGCTTGCTTCCTTAATATATAATTCTTCTGAAAAGCTGATCTCGATTGAGCTCGCGAGTATTTGATTTAAACCTCTAATAAATATTTTTAGGTGTTCTATCGAATTAATTTCCGTTATGGCAAGTAAATAACTGTTACTTAGATCTTCGCACGGCTTAGTAATTTCACTTTGTTTAAAATTTTTTAAAAGCCTTTCAGGAATTAAGTTGCGACCAGTTAGTGTCTTAAATTTACTTAAACTAACTAAGTAGCTATTTAAGTATTCCTGGAGCTGATTTGCTGCTTCTAAGCCTAATCTCTTTTCTACAGCATTAAAATTAGCTTGTAGCATAAATTCATTAAAAGTATTTTCTGAAAACACTTTAATCTCAGGGAATTTTTCAAGTGTGTTTTTTATGAGCTGAGATTTTAAATAACAGTCTTGAATTATTTTTTCTACTCCAGATATCCCCAGCATACTTAAATAGATAGCTACACAGAGAGCATGGATGGATTGATTAGTGCAGATATTAGAGCTAGCCCTATCTCTTTTAATGTGCTGTTCTCTTGCTTGGAAGGTTAAAGCATAGCCAGTATTGCCTTTGCGATCTGTAGTCTTGCCTACCAGCCTACCTGGCATTTGTCTAACGTGTTCTAACTTGCTTGAAATAAACCCGACTTGAGCTCCACCGTAAAATACTGGATTGCCAAAGGACTGTGCTGAACCGCAGACTATTTCTGCACCTAAATCTTTTAGCTTTTTATCCATGAATAGAGCGAAAGGCTCACTGGTGGAGACGATTAAGAATAAATCTCTGCTCTTTATTTCTTCACTTAGTCTGAGTCTTTCGCTGTGACTCAGTAATTCACCGTAGAAATTTGGATTAGAGATACTGACTATCGAAGAATTATCTACTTGACTTAAATCTTCAAAAAAAATAATTTCTAAGCCTAAAGCTTCTAGGTAATTTTCTGCTACTTCTATATATTCAGGATGGGTAGATTTAGATAAGTAAATTTTCCTTTTTTTATGGATGCGATGAGCCATGCAGAGAGACTCTGCTAGAGCTGTTGCTCCATCATACATGGAAGCATTAGCTAAATCCATGCCACAGATATCAGCCATGAAAGATTGAAACATATAAATAGCTCTAAGCGTTCCCTGACTGACTTCTGGTTGGTATGGTGTATAGGATGTTAAGAATTCACCTCTAGAACTGAGATGTCTTACTAAAGCTGGAACATAATGCTGGTAAGCTCCAGCTCCTTTGAAATTATTAGTTCTGTAATTATTCTTTAAACTCAGTTTGTGAAAATACTCTTTCACTTCCCATTCCGCTAATGCTGAATCTAATTTCAGATCATGCTTTAAGAGAAGTTCTGCTGGAATATCTCTGAATAGATCATCTATGGATGAGACTCCGATCTCGCTCAGCATTTGAGAGATGTAAATTTGAGAAGAATTGAAATAAGCCATAATTTAAACAGATTTAATTAACTCTTGCACGATAGGATTAGCAAGTCTGCTTACATTATATTCCACATGAAATTGCGTGAGGATATTGAAATTAGGGTGAGATGGCATTTCTGCTGCTTCTATTAATCCATCTGGTGCATAAGCTACGGCTTTTAATTCTTTACTGAGATTCTCTTTAAACAGACCTTGGTGATGGATACTTAGTTCATCTATATCTGAAAGATCAAGTTCTGGCGCGTATTTTCTATAAAGCCTAGCTAGTTCAGAGTCTCTGACTATTTCCATACCATGAGTAGCATCAAAGATATTTGCGTTTTCGCCATTCTCAAGCATTCTAAAAAATCTTTCTTTCAGGGTCTCTTGAATTATATCGGGCTTGTGAATGAAATTTGGGTCACAGTGTTGAGTGCCAGATTCTTGAGTGCGACGGTCATCTGTTAAATCTTGAACTAAAGACCCGCCAAGAATAACATTAAGTAATTGCATTCCACCGCATATGGCGAGTATTGGCATGGGTCTTTCGAAAAGTGCATAGCGAGCCATGATAAATTCAGAATCAAATCTGAGATTACAAGGATTGTCACAGAGTAAGGTTTTAGGGTGCAGAGAATCATCTTTGTAGTAACTAGGGTGAAGGTCATATTTATTACCTGGAAGTATAAGAGCGTCTACGTTTTTCATTAGCTCGGCGACTTTTTCTAAATGTCTTTTTTTAAGCTCTTCACATGGCGTATTGAATTTAAAAAAGCCATCTTCAGCTTCTAGTAGCGTTGGTATAACGACTGGCTCTGCACCATTAATTTTAAGTAAATTAACTAATAATTTACAACCCAATCTTTGGGTGTCACAGGTTATTGCGATTTTGACAGGCGATCTGCTCATTTAGCTTATTCAGATAATATTAAAATTAATTCTATCTCATATTTCGCTATTGAGCTGAAAATTTTTAACCTTCAATCTGACTGCGAAGATGTTCGATTTCTGAATCTATTGAAGATATATCTGTTACTAATGAATCTAAATAGTTTTCTGTTTATCTAATCTAAAACAAGCCATCGGCACATTCATAACCTTAGGATGATATATGCCATGGCCCCAGAAACCATCTTCACCAAAGGCTTCTCCGTGATCTGCGGTTAAAATGACTAAAGTGTTCTCGGGTAAATTATCAAAAAGCTCAGGAAGCTTACTGTCACAGTATTCCGCTGCTTCTATTTGTGCTTTATGTAATTTCTTCCCTCTGTTATTAAGTTCATCAGAATTTTCTTGAGGTGGAAAATTCATTTCGCCTCGGGCTTTTATGCCGTATTCCTCTCTATCATCACCGTAGTGCATATATGGTGAATGTGTTTCGATTAAATTCATAAATGCGAAAAATGGTTTATCTGTAGCTTTCTGTGAAAGCTTTTCTGTAATGTAGCTAATTTGCTCAGTGAAAGATTGAGCACGTTTAAACTGAAAATCTTGGAAATTTTTCACCAGCACTTCTTTGGCGAACCAAGAAGCTGCTCCAGAGCCGACTGTGTAGTATTCAAGCTCATTAAAACCATGAATTATATCTTTATCACTTTGGGGTAAAATCACGGTTAAATCGTTAATAGCTTCAGCTCTCGCTTCACCTGCTTTTTTCATGGTGATTAGCTGAGTATGAAATCTATTCAAGTAAGGTATTGGCTCATAAACAAGTGGCAGAATGCCTGCAAAAAAAGAAATATGTGATGGGAGGGTGTAAGTAGCTGGAGCCCAAGCACTGTAGATTTTTGCATATGAATCTAGAACAGGTGTCTGAGCTGCTTCCAGGGTGTCATATCTGCATGAATCATAGACTATCCATAGATAGTTTAATTTTTCTGATTTTGAGTTAACCTTAAAGGCTTTTTTTAATGAGCCCTGTAAAAATACATTATTGTCACCACCGAAACGGATTTTCTTTTTGATTTGGGTTAAAAGCTTTTTAAGCATAGGGATTTATTTTAACATTTACTGGAATTGTCTAAAATAGCATTGTTTAAGCATGAATAATATTAGCTTTTTCCAATATTGCATAAGGATTTAAAGCTTCAAGAAGTCTAAGCGAAGCGTCTTTGATGTAATTTAAAGGTTTCTTGTAAATTTTATTTAATTGACCATCGTGTTCAGCTGCTTGCGATCTATTTGCAAGGCTAACACTTGCCCAGTTAACGGCGTATTGAGCCGCTAATAAAATTTTAGTCATGGATTGAGGAATTTTATTTTTAGTTAGCCTAATAATTGGATCAAAAATACTCTCTAAAAAGAAGCCGAAGCCAGAATAGTTTCTATCAGCGTTATTGCTAATAAATTTATCGAAATCAGAGAGATAGTTTTGAAAAAATCGTCCAGTAATCGCTAGAGGATTGTTTTTTATTAAGGTTCCAATATATGAAATCCCACCAGCCAAAACGGTGCCGACGGTAAAAACACCATTTTTTCGAAGATACTCTATGCTTAAATTCTCTTTCTGAAGGTTTTTAAGATTATTAAAGACTTTTTGAAACATTTTAAGAGCGTGTTTAGGACCATCCATTAAGTTTTCATAAGTTCCATCTTTTAACTGTAGTGTTTCTTCGATTGCTTCAGCTGTGTTAGTTGCAGCTACTACAATATTCCTATTTAAATACAGCTCCTCAATTGGCTTAGTTGAAGAGTTGAAAATATCTTTAACTGCAGCAGCAATTCGCAAAGAATCTTTTCTTTGAATAGATTTTATTATTTTTTCAAATGCTTTGGAGATTAAGCCAAGTCTTGGTGTTTGATTAATAATTTTATTTATGTGAGGTACGCCTTCTAAAAAAGGAGTTAATAAATATCCAAAAATAACTGCTGCATTGACTTTCGGCAAGATATCTGAATCTCGATTATTGGCAACCCTATTGAAATATTCACTTATTTTACTTGGCATCGCAAGTTTGCGAGCCTCTACATATTGTTGAGATTTTTGAGTTTGATTTAGGAGATTCTCTTGCTCGGATTTAGATGTGTGGTCTTCTGTTTCTTGAACAGGGACAGTCCTTAGAGCTGCTAGTATCTTCTAAACGTGGGGGATTATTTATACTTGTTGCGATTAAGCTTGCAGTCATTTGGCTTTATGCTTTTAAGTTATTTAGGGCTAATAAGTTAGTTGGTAATAAATATTATAATACATATTGTCATATTAGGTTTTTAATTTTCATAACAGCTGAGCATTTACTTTCCATGTTATAAATATATTTATGATCAGAAAAATTTTAGTTTCTAGTTTACTTGCAGCTTCTATTATGAATGCTACAGAAGTTTTAGCAGATGCTTACTACCCTGCTCTTAAGCCAGCTCAGCGTTCATACACGACTTTAAATAATGTTAGTTCTGTTAGTGATACTAGTATCACTGACTTGCAAGCTCAAATTGATGATTTAGATGCAAGATTAAAAGCTACTTCTAGCGAATCTGCTTCTTTAAGACAAGATTTAGAAAGGCAGATTGCTGCATTAAAGCAAAGTCTTGAAGGCCTTAAGGCTCAAAATACTACTATCCAATCTGATGTTAATTCTTTAAATACTAAGGTAGTAGGCTTAATTGCTGAAAATGAGAAAAAAGATCATGTTGAATTAGAAGAGTTTATTGGTCCATTTTTCACTGCACCAGTAGGTCTAGTTTTAGGCGCTGTGCGTGGTACTGCTTCTAAATCGGTGGATCATTCTAAAGATTTATATGATGCTTTAGGTGGTGGTGTCTGGGGAACTGCGGTAGGTGCACCAGTTGGTTTTATTGGTGGAGCTGTAAGTGGTCTATTTACTGGTGGTACTAAAGGTCTTGTGGATGGTGTAGTTATCGGTGTAGAAGAGCCATTCAGCTTAAAAAGTATTAGTTCTGAAGGTAAATACTTAGATTTTGATTCTTACGATATATTCTAAAAATGGATAAAATCGCAACATGCTTTCAAGGGTAGAATTTAAGAGATGATAGAAAAACAGCTCTCTTCTAAAATTTTACATAAGGGTCGCTTTTTGGATTTTATTGAAGATCAGGTGGAGATAGAAAATTCTGGCGGTATCGTGGCTCCAAGACAGTATTTTAGTCATCCTGGCGGTGTTTGTGTTATCCCTATACTTGATAAAGATTATATAGTCATGGTGCGTCAATTTAGAACACCAGTTGGAGAGGTTATTTATGAATTTCCAGCAGGTAAGCGTGATAAAGGTGAGGCGCCTTTAGAAACAGCAGTACGTGAACTTAAAGAAGAAACTGGTTTTACTGCTAAAACATGGCTGGACAGAGGCTTTATATATCCTAGTCCTGGTTATTGTACTGAGAAACTTTATTTATATCAGGCTGAGGATCTAGCTTCGGGGACTGATAACCCTGATGAAGGTGAAATTTTGGAAATAGAAATCATGAAGATTGCTAAGGCTTTTGAGATGGTTAAGACTGGTCATATTCTTGATGCTAAGACTATTTGTGGACTTTTTTATTTAAGCTCAGAATATCGTTTTTAATTATCAAGACCGCTGCGCAACCCCATTTTCTGCATTCTATTAAGTAAAATATCTTCATTGATAATTTTCAGTTCAAGTTTCGCTACTATAAAGAATTTTTGATATTCATGTGGAATTTTAACTAAGTCTTTTGCTGTACAGATAAGGTTTTCTTCGAGGCTAACTAATGCTTCTATTTCATCTATTGAATAACCATGATGGTCTGGGAATTTTATTGTATTAAAATCTTTATAAAAGTAATGATTCTTTAAAGTATCTTCTAAAAGTTTAAAAAAGTAATCAGTATCAGCCAATCCTGCAAAGGCAGTTACTGATTTAGTTTTATCTATTTCCTGAGAAAGTTTAATGTTGTAGACTATTGCTATTTTATTCTTATTCTCTTCCTGTAATAACCAGTGATTATCTACTTTAGAGTAGATAAGGCAGTCTGCATTTTTAAGAATAGCTGGAAATTCTCTGTAGTAACCACTTTCATTTATATTAATTAGAATAATTTTAAAGTCTTTTTCTAATTTTAAATGTTGCTGAGCATCATCAAGTATGAATA
>JBMOEX010000001.1:0-64915 GCA_049314535.1 Vampirovibriophyceae bacterium | reverse complement strand
GTGAGGATAACTCACTTTCTTCTATTTCAACATCTGTCTGGTCGGGGAAATTATCTCCAAGGTTTTTAAACATTTTATTTAAAATTAAACAAGATAGTGAATCAAAAGTTACATTTACCATAGTTCTTGTCATATCAAGGATACGATCGATACTGATAATTACACCTATAGCTTCTAAAGGTAATCCCACAGCTTGAAACACTATAGCCATAGTAATTAAACTGCCGTGAGGAATACCAGGCGTTCCAAAAGTCGCTAGAAGAACCATTCCAACTACAAATATTTGTTGAGTTAAAGTTAAAGGCTCTGGCAACCAAGCTTGTGCAACAAATAAAGTAACAATAGATTCATAAATAGCTGCCCCGCACATATTCATCGAAGCACCAATCGGAATGACGAAGCTAGCTATTTTATTAGGAACATTAAATTTTTTCTCTAAAGTTTCTAAAGTAATAGGAATGGAAGCAGCTGAACTAGAAGTACTAAAAGCAGTCAGCATAACCTCTTTCATGCCACTGAAAAACTGTAATGGAGTAAAGTCTGTGAAAAAGTGAACCAAAATCGGAGCTACCACTAATATCATCGCCGCAAAAGCAACTAATACAGTAGTAACAAAAGGCATGTAATTCGCTAAAGAACTAAGACCACCTATAGCAACAGTCTTCGTGATTAAAGCAAAAATACCAAATGGTGATAAGACCATAATCCAATGAGTGACTTTTAATATCGCATTAAGACAGGCTTTGAAAAAATCAAGAACCATCTTACCGTTCTTCACTTTAATTAAAGCAACAGAAAATAAAATAGAGACTAAAATAATCTGCAACAAAGAACCTGCCGCAAGGGATTTAAAAATATTCTCTGGAACTATTCCAAATATCAAATCAGTAAAACTAAAGCTCGATTCAGTAATAAACTTCACCTCATCAGCTGCTGGATTAGAGTCTATAAGACTATGTAAATCAATGTGATAACCAGGCTTAAAGAAATTTACGAATACAAGACCGAAACCAGCTGCAAACAGCATCAAGCCTTTAAATAATAAAAATGTTACTAAGCCTACCTTACCTAAACTCTGAACTGGCAAATGCCCAACACCTACAATAATAGAAGAAATTATAAGCGGTAGAACTATCATTTTTAAAAGCTTCAGGAAAAGATCACCAATCCAGCTAATATGCGAAAGCTTAACAACGCCAAGACTTGGATCTTGCAAATCTGTACCAGACACAGAGAAGAAATAACCGAGTATTGCACCAAGGGCAAGACCGATAAAAATTCTCCAATGTAAATCAAGTTTCATAATTAATAGTTAAAGTTATAATATGCAATTTAGAAATTAAAAGCAAGCTTCAAGATAAAATTTTATTTTTATCTTGAAACCATTCTATGAATTTATCTAAACCTTCACTAAGATGTGTCTTTGGATTATAAGCAAGCAGCGACTTAGCTTTAGAGATATCAGCACAGGTTACAGGAACATCACCTACCACCTTATCTTGATAAGAAATAATCGCAGACTTGTTTAGCTTAGTCTCAAGAAGAGATATTAATTCACTTACAGTATAGGTACGTGACTCCCCTAAATTAAATATCTCAAATTTAGTATTAAAGTCTATCGCCTTAGTAATGCCATCTAGAATATCATCGATATAAGTATAATCACGCTGATAGGAGCCATCGCCATAAACTGGAATAGGCTTTCCTGAAAATATCAGCTCTGAAAATTTATGAATAGCTAAATCAGGTCTCTGCCTAGCGCCATAAACAGTAAAGAACCTTAAACAAACTGACGAGAGGGAATCTACCGAATGTGTCATCGCATGCACCATCGCTTCACCAGAAACTTTAGTAGCAGCATAAGGACTAATAGGCTTACTAATATCTTCATCTTCCTTAAATGGTGTCAGCGAACGAGATCCATAGACAGAACTACTAGAAGCGAAAACGAACTTAGATACTTTATATTTCTTCGCAAGATCTAATAAATTAATAGTGGAGTGGTTATTTACAGTATCGTAGAGCCGAGGATTCTCTAATGAGGGTCTAACACCAGCCATCGCCGCTAAATGAACTATATGAGTAAAATTATATTTTTTAAAAAGCTCTTCAAGAGCATCATAATCTAATAAATCAAGCTCATAGATATTAGTGTTAGCACTTATATAATGTTTTTTACTATTATCGTGCTTGATTTGAGGGGAATAGAAATCACAAAAATTATCTACTCCAACAAGCTTATCGCCTCTATCAATAAGCAAATCCATCAAATGTGAGCCAATAAACCCAGCGGAACCTGTTATTAAGATAGTCCTAGAATTATTCATAGCTGACCTTGTTCAATAAAGCTATTAATAAGATTAACAATTCGCTCGTGAAGCACTTCACGAGAATGATTCTCTACATTTATAATTTTCACTCTTTCAGGCTCTTCATGTGCGATAGTCTTATAGCCGTTAGCTACCCTAATGAAAAATAGTTTATTCTCCTGCTCAATTCTGTCTGGAGCTCCCTCGCGCCTTCTAGTAGCTTCATCTGCATCTATCATTAACATCAAAGTAAGGTCGGGCTTAATACCTTTAGTAACATATGCATTTAACTGCCTAATAATCCCTAAATCTAAATTTCTACCATAACCTTGATAGGCTAAAGTGCTATCAGTAAAACGATCACAGATAACGACTTTAGTCGGATCTTTAATTAAAGAATGATATTCTTCTACATGCTGCGCTCTATCAGCAAGATATACCAGAAGCTCAGCCTTATCTGACACTTTATAATTTCTGTCAAGGATTAATTCTCTAAGCCGCTTACCAAGATCAGTACCACCCGGATTAGATGTAAACAACCAATCCTTATTATTCTCAGCGGCATACTTCTTTAATAAAGATACCTGAGTAGTCTTTCCAGCTTGATCTGGCCCTTCAATGGTAATGAACATGAAATAAAATTATGACACGTATAAAACTTAGATAGCTTGAACTTTAACGATGATAGTCGCAGAAATCTGAGCAGCTAAATTTAATTTAACTTCAAAATCACCGATAGATCTAATAGGTGTTTTTAAATCAACCTGATCTTTAGAAATTTTAGTAGAAAGCTGCTGCTCAACAGCGTTACAAACATTCTCTTTAGTAATAGCACCGAAAAGCTTACCAGATTCACCAGCCTTAGCTTCAATCTTAACAAACTGCTCATCAAGCTTAGCTTTAAGCTGTTCGGCTTTCTCTCTTCTCTGCTGTGCCTCTTCTTCAAGCTTACTCTTTCTCACTTCATACTCAGCAAGTGTAAATCTATTAGCCACATGAGCAAGCCCTCTTGGTAAAAGGAAATTTCTAGCGTAACCAGGTCTCACTTTCACAAGTTCACCAGCCTTACCTAAATGTTCAACATCATCAACTAAAATTAAATCTAAAGCAGAAGCCATAAGATGGTAAATTTTAACATAACTCAAGATGACATTTAAAAAATAAATCTTGTTCTTAATAATTAAGTAATAAAACAATAATCCCAGGAAATAATCTAGAATTATCTCTCATTAGACTAGAAAAGAAATGACTAATGAAACACTTTTACTTATAGACGGTAGCAATCTAGCTTTTAGAATGTTTTTCGCATTAGAAAGAACCAACCTTAGAAATAAGGATGGTGAGCCAACCTGGGCTATATATGGAACATTAAAAGCTCTCTTTGATGCAATGGAGATGATCAAACCCACTTCTATCGCTGTCGCTTTTGACTTACCACAACCTTCTTTTCGCCACGAGCTCTACGAAGAATATAAAGCTAACCGTCCAGATCAAATGCCAGATGATTTAAAAGCACAGTGGAATTGGATTAAAGAGAGTTTTAAAAAATTTCATATTCCAGTTTTAGAAGAAGCTGGCTTTGAAGCAGATGATCTTATCGGTATATTAACGAAAGCATCTGAAAAAGAGGGTATTAAAACCGTCATATTATCTGGTGACAGAGACCTATTTCAGTTAATTAGTGATGACGTTAAAGTAGCAGCACCACAGCGTGGTGGAGGATTAAAGCTCTACAGCCCGCAAGACGTAGTGGAAGAATTAGGCATAAAACCTTCTCAAGTAGCTGATTACAAAGGCATAGCTGGAGATAGCTCTGATAATATACCTGGTGTCAAAGGGCTAGGACCTAAGTCAGCCATAAAATTATTAGAAGATTATGGTGATCTTGATAACATCTATAAAAATTTAGAGAATATAAACCCGGCTAAAGTTCAAGAAAAATTAAAAGCCCAAGAGGATTCTGCAAGATTATCAAAGCATCTTGCAACAATCCTTACAGAGGAAATTCATGCAGGTCAGACAGAAGCATATTTAAAAGCAGCGAAGCTTAATTTACCAGATACTGAATCACTGATTGATTTTTTAAAAGTCTTTGAATTTCACAGTATTTTAAAAAAATTACCAGTACTCTTAAAAAGTTTTAATAACGGTGACTTAGTTAAAGTAAGTATAAATATAGATGAGGAATCTACGGATGGCTCTAATAAAGCATTTGAACAAGTAGATCAAGAAATCAGAAGGCTAGAACTCAGTGCCATTATTATAGATAGCGAAGAGAAGCTTAAAGAACTCAGTAGTGAACTTAAAAAAGTTAATATTTTCGCGATAGACCTAGAAACCACTGGCTTAAATACTCTCAACTGCAAGATAGTCGGCTGGGCGTTTGCGTTTCATAAAGCAGATACCAATGATGAAAATATTTATTCTTATTACATCCCAGTTAAACAACCCAATGAAACAAAAGAAGTAGAAAATATCACCATAAGTCAGGGTTCATTATTCAGCCAGCACCTGCTTACAGAGAGTATTACCGAAGATTCTAAAAATACTACAGCCACTCTAATAAAAGTAAATTCAGAATTATTAAGTCACAGCCTAGTCTTAGAATATTTAAAACCCATTCTAGAAAATAAGAATCAACTACAAATTATTCAAAATGCCAAATTTGAGCATAAGTTATTTAAGCGACTTGGCATCGTAACTCACAGTAATTTTTTCGATATTATGCTAGCTAGCTACGTGGAAAATCCAAGTAATAAGCATGGTCTTAAACAACAGTCTAAAAGAATACTTAACTTAAGAATGAAGGAGATAGAGGAACTTATCGGCACTGGGCGAAAACAAATAACCTTAGACCAAGTTCCGATGAATGATGTCGCAGATTATGCCGCAGCCGATGCTTTTATCACTTATAGACTTTACCTCTATTATCAAAAAACTTTAAATAAAAAACAATTAGAGCTTTTAAAAAATATAGACTTCCCTTTCGTAGAAGTACTTACAGAGATAGAGAATACTGGAGTAAGCATAGATACTAAATATTTTTCAGAATTATCTATAGAATTACATCAAAAAATCACGGCGCTAGAAGAAAGCATATTTAAACTATCTGGAAAGCAATTTAATATAGCTTCACCAAAGCAGCTCAGTGAGACACTATTTATTGAGCTTGGCATTAAAAACGATGGTAAAAAAAATAAATCTGGCAATTTTTCCACTGACCAAGATACTCTTGAAAAACTATTAATAGAAGCTGACCTAAATCCTGAACAAAAAACCTTAATACAGAAAATCCTTGAATACCGCTCACTTACTAAGTTAACAAGTACTTACGTCGACAATCTACCACAGCTTATCGCTAAAGAGACACAGAGAATACATTCTGACTTTAATCAAGTTCTAACCACTACAGGCAGGCTCAGCTCTTCTAATCCTAATTTACAAAATATCCCCATAAAAACAGAGCTAGGACGCAAAGTGAGAACTGGCTTCACGACGGCTAATGAAAATAACTTTATAGTAAGTGCTGATTATTCCCAGATCGAGCTTAGGGTATTAGCTCATTTAGCTAATGAAGAAGAGTTGATTAGAGCTTTTCAGAATAACGAAGATATTCATACTCAAACCGCAATTAAAATAATGGATAAGAATCCAGAAGAAATTACTGCTGATGACAGGAGAATAGGAAAAACTCTAAACTTTGCTTTAGTTTACATGCAAGGAACCTTTGCAACCGCTCAACAATTGAATATTAGCAATAAAGAAGCCAAATACTTTATAGATAAATATTTTGAAATCTACTCCTCTATAAAGCCTTTTATGGCAAGCACGCTTGAATTCGCTCATGAAAATTCATATGTAGAGAATATCTTCGGCAGAAGGAGATATTTTCAGAATATTAACAGTAATAATAAAATGCTACAAAAAGAAGAAGAGAGGCAAGCCTTTAACACAGTCATTCAAAGTGCTGCCGCCGATATTATGAAACAGGCTATGATAAAAATCAAAGCAAAGCTTTCTCAAAATATAGAGCCTGAACTTTTAAGCAATACTGTTCTTAATGCTTCTGAAAGCTTTAATATTCCAAGAATCATACTCCAAGTACATGACGAGATATTAATAGAATGTCAAGAAAAAAATCTTAGTTCAGTCCAAGATATAGTCAAAGAATGCATGGAGAATATAGTTGAACTGCGAGTACCATTGACGGCTAATCTTGGCTTTGGTAAAAACTGGCTTGAGGCACATTAGGATCTACTTAAACAATGAAAATCATCCACAATAAAATCCGCCTTCAAAGCTAATATCTCATCCACTAGCAGCGTAGAAGTAAGAGCCACCACTCTAGCCCCAGCATTAAGTCCAGCTAATATACCAGATTTAGAATCCTCAAAAACCACACATTCTTGAGGCTTAAAACCAAGTTCACTCGCAGCTTTCAAGTATATTTCCGGATCAGGCTTACTATTTTCAATCATAGTATCATCTATGACTAAACTGAAGTATTCTCTCAGATTAGCTTTCTCTAAAGTAAATTCCACATTAACAGGTGGGGCAGAAGTTCCTATAGCTCTTGGTATATTAAGGCTATCCAAAAGATCTAAAAAATCTATTAATCCTGGTGCTGGTTTTATAGAATCCATATAAAGATCCCTATAAATAAGTTCTTTTTCTTGAGCATATTCTTCGACTAATTCATCAGTCAAGCCGCTATCAAAGAGATTCAAAAGCCACTCTCTATTCGTTCTGCCATAAATTTTTTCAGCCATATCTTCATCTGTAAGATGAAAACCTTTACTAGAGCAGAACTGCTTTAATGCCTTTTTATGGAACTCAGTATTATAGACAAGGACGCCATCCATATCAAAAATAACAGCTTTAATATCCTTGAAAATTTCCTTAAAGGTCTGGGAATGATTAATTGTACTCATATGGGAAAATAATAACTAATGCATGATTAAAAAAGTAAAAGTTTTGAATAAAGACGAATGCGAAAATATTTTCAGAATTATACTTGAGCTAAAAAGCTTTTGGAAATTAAGAAACGAAGATGATCACCCATTTGAGCTGCCTAGATTCACTTTAGGAGCAGTCAGTTACATAGATGCCATAGGCTCCTACCTAAATTACCAAAAAGAGGCTGCTTTACAGAACGCTTTACTAGAAAAGCATTTAGGCAATTTGTATATAAAAACCTTAGATGAACTAAAAAACTCTACTGGGCTAGAGTGTGAATACTCTAAAACTAATGCTCTACCTGGGTTTCACATATTTGGTAGTGATATTTATTTCGAAGAAGAAGCTGGTAAATTTCATCACGATAGGCAGAATGAATTAATTGACTGGGGAGAAATAAGCTATGACCCGATAAAAAATCTCAGTTTTACCTTATCCATAAAGCTTCCTAATAGGGGAGCTGGATTAATATTACTAGGCGACCAAGTAGAAGTAGAAAATTCCTTTAAAGAAACTGAAGAAGACAGCCAAATTTTACAAGAAGTTATAGAAAATAGCTTTCAGATGAATACTATTTTCCGAACAAGAGATGATACGCATATAAATTTAAATGAACTTGAATTCATTAAATATGAAGAAGGTTATATGTTTATCCACTCTGGCAAATTTACACATGCTATGGCTCCAGCTATAGAAATGTCTCCAGAAGATATGAGAATTACACTGCAAGGCCATGGAATTTTAGATGAAAAAAGTAATAAATACTTAATTTACTGGTGAGCTATAATTTTAAGCTCAGATGTTTCAAAGCTTCCTAAAATTACTTAGAGGTAATCCCAACCAACAGATATTAAATGGTATTCAACCAATAGTCGAAAAAGTTAATGCTTTTGAAGAAAATATATCTAAATTAAGCGATACTGAACTGCAAGCTAAAACTGATGAATTTAAAATTAAAATTCAAGAAAAAATCAGTGCAACTCCTTTTCAAAAACTTATAGAAGACGATGTCCCTAAATTACCTGGACAATTAAGAACCACTCATGATAAAGCTTTATCAGAGATACTAGAAGACTTACTACCAGAGGCTTTCGCGGTATGCAGAGAAGCTTCTAAGAGAGTTCTTAAAATGAGACACTATGACGTTCAGCTCATTGGTGGCGTTCAACTTCATAGAACGGGCATAGCTGAAATGCAGACAGGTGAAGGTAAAACTTTAGTATGTACTTTACCTGCTTATTTAAATGCTCTCAGTGGTAGAGGTGTTCATATTATTACAGTAAATGATTACCTTGCTAAACGTGATTCTGAGTGGATGGGTAAGCTTTTTAATTTCCTAGGTCTAAGTGTAGGACTTATAGTTTCAGGGAAAAACTCTAAAGATAGGCAGATAGCTTACAGGTCAGATATTACCTATGGAACTAATAACGAATTCGGTTTCGATTATCTCAGAGATAATATGGCGAACGACATCACAGAGTGTGTTCAAAAAGATTATTATATGGCGATAGTCGATGAAGTCGACAGTATTTTAATCGATGAAGCCCGCACACCACTTATCATCAGTGGCATGCCAGACAGACGTAAAAAAGAAATTTACTTAGCCATGAATCAGTTAGCTAAACAGCTTAAAAAGACGGCTAATGAAAAAGATCTTAGTACAGAAGCTCATTACTTCGTAGATGAAAAAGCTAAAAATGCGATATTAACTGAAGCTGGAATCTCAAGAGCAGAGGAATTACTAAAAGTAAATAACCTATGGGACCCAGAAACCAATCTAGCTCACCATCTTATACAGGCTTTAAGAGCGAAAGAATTATTCGTTAAAGATACTGACTACATAGTACAAGTTAATTCTAAAACTACTAAAAAAGAGGTCGTTATAGTCGATGAATTTACTGGTAGATTAATGGAAGGAAGACGCTGGGGTGATGGTCTTCACCAAGCAGTAGAAGCAAAAGAGAATGTAGCGATTCAAGAAGAAACGCTTACTATGGCAAGTATCACATTCCAAAACCTTTTCAGGCTATATCCTAAGCTAGCTGGTATGACTGGTACAGCTAGTACAGAAGCTGAAGAATTTAAAAAAATCTACAATCTACATGTACTCACCATTCCAACGAACAGAGAATGTGCTCGTAAAAACTTAAACGATATAGTTTTAAAAACAGAGCTAGCTAAATTTTATTCAATTTTAGTGGAAATCATCGAAGCCTATAAAGTGGAAAGACCTGTTCTAGTCGGAACTACGAGTATAGAGAAATCTGAATTACTTGCAAGTATGCTAGATAAACCACTCTATGCGATGCAGATTCTTGAAACTAGAATTAAAAGATTTTTAAATCTAGCGAAAAATAAAAACAAAGAAAATCTTATAGATAAAGAGTTCTTAAAACTATTAGACAAGCCAGGAAATATAACACTAGAGAAAGTTTCACCTTATACGATCAAGCTCAGAGAAGATTTTCAAGGTGAAGAGCTAAGTTTCGCTTTAGATACCATGCTACAAGCCATTATGGTAGCCGAGGAAATAAAAAAAGGTATTAAATTTTCCGTACTCAATGCCAAACACCATGAAAAAGAAGCTGACATTATTAGACAGGCTGGCAAACTTTCAGCTATCACTATAGCTACTAACATGGCTGGTAGAGGAACTGACATTATACTAGGTGGTTATAAATCTAATGATCACGAGAGCCCTGACTTTAATATAGTTAATTTAGAAGCCCAAGAAAAAGTGAAAAAACTTGGTGGGCTGTATGTCATAGGTACAGAGAGACACGAAAGCAGAAGAATAGATAATCAGCTCAGAGGTAGATGTGCAAGACAAGGCGACCTCGGTTCATCAAGATTCTTTTTATCACTAGAAGATAATTTAATGAGAATCTTTGGTGGAGAGAAGATGATAGGCATAATGAACATGATGAAAGCTGATGACGATATGCCGATAGAGGCTGGGATTATCACTGAAGCCATAAATAATTCACAGAAGAAAGTAGAATCCTATAACTTCGATGTCAGAAAGCATGTTTTACAGTATGACGACGTAGTAAATACACAGAGAGAAGTCGTTTACAGAGAGAGAAGAAAAATTCTTGAAGGTGCTGATATTCATGAAAATATTTTAAAAATGATTAAACTGCATATCGAGAATGATTTATATCAGTACATTAATCCTAAACTCCCAACAGAATTATGGTTTGATAACTCTAATGGTGAGCTGAGCTCAATAGATAAATTAACTGAACAGTTGAAAAATGACCTCGGTGAACAGATATTAGAGAATATAAAGATCAAAGACTTAGCCGAGCAAGGTTTCGAAGCATTAGAAGCAGGTTTACAAGAGACTGCTCTAAAGGCTTATAATGAAAAAGAAAATATTATAGGACTTGATAACCTTAAAGAAGCTGAGAGACAGATAATGCTGCATGTTATAGATTCTAAATGGGTTATGCACTTGCAAGCGATGGATTCACTTAAAGAAGGTATTCACCTTCAGGGTTATGGTCAGAAAGATCCTTTAATCGAATATAAGAAAGAGAGCTTTGATATGTTTGAAGATCTGCTACTTGATATCAAGAAAAACACTGTCAGTCTGCTATTCCATTCCCGCATAGTCGAAAAAGATCAGCACGAACATGAGCATGAAACCGCAGCTTAATTTAAGCGAAGAAGAATTTATCACTAAAGCTAAAGCTGGTGAGAAAATCATCAGTAATTTCACCTGCCTGCTCTCAGACTTAGATACACCAGTTTCTACCTATACTAAATTAAGCCAGCATTTTAAAGACTGTTTTTTATTTGAATCAGTATTTGGTGGTGAAAAGCTTGGTAGGTATTCATTTATTGGTGCAAATGCACTAAATAAATTCTCCTCATTTAAAACAGATGATTTTAGTCCCTATGATGAGATTGAAAATTTATTATCGAATTATAGTTACAAAAATCACAGCCTTAACATCCAAGATACTGTCACTCACAACATTTCACAAGAATTAAAATTTTTCCATAAAGGTTTCGTCGGTTTTTTTTCTTTTGAGTCGATACAAAGGATAGAACCTAGCTTAGATTTAAAAGAAGGCCCGCTCCCTGAATATTTTCTATATTTAGCAGGTAGTTTAATAGTCTTCGATCATGTCGGTCAAAAACTCTATATAATCTCAAACTCGCTGATAGAGAGCTTAGAAACTGAATATCTAAAAAATATCTATCAAAAAAGTGCAGATACTATAAACCAATTAATTACAATCATCTCGAAAGAACATCATTTAGAGAAAATTAATGACACCTCTAGTAAAAATACTAAAGAGCTGGAAATTAAAAAATTTAAATCTAATAGTTCAGAAAAAGCTTTTAAGGAAATGGTTGAAAAGGCAAAAGAACACATTCTCGAAGGAGATATCTTCCAGGTCGTGCTTTCACAGAGATTTTTCCTTGAAGCTGAGTTAGACGCACTTACCACTTATCGCTTGCTCAGAAGCCTTAACCCGTCCCCATACCTCTATCTCTTCAACGTAGATCTCAGTCACTTAGATAAAGAGAGTTTTAGCATAGTTGGTTCTTCACCTGAGATGTTAATTAAATCGGAGATTCTCGAAAATGAAAATGGTGAAAGTGAAATATGGGCAGAACTTAGACCTATCGCTGGTACCTACAAAAGAGGTAAAAACGCTAACGAAGATAAAATACTTACTGAAAAACTTTTAAAAGATACTAAAGAAATAGCAGAACATGTGATGTTAGTAGATCTTGGTCGAAATGATCTAGGCAGGGTCTGTGAAAACGGCACTATCCATTTGGCTGAAAACATGGTGGTAGAGAAGTATTCACACGTATTACACATAGTCAGCTCCGTGAAAGGAAAACTTAAAAAGACTATTAATAGCATAGCCTTACTTAAAGCCTGTTTCCCAGCTGGCACTCTCACTGGAGCCCCTAAGATTGAGGCGATTAAAATCATTTCCAGATTAGAGAATGAAGCCCGCGGCCCTTACGGTGGCTGCATCGGCTATATTAATTTAGATGGCACTATAAACGTAGCGATCATGATAAGAACTATTATCCTTGAGAAACATCAAGCTTCCATACAATGCGGTGCTGGTATAGTCGCAGACTCCTCTCCTGAATCTGAATACCAAGAAACTTTTAATAAAGCACGAGCCTTGATGGAAGTCTTATTAAATTAAACCTAGCTTAGTGAACAACACTACAGCAGCTGTCTCCGCTCTAAGAATTCTCTTCCCAAGACTAATACCTTTAAAATCCAGCTTTTCTAAAGCCTCTACTTCTTCTATACTTAAACCACCTTCTGGTCCAATTAGGAGAGAAGCTTTTCTTAAACCTAGAGACCGTGGTAGAACAGCATTTCCTGCATTTTCGATATTTTCACCAAGAATTTCACTTAAAGAAAGCCTCTCTGAACCGAAAAGCTTAATAGTGTCCTTATCAATTTTCTGATTTAATCTAATTAAATCTTCAAAGCTCATTACTGGATTTAATTTCGCAAATACAGCTCCCTCACACTGTTCAGTCGCTGATTCAATAATTTTCAAGATTCTTTCTTGGTAAGAGTGTTCCTTTAATTTTCTCAAATATTTTTTCTGACTAAATTTAAAAAAAACTGGAGTAAATTCCTGAACTCCTAGCTCACAAAGTTTTCTTAACATTAATTCAAAATTTTCATTTTTAATAATCGGCACATAAAAGTTCACATGAGTATCAAGCTCTCTAGGACTCTGCTTCACATTCAATATTGTGAAATCTAACTTTTTTAATATTTTGCTACCAATTTCAGTGAGTAACCTTACTTGATAAATATTACGAGAAAAACCATCTATCAATTCAATATCATTATGAGCTTCATCCTCAGGGTATCTTAAAACTTTAATGAGTTGATGAATTAAATTTTGTTTTTTGGTGGTTATAATCTTATTAGGTAAATCAATAAGATCATCTTCTTTATTTATCGCGAATCTGTAAGATCTAACCATATAGCCAAAAAATCATATTACTATGCTTGACATCAAAAAAATCAGACAAAACCCAGATTTAATAAAAGAATTACTTTCTTTACGGAATCCTCACTATGAAAAGATTCTAAATGAACTGCTCGAAATAGATAAGCAGTATCGAGAAAAACTTATCGAAAAAGAATCTTTAGAAGCAGAGCGTAACACTCTTAGTAAGACTGTTGGTCAAAAAAAATCTAAAGGTGAAAATGCTGACTCTGAAATAGAATCGTTGAATAGCATCAAAGAAAAACTAAAAGTAATTAATGAATTAGAGCCTATTTTAGCTGAAAAACAACAAGAATTTTTACTAGAACTTCCGAATATACCAAGCTCAGACACACCTTACGGCAAAGATGAGAATGACAATAAATTCATCATGGAGTGGGGGACTAAGCCCCAATTCAGCTTCCAGCCACTAGAACATAACGACCTAGGCAATACCAATCAAGAACTAGATTTTGAAAGGGGAGTTAAATTAAGTAAAAGTAGATTTACCGTCATCGCTGGTAAATTAGCTAAATTAGAACGAGCTTTAATTAATTTCATGTTAGATAAAGCTACAGAAAACGGTTATCAAGAGTATAGCTTACCAGTAATAGTCAATTCTGATTCACTCTATGGGACAGGAAATTTACCTAAATTCAAGGATGACCTTTTTAAAATAGAGGGTGAAGAGCTTTATTTAATTCCGACAGCAGAGGTTCCCCTGACTAATCTTCACCGCGATGAAATTCTCAAAGAAGAACAGCTACCTTTAAGAATGACAGCTTACACTCCTTGCTTTAGATCAGAGGCAGGTTCAGCGGGTAAAGATACACGCGGCATCATTAGGCAGCACCAGTTTAATAAAATAGAATTAGTCATTCTCTGTAAAGAAGAGGATGCTATAGCTGAACATGAGAGGCTTACTAATAACGCTGAGTCTATTCTTCAAGCGCTAGAATTACCTTACAGAAAAGTTCAGCTCTGTGCTGGAGATTTAGGCTTCAGTGCAAGTAAGTGCTATGACTTAGAAGTCTGGTTTCCTAGCCAAGAGAAATATAGAGAAATCAGCAGTTGTAGCTGGTTTTCAGATTTTCAAGCCAGAAGAACACAAATAAGATTTAAACGCACTGATGAATCAGGAAAATCAAAAAATGAATTCGTTCATACTATTAATGGTTCAGGACTAGCAGTAGGTAGAACATTAGCTGCGATTATGGAAAACTATCAAACCGAGGATGGAGAGATAATAATACCTAAAGCCCTTAGACCTTATCTGAAGCAGAGTTCTCTAGTTTAAATTTTATTAACAAAAAATTTTAATCTAACAGGATTCTTAATTCCTTGTTAATATTTAAAGTGTATTGATATTAACATGATGAATGGTGGAGCTGACATTTTAGATTTAGATGAAGTAATGGAAGTAATTCTTGTAAATGCACGAGAAAGATCTGAAGAACCTATGAATTTTTGGAAAAAAATAGGTGAAGATTCTTCTGATAAGGACATACTTACTAGCAGATACTTAGAGGCAAAGCCCCACTGAATGCAACTACTGATATAATTAGCCTCATGGCTAAACACTATTTGAGCGTAAACGATCTCAGCAAAGATGATTTATATAATTTATTAAACCACTCAGCAGAATTAAAAGCAGAATTAAAAGCAGGCCGTGATCACTCTCATCTGCTTAAAGGTAAATCTGTTGGAATGATTTTTGAAAAGCCTAGTCTTAGAACTAGAATTAGCTTTGAAGTAGGCATTAGCCAGCTAGGAGCACACCCTGTACTTCTTAATGCTCAAGAAATTATGATCAGTGGTAGAGAGAGCCGCTATGATGTCGCAAGAGTTATGTCACAGTATTTAGACATGCTGATGATAAGAACTTTTGGTCACGATATAGTCGAAGAGATCGCTGAGTACAGCTCTATACCAGTAATTAATGGATTAACAGATTTAGAACATCCTTGTCAGACGCTTGCAGACTTACTTACAGTCAGAGAACACTATGGGACACTAGATAATCTTAAAATAGCTTATATCGGAGATGGCAATAACACTGCTAGAAGTCTTATGCTAGCTTGCACTAAACTTGGAATAAAGATCTCTATAGCTTGCCCACTTGGTTATGAACCAGGGAAAGCCTATGAATCAGAGTTTACTCATGTCTGCCACGGTGTTGGCGAAGCTACTAAAGACGCTGATGTTATCTACACCGATGTCTGGTCTAGTATGGGGCAAGAGAAAGAAGCTCAACTCCGTAAAGAACGCTTTGCTGGATATCAAGTAAACACTGCTTTACTTCAAGATTTCGCTAAACCTACAGCGATAGTCCTGCACTGCCTTCCAGCCCACAGAGGTGAGGAAATTACAGCAGAAGCTCTTAAAAACCATGAATCTACTATCTTAAGACAAGCTGAAAATCGCTTGCATACACAGAAAGCGATTATGCTGTCATTAAGAAATTGAGACAGCCCGCAATCTTAGTCTCTACGTTTTATGTCTATCTGGCTTTCAGGAGCAAGATCTAAAACCGTTAGCTTAGTGCTTTTATCTAAAGAAGCTTTTATATCAACATTGGAACTACTTGCCAAAAGAATAATATTAGATTTACTTACGGAAAGATTTACACCAAGAACATAAGTGAAAATAGAAAACTTATCACCATTTACCATCTCAATACTAATAGAGCTGTTACTCGGTAAAAACTCCATATAGACTTCATTTAAATCATTCTGCATAATTATGTTTAAATTTAATGCTGATTTCAGAAGGCCACCACTAAGATATACTTGAGCTCCCTTAGCACCTAAAATCATTTCCCGAACATCAAGTAAGTCATTATGATCTATAGCAAATCTCCCTTCTTCATTTAGAAAAAAGATCTCATCTAATTTTTCGGGGAAGAGTTTAAAAGATTTAGCACTTAAATTTACATCAATCAATTTCAGGTCATACTCTTCTGCAAATTCCTTAATTTTACATACATTATTTTTTGCAATTGAACGAGTATAAGGCGAATAAGGATGCTTGCGAAAAGTTTCTAAATTAAGCTTAAGTGATTTATTTAGACGAACAGTTAACATATTTGCTAAAACTATTTCAGGTAAAGTATTTACAGACTCTTTAACTTTTTCAAGATTAATAATCTGATCTTCATTACCATCTAGTTTATCTAATAAAAACTCAAGATCAATAATAAGATTCCGAGGATATCTATTATCTTGTGTTAGGCTATCCCAAAAGCTCACAGCCTCTCTATAATCCCTATCGTAAATTCCAAGATGTATTTTACCATCAGGTTTTTCTAAAACCATTTTCGTAGACATTTGCTTAAAAGGAGATGTCCCCTCAGCTTTTTCATCCCATGCCTGAGAGTCAGCTTGTTCAGCAATTTCGATTAAATTCTCGAATATAGATTTAACCGATTTAAAATCCATAAAGACAATATCGGCAATTAAAATTAAGCCTAACTTAAGGATCAGCTGAAAAAGAATGTTAAAATCAGAATCTTATGCTCCTTCAGGCTACAGATCTTACTGTTAATTTCGGCACTCACCAAGTTCTGAGTGGGGTAAACCTGAGAATCACCAACCAAAGCAGAATTGGGCTTATCGGCGTCAATGGTGCTGGTAAATCGACTTTACTAAAATGCCTAACACAAGAAATGATACCTCAACAAGGCAGTGTCACTATCTCTCCACATGTACACATACAATGCCTCACTCAGAACCCTGAATTAACAGCTACTAATACCCTTAAAGAAGAGCTTTATGGAGTATTTACCGAAATTATCGCATTCAAAGAAGAAGAAGCTGAGATATTAAATCAGCTAGAGAATCTCTCTGGTGAAGAGTTTGACAAAGCAATACTAAGATTAGGTTTTCTTCAAGAAAGGCTAGAGCATTTAGATGTGGGACGCATAGATGAAAAAATAGGTCGCATGATAACTGGACTAGGATTCACTCTAGAAGAACTAGATAGACCAGTAGGAAAATTCAGCGGTGGCTGGCAAATGCGTATTAATTTAGCTAAAGTCCTTTTACAAGAAGCAGATGTAATATTAATGGACGAGCCGACTAACCACTTAGATATGGCTGCCTGTGAGTGGCTTGAAGATTTTTTAAAAAATTATCCTAAAGGTATACTCGTAGTTTCCCACGATAGAAGATTCTTAGATGAAGTCGTCACGGAAATAGCTGAATTAGAGAGAGGTGAACTCACTATGTATTCAGCGAACTACACTCAATATCTCGAACAGCGTGAGGCTAATCGTGAAAGGCAGGCGGCCGCAGCTGAAAGACAGAGAAAAAGTTTAGAAGAACAAAGAGCATTCGTGGACAGGTTTAGAGCCAGTGCTACGAAAAGTACCCAGGCAAAAAGTCGTGAAAAACAGCTCGCTAAAATAGAAATTATAGAAGCCCCTAAAGGTGAACTCAAAAAACTATTCTTTAAATTTCCATTCCCAAATCCAAGTGGTAGAGAGGTTTTAAAAATCAGCAACCTTGCTAAAGCCTTTGGTGATCATAAATTATTCTCCAAAGTAAACGCCGATATAGAGTGGAGCAAAGAAGAACCCCAGCGTATTTTTATATTAGGAGAAAACGGCTGTGGTAAGACCACCTTATTCAAAATATTAATGGGCTTGGAAACACCTACAGAAGGCTCTATCTCATTTGAGGAAAGAGTTATCCTCGGTTACTATGCACAGCATCAGCTTCAGATACTAGATCCTGAAAAAACAGTACTAGAGACATTAGAAGAAGCCATGCCACCGACACAGCGCGGAGAAATTAGAAGCATACTAGGACGCTTTCTCTTTAGTAATGATCAGGTATTTAAAAAAGTTGGTCTGATTAGTGGTGGTGAAAAAGGTAGATTAGCGATGGCTAAATTAATGGTGACAGGTCCAAACACCTTATTACTTGATGAACCCACTAACCACTTAGATATGCCATCTCAAGAAGCGGTAGAGAACGCTCTATCAAGCTATGAAGGAACTGCCATTTGCATATCGCATGATCGATATTTTATTAATAACCATGCTACGCAAATCTGGGAATTTAATAATGGCAGAATGATAGTCTTCAAAGGCTGTTATGCAGATTACCTTAAAAAAAGAAAAGCCCTGATCGAAGAATCTCGCCTAAAAACTGAAAAAGAAAATGCTAAATCTTCTAACACCGTTAATGAAGAGCAGATACCAGCAGGCTTACAGCATATACAAGAACGCAAACAATCTAAGGATGAGCAAAAACGATTAAAAAATTTAGAAAAGAATTTAAAAAATCTTGAAGCCCAAAAAGAAAATTTAGTAAAAGAACTTGCTAATCCAGATACAGCGAAAGACTTTGTCGCTCTAGAAAAACTGACGAAAGAGCTAGAAACTATCGAAACTAAAATAGCTGAAACCTCTAATGAATGGGAAGGTTTAGCGGATAAGGTAGAAGTCTAAATATGCTCACGATTCAAGAAGATCTTATTTTATCAGCAGAAAAAGAACTAAAAAAAACTTGGGAAAGATTCGAGGAAATCCGTAATCATAACCAAATAAAAGTTTTAAAAGCATTCCAAACAGTAGGCATTCAGAATGTACACTATGGGTGGGTAACTGGTTACGGCTATGATGACCTCGGCAAAGATAAACTAGATGAGCTTTTCGCCACATGCTTCAATACCGAAGCTGCAATAGTTAGAAACCAATTAGTATCTGGCACTCACGCTATCAGCTGTGCGGTATTAGGCAATCTCTCTTCTGGAGATGAACTGGTGGCTGTTACAGGTAAGCCCTACGATACCTTAAATAGTGTGTTTCAGAGTTTTCAAGAAAAATATAAAATTAAATATCTAGAAGGTAAAGACAAACTCTCTCCTAACACCAAAGTCGCTCTCATACAGAGATCCAGGGGCTATGAATGGCGAGACAGTTACACATTAACTCATATTAAAACCCTTATTCAAGAAATAAGATTAAAGTCTCCTTCAGCAGTTATTTTCGTAGATAACTGTTATGGTGAATTCACTCAAATATTAGAGCCTACGGATATCGGTGCTGATATTATGGCTGGCTCTTTAATTAAAAACCCTGGTGGTGGCATAGTTGCAGCTGGTGCTTATATAGCTGGAAAAAAATCATGCGTAGAAGCCGCTGCTGATGTGTTAACAGCCCCAGGCATTGGCATTCATGGTGGCTGTAACTTTGACCAGAATAGACTTATGCTTCAAGGATTTTTTCTTGCACCATCAGTAGTCTGCGAAGCATTAAAAGGCATGAGCCTTGCAGCTAAAGTTTTTACAGAGGCAGGGTTAGAAACCATCCCTGAATACTCAGCTGACAGAAATGATGTGATACAAGCCATCAAATTTAATGATCCAGAAAAATTAATTAAATTCTGTGAACTAGTGCAGAAAAATAGCCCAGTAAATTCGATGTTTAGCCCAATCCCAGCTGACATATCAGGATACCCAGATCAAGTCATTATGGCGTCTGGCTCTTTTGTAGAAGGTTCTAGCATAGAGCTTTCCGTAGATGGCCCAATGCGTCCCCCTTATATAGCGTATTTCCAAGGTGGACTAAGTTACGCACACACGCGTTTCGTAATTAGTGAAATATTAAGATACATTTAAGGGAGCCACAGTAGCAAGAATTTCATCAATGTGACGCTGAAGATAAGGATCTCTCTGAGTAGAACCAATAATAGAGTTTCGACCATTCTCAATTGCTTGAATAGAATTTTCTAGATTAGTTCTCTTTGCTTCTAAGAGTTGAAGTTTTTTCAAATCCAATTTATCACCTTTAGATAATTCATCCATTATGAGTACTTTACAAGAATCCAATCTGGATTGATAAGCCTCAACATTAACTCCTAAAAACTTACCGTGCTTAGAAATTTTCTGAGCTGAAGATTTAGATTCAGAATCGTTCAACTCAAGCTTAGAATCAATCAGAGACTGAAGCATAGATACATGATTAAGGAATGGATCATCAACCAATTCAGGAAAAGACTCGAAGGCAGTAGCGCCTGCAACCAATTCCACAACAGATTCATTTACATTAAGATTGAGCTCTACTAAAGGTTCCAAAGCATTCCCCGAAATAACAGACAGAGCAGTATCATACAGAGAATTTTCAAACTCCTCTAATACATGATTATTCAGATACAGAGCATCGTTAAGACCGATGCCCCCAATATTTATATCCACACTTAACACACTCCGAATTTATTAAAGCAAAATATCTTTAATAAAGCGTTAAAGGGATTATTATCTTAGGTGACTAGGTTGAGTTAAATATTTAAATTATCTGCAAAGCCTCCATTATCGGCACACGCTTAGACAAGAATTCATTTGCCTGCCTAAATATCTCAGCAAGATTCTCTTCATTAGACTCTAAAGTCTTACCATCCTTTAGTAATTTTTGGTTATGAGAAGATAGTAATGCCCACACTTTTTGAGACCATTCACTTGGATCAATAATACCTAGCTTAATATATTTTATAAACAACCTCTCAAAACGATTAACGTGAATGCCGCTACCTGTAACTGGACTCACTATAAAGTTAATATCATCGTTACCTTCAGTTTCGTCTAAAATATGTTGATTAAACTTAACAGCTCTTTCCTTACAATTATTCACCAATTCTTCATCCTGAGCAATAACGACATACCCCCCTGAAATTAAAATCATCACAGCCTGTACTAAACTCTTCATACTGACTTTGTCTTCCTGAAGTAAAATCTCTAATTCTGATAAAGAGAAGAGCTGATGTTTAGCTAAGGCTGCCATTAAAGGAGTAAAAACTGCTTCTTGAATATTGGCTCCAACAATACTACTCTTGATCTTAGAATCCACATCATCTTTATTTACTACCAGTAAAATACGAATTTTCCTTAATTTCTTTAACTGCTCCTGTGCAGAAAGCTTTCTAGCACCCTTAACCCAGTAATCACGCCTAAACTGCCTATTTACAATAAAATCACGCACCGATTCCCTGAAATCATCATCAGGAATGTCTTTCAGGAAATTCTGCTGTTCTTGAGTTAAATGCAAAGCGCTAATATGATCAGAATAAGAAGCAGAACAAGCAAAACTTAATTTAGCAGGCTCAAGTAATTTAACCATTTCAGCAAAATAAGTCGGTCGCCAATCGCGATTAAAATACTCATGTGCAAGGTAACGCTGATTTTGCCCCTTTACTCTCTTTAATTTATCTACAATTGATGGATTCGCTCTCAAGAAACCAGGATTCACATTCAAGAATGAACTGACAAAATCAAATGCAGCATCAACTCGTGACAATATGCCGCGCCCTGGTGCAGCCATAACTTCAGCGTGTTCAGAAAGGAGATGACGAATTGGTGCCATTGCTGACCAACCTGGTTGAGTATTGTAACTAATATACAGAACTCCACCCACATTTAGCTTCCTGCGAAGAAAATCCACGATAGTCGCTTGATTTTCTTCAGAAACCCAGCTCCAGATACCATGCAAACCAATAAAGTCAAAATTTGGCAAATCATCTCTAGAACAGAAAACATCAAAAGAATCGTCATAAAGCTTAGTTTCAGCTCCAGAAATCGAAGCTAAATCTTGAGCGAACGCTGCCTGAGATGGATTAAAGTCCGTACCATACCATTGAATACTAGAGCCAGCTGCATGAATATTCACAGATAAGCCTTGTCCAAAACCAAGCTCACAAGCTGAAGAAAATTTAGGATAGCTTAAGCCAGAAAACAAAAAAGCCAATTTTACCGCTAAGGGATTGAGTTCTGGATAATATCCAAATGTATAACCAATATCAGCAATATATCCAGCAGTCCAGTCTGACATAATAAATATCATGCCCAAAATAACCATAAAGTTTTCAATTCCTAAGAATATGTGAGAAAATGGATAATGCCTTGATAATCGCAGACAATATATCCAAATCCTTTTATGAAGCTGATGAAAGAGTTCATCTAGTATTTAGTCACCTTAGCGTAAAAATCGACCCTGGTAGTTTTACTATTATTTTCGGAGCGAGTGGCTCAGGAAAATCAACTTTCCTCAATTTAATCAGCGGCATAGATACAGTTGACACTGGCTCACTATTGGTCGGAGACTTAGATTTAGCAAGAATCTCAGAAAATGAGAGAACTTTATTTAGAAGAAAGAATATCGGACTTATATTTCAGAGCTATAACCTAATACCTACACTTACCGTAGAGGAAAATATTTTATTTCCGCTTGAATTAAATGGTATAAACACCCCAGAAAATATTGAATTCACACTAGCTATGCTCAAGACCGTAGGCTTGATTAATCGCTTAAAAGATTTTCCAGAGAAGCTTTCTGGTGGCGAACAACAACGAGTCGCTACGGTAAGAGCACTCGCTCATAAGCCTAGCTATCTCTTAGGAGATGAGCCTACTGGAAACCTAGATCAAGAGACAGCTGAAATAGTCATGAATCTCATTCAGACTCTCAGAGAGGAATATAGACCGACTACCATATTAGTTAGCCATGATCAAAATCTTAAAAGATATGCTGATCGGGTTTTATATCTAGAGAACAAGCATTTTATATCTCTAGAGCACATTTAAAGGGAAAACTTTGCTTTGTTAACTAAATCACTATATCTTTCAAGTATTAGATTCTTAACTAAAAACATCTGGCAATTCGCTTCTTTAATAACTGGCATAGTTCTTTCTGTCGCAATTATCACAGCCACAGACTTAGCGATAGAATCTGCTAAAAAATCGTTTGAGCTTTCCACTGAAATTATAAATGGCAAAGCTACTCACCATATTATTAATAATGGAGGGAAAATAGACGAAGAGCTGGTTGTCAATTTAGAGAATAAATATAAACTCACAGTAACTCCTCTTATAGAAGGTTTCGTCACTAAGAATAATCGTTTGCTCAAGGTTATTGGTATAGATCCCTTCAGTGATATAGCTTTTAGAAGTATTTTTAAAGAGTTCAATTCCAGAAAGCAATATAATCCATCAGCTTTTATTAATAAGCTAGAAGGTTTTTTCACCACAAAGCATACTGCAGAGAAATTTAGAATTCTGCCTGGAGATCCTTTACTGATAGATCAAAATGACGAAACCTATCGCCTAAAACTTTATGGTCTAATTGATTCAGATAACGCCCCAGCTAGTACGTCCCTTGATAACTTGCTGTTCATGGATATATCTACAGCTCAAGAATTATTAAAATTACAAAACTATATAAGCAGAATAGATTTAATTCTGAAGCCAGAAGAAGAGAATGAGTTAAAAAATATACTCTTTGCTATAGATCCTAGTCTAGTTTTAATTAAATCCTCAGAACGCAATCAAGCTCAAGAATCCATGACTAAATCCTTCAATGCTAATCTTAGTGCTCTAAGTCTTTTAGCTATGCTGGTTGGCATCTTTTTAATTTATAACACTATGACATTTGCGGTTCTTCAGCGTCGCAAAATATTTGGCTTTCTCAGAACAATCGGCGTCAGTCAAAAAGAAATTTTTTCTTTAATAATATTTGAATCACTGCTATTTGCAATAATCGGTTCACTGATAGGCATCGGATTAGGCTACCTACTCGCTAACGTTCTTTTAAGCTTTATCGTAAGAACTATTAATGATCTTTATTTTGTTTTACAAGTAAGCCAGATACATATCAGTAATATCACATTTCTCAAAGCTGGATTAATAGGTGTATTTGCGGCATTGTTATCAGCGCTAGTACCTGCTTACGAAGCTAGTAACAGTCCGGTGACTAAAGTTATAAAGAATATAGACATTGAAGAGACAGTCAAAAAATATCTTCCAAAATTAAATATTGCAGGCTTAGTTTTAATTTCTTTATCACTATTACTGTTTCTGATTTTTGAAAAAAATATCTCAGCTTGCTTTTTTGGCTTATTTATAATGGTTATTGGATTTAGCTGCTTCATACCATTTCTCACCTATCATAGCGATTACATTTTAGAGCCGCTTTATAGAAACACTTTTGGATTAGCTTCTTTAATATCACTAAGAAGTCTTAAAAAGAATCTTAGCCGTAACGCTATAGCGATTGCAGCACTGACAGTAGCTATCTCTCTCTACCTTTCACTCGATATCGCAATCAATAGTTTCCGAAATACTGTAGAAGACTGGCTTTCAGCTTCTTTATTTGCAGACATTTACATATCCACTCCCAAACAAGTGTCACATCGTAACCATATAACATTGAATAATAAAGTAATAGAATTCACCAAAACCTTTCAGACTGAAGACATAATAGGTATTAGTGAATATCACTTGCGAGATGTAATTGGTGAATATGGGCGTGTAGCCGAACGAACAAGTTCAAGGCTGAGGAGGACGAATGACCGGAATGTACTGGGAGTACATGAGGATCATGAGGACGACGAAAACGCAGAAATTGGAGTTCCGCTACACGCCCAATATGGCTCAACTAGAGTGGCGAGCATAAATTCCCTACCTATCGTAAAAAATTCTTTTACTTTCAAAGAATCTACTAAAGATATTTGGAATAAATTTGATAAAGGCCAAGGTCTTATTGCTTCTGCTCCCTATGCCTACAAGCATAAAGTTAGATGCAATGATCGAGTGAAACTTCAAACAGACAAAGGATTACAGACATTTACCATCTTGGGAATATTTAATGATTACAGCTCTGATCAAGGTCTTTTAATGATGCATCAAGACCTATATCGCTCACTGTGGGAAGATCCTAATTTAAGCTCGCTTGGTATTTTCCTAAAAGAATCCACAGAAGTAAAAAAAACAAATGACAACGAAAACGCAGAAAATGGAGTTGTGCAGTGGTCCCTACTTACGAATAAAAAAAATAATCCAAAACTAGATAAAATAAAAACTTATATCGAAGCTTATAAAATCAAAGCTGCTGAAGAAAGCCTTTCTCCGACTTTCTTTGATATACGCTCAAACAAAGAACTTCTCAAAGAATCTTTAGAGATTTTCGATAGAACATTTAGAGTAACATCAGCATTAAAGATCATCGCAGTGATAGTAGCCGCTTTTGGCATATTCAGTGCTTTGCTATCCTTGATTATTGAAAGAGAAAAAGAATTCGCTCTTTTAAAAGCTTTAGGAATGTCTAAGCAAGACATTCAAAGATCAATTTCCTTACAAGCCTTTACAATGGGATTACTATCCAGTATCTTTGCGATACCACTTGGCATTGCTTCCGCTTGGGTAATGATTTTTGTTATAAATCATCGCTCCTTCGGTTGGGATATTAATTTCTCACTCGATTTTAAGAGTATACTGCTTGCAACTCTAATATCAGTAACAGCAGCCTTAATCGCAGCGATCTTCCCAAGCCAGACTCAATCCAAAGTCTCACCAAGGGAATTAGAAAAGGATGAAGCATTTTAGATGAAGAAAAAAAATTCTAAATTAGCAATAATTTTAATCTCTAGCTTAGTGCTCATTCTTGTATTTTTAGGCTCTAAATTCTTTTCAAATACAGCTTTTAATGAAAGACGTTTTAAGCTTCAAAAACCTAGCGAATTACTGAAACATGAAGAAATAGACACTAAGTTTGCTAAAGCATTAGATCCCTATGATTTCAGTTTCCCACAAGATCATGGTAGTCACGAGGAATTTAAAACTGAATGGTGGTATTATACTGGAAACTTAGAAGATGCTAATGGTCACCAATTCGGCTATCAATTAACTATCTTCAGAAACGGGTTGGAGCCTATTTTTGATGCAGAAGATAAGAAAAACGTCTTAAATAATTGGCAAACTAAAGAGATCTATATGGCTCACTTTGCTATTACTGATATTCACAATAAAAAATTCTATTCTTTTGAAAAACTAGGCAGGGAAAGCTTAGGACAGGCTGGAGCTAGGATAAATCCTTATAAAGTCTGGGTTAAAAATTGGTCTATTCAATCAAGTCCTAAAGCTACTACTGAAAATATTTTCCCCATAATCCTTAGAGCTCAGGATAAGGGTGTCAGCATGAAACTAAATTTAAAACCAGTTAAACCGATTACATTGCAGGGTCTTGATGGTTTAAGCCAAAAAAGTAATGGTGCTGGTAATGCTTCATACTATTATTCAATCTCGAAACTAGCCAGTAAAGGAAAAATACAAATCGGAGATCAGGTATTTAAAGTTAAAGGATTTAGTTGGTTAGACAGAGAATTTAGCACAAGTTCACTCGGAGATACTTTAGCTGGCTGGGATTGGTTCGCTTTACAATTAGAAAACAATGTCGAAATAATGTACTACAGACTTAGAGATCAAGACAACAATACGGATCTAACACACAGTGGTGGTGTTATCATAGATGCGGCTGGTGAAAAACACCCATTTACAGCTCAAGATATAATTCTTAGCAGTACCGAAAAATTTAAAAGTAAATATAGTGGTGCTGAATATCCAATTTCTTGGACTATGGAAATTCCGAAACTAGATCTAAAAGTTAAAATTAAACCTCTGCTAAAAGAGCAGGAGCATCAGAATAATTATCCATATTATGAAGGAGCCATAGAAGTTAATGGCGAGTTTAGTAAAAATAAAATCACAGGCAAAGGTTACATGGAATTAGTAGGATATTAATCTATGACTATTAAGATCGGTACAGACCTCTGCGACCCTAAAAGAATAGAAAAAATTCTCAGGCGTTACGGCAAGAAGTTTATCGCCCGTATACTCACGACAGAAGAACAGGACTATTTAGAATTTGGCTTAAATCAAAAAAATTTAAAACCCTCTATCAATCATCGAATTGCAGCTAGATATGCAGCAAAGGAAGCTGTAGCTAAAGCACTTGGCACGGGTATAGGAAAAGAGATTAGCTTTCAAGACATATTAATTCTTAAATACGAAAATTCCTCAGCTCCGTATGTCAAACTAATTAACAACGCTGCTAAAGTCGCAGAAAAATTAGGTCTTAGTAAATGGGATATATCCATCAGCCATGAAAAGACCATGAGTATAGCAGTGGTAATAGGTTATAGCGAAAATACTTAAAAAAAAGACTAAATTTAAAATACTTATTATTCGTTTAAGTGCTCTTGGAGACATCGTTCACAGTTTCCCTGCACTAAAATATATAAATGCAAATCTAGAAGCTAATGAATTAGATTACTCTATAGATTTTCTAATTTATGAAAAATTTCAAGACCTCTTACTAGAGCTTAGTTTTATAAATAAAATTCATACTCTGAAAGATAAAAAGTTCAGCAGCATAATCAACACTCTGGGAGATCTTATTAAAGAAAAATATGACTATGTCATCGATTTTCAGGGACTGCTTAAAACTAGTTTTATCAGTTTATTCTCTCTTGCTGAAAGAAGAGTAGGCTTTGCAGAACCTCGTGAGAAAATAGCTGGATTACTTTATGATATGAAATTAAGACAGCATTCTATTTGGGATAAGAATTTTCATGTAGTTGAGCATAATTTTAAATTAGCGAATTTTTTTCTCAGCGAATTTTTTTTTCATGAGTTTTTTCAAGGTAAAATTCCAGAAGCATATAAACCTAAAAAGATTTTACGCTCTGCTAAAAATATCCCTTTACGAAAAGTAGTGCTCATCCCCTGCACGACTTGGGAAACTAAGTTCTGGCCAAAAAACCACTGGGTAAGCATCATAGAGAAAATCAGCGTAGAATTTCCAGCAGCTAAATTTTATCTCACGGGCACTCTTTCTGATAAAGCCTATTTAGAATCTATTACCCATGATTTATTACCGCATAATTATCAAAAATGCACATTAGTTCTAGATAAAGGCCTTATTGGTCTGAGAATGTTCTTCAAGGATGCTGATTTAATATTAGGAGTAGATACTGGTCCACTACACCTAGCTGCAGATGCTCTCTATAATTCAGACTCTGCACAAATAATTGGAATCTATGGACCAACTTCCGCAAAACGCTCTGGACCATATAGCTTTGATTATCTTAGCTATGATGAAATCTATCAAACCAAAGCTAGCCATAAAAGAACTTTCAAAAAAGATAACGGCTCTATGAATAAAATAAGCCCCGAAAAACTTTTTGAAAAGCTTTTATCCATAGGCTTTTCACGCTAATTTAGCTACTTGTCGAAAAATGCTACTATAAGCATTTTTCAATAGATTCTTAAAGAGACACACTTAGGTCACCATGATAAACTTAGCTCTAATGGACTTTCTTTTCGTTCTGCTTAGCATACTGATTATAACTTTACTTATAGTAGTACACGAATTCGGGCATTTTCTTGCAGCTAAATTTTATGGCTTCCAGACACCAATATTTGGTATAGGCATGCCTTTTGGACCATATATAGAGATCTGTAAAAGATGGGGAACTAGGTTCCGTTTTTATTTTCTGCTTATAGGTGGCTTTGTAGCGATACCTGAAACTCACGATGAAACCAGTGAAGAAACTCTTAAAGAAATAGATGATCTAAAACCTTTTCGTAAATTCCCAGTATTACCGCGAGCCGTAGTTGCCGTTGCTGGAGTAGCTTTTAATATCATATTCGCCTTTTTACTTGCTGTAGTCATGGCTATGAGCATTGGTCTTCCCAAAATAGTACCGAGTACTGTTATAAAAGGTTTTACCAGTGATACTTCCGCAGCTAAAATAGCTGGACTAGAAGCTGGAGATAAAATCTTATCTATAAACGGAATCGCGATAAATACTGGCACTCAGATGCAAAGTAAAATCGCAGAATTTAAAAATCAAGATATACAAATCAAGGTAGCTAATAAAGATAAAATTTACTCGGTTCACTCAGAGGGTGTTATCGGTGTACAACTCGGTTATGAAAAAGAATATATGAAATCTGAAAATATTTTTATGGCTATTTTCTCAGGATTAAAATTCACTGTTAATGCCACAGTGATGATGATCTTTTCAGTTTTTGCCATTTTAGCTTCTCTTCTCGCTAAAGTAGTGAGTATCTTTGGTCTTCACTTAGATTTCGCTACAGCAAGTTTAGGTGACGTAAAAGGGATAGTAGGTATAGTTCAGTTAATCACTCAAGATATAAAACATAACCTTTGGATGATACTCGAGTTTGCTTTCCTCTTGAGCTTAAATCTTGCAGTTATAAACCTATTACCGATACCAGCTTTAGATGGTGGTCATCTTCTATTTCTAGGCTATGAAGCCATATTTAAGAAAAAGCCTTCGACTAAACTTCAGGATGGCTTAGTACAAGCAGGTTTTATATTCCTTCTAAGTTTAATGGCGATAACCACTATTAATGATATTAGATCCTTTTTCGTTAAATAACGAAATCTTTCATAATGGTTCTTAATTTCTGTAAAGACTTCTGGTGGAGCTGACTTGCTCTAGATTCTGAAATATCTAGTATAGTTCCTATCTCCTTAAAAGTTAATTTCTCATAATGATACAGAGAAATTATTAGCCTCTCTCTTTCTTTTAGACTATCTATTGCCGCAGCAAGCTTGTCTCTCACAAGATTGGACTCAGCATAATCCTCAGTAGCCTCAGCTTTAGAAGGCATTTTGTCCACTAAAGCCACAGATGACTCTTCTGATGAATTACCATTTTCTTGAGCATCTAATGAGAATATTACAGCACTAGATTCTTGTTGAAGTACTCTTAATTCTTCATTTTCTATAGTTAAATGTTTTTTTATCTCTTCATCCGTCGGAGTATAGCCTAAACGTGACTCCAACTCTGCTAATCTCTGATTAAATCTCTTTACTCTCTCTCGACTGTTTCGTGAAAGAAAATCTCTAGATCTTAAAAAATCAAGAATCGCTCCACGAATTCTATTAGTAGCGAAAGTCTCAAATGAACAGTCTTTAGTATTATCAAAGCGATCTATAGCCTCAATAAGACCAATAGTCCCGTAACCCATTAAATCCTCTTTATCAAAATCAGCTGTCTCTAATTGAGGGAACCTACCGACTACCCAATTTACCAGATGAGCATACCTAATAATTAACTGTTCTCTAAGTTCAGTTTTTTTATTAACTTGGTTATATCTTGCCCATAGCCTTGTGTTCTCAGCTTTTCTTTCAACGCTTTTAAGATTTAATTGCAAAGGATGAGATATAAGTAATTCTTTTTTTGACTCCGTAGACCCCTTTGAATTAGATTGCGATGAGCTAGTTACCATAAATTATTGCCGCCTTATTTTTTCAAACTTGATTGATCAAATGTTTGAAGTTTTTTGTATCTCATCGCAAGCTCCTCTTCTCTGCGCTGTAACCTTAATTCTCTCTTTTTAGCAAAGCTCTTGACATGTGCTCTCTGCACATTCTCAACAAGCAGCCGTAAGATAAAAAAGGATATAAACGCAATGATGCTAGCAACAGTAAGCGTATCTGCGACTAATGCTATGACATCAACGTCTGCTTCCGATGAAAAAAGTCTCAAAATTAAAAGAACCGCAGAACATAGAATAAAAATAATGCCAGACAATACGGGAACCATCCTGCTGTATTTATCAAGCTGGACCTTTAATGATGACTTTATTGCTTCTCTACTTTCCACTGTCTCCTATCTTTTCTGTTTTTCGTATAACAGATCTTCAAGACTTAATAATTCATATGCCAATATTCCATGGTCTAGATTCTTCATCTAAGAACATGAAAATGAATATGAAAATCAAGAAATGGGGCCATACTATTAAAGATAATTCGTATTTTTTATTAATGAGTGGTTAAGATTTGGGGAAATATTTAAAATAATCCTCGAATTATTCAAAATGATGATTCACCAGAATTAAAAACAATATTTTCAAGAATAACTAACCTAGTGATACATAATCGGAGTCAAGAAACCATTAATGATAACAACTCCAATCAAAACAGCAGTAGAAGCACGGCTAGTAGCTATACCTACATCCTTCGATGAATCACCAGCAGTAAGTGCACAGGTAACACAGACAATAACAGTATAAATATTAAATATCTCAGCTTTAATTAAAGGATAAAAATACTCCTTAAGGCTCGCATACCTCCACGCTGAGTCTAAAAACTCAAAATACTCTAACTTGATAGCATAATTAGCCATTAACATGCCAGAGACCATGCTAACTAGTGCAGAAATCGCTAAAACGAAGGGGGTAAGTAAAATAATCGCAAGTAGCTTAGGAGTCATTAAGTAATACAACTGGTCTATCTTCATAATTTTAAGAGCATCTAATTGATCACTGATTTTCATAGTAGCTATTTCAGCAGTGAAAGCAGTCCCACAACGTGCCGTAATTGCAAAAGCGATAAATATCGGTGTAATTTCCTGTAAATTACTTAAAGTTATAGCAGCCCCGATGAGCTCCCGACCACCATATTTAATAAGCTCTGTAGCCGTATTAACCGTAATAATTAAGCTACTTACACAAGTTAAAACAAGAATCATCGGTAATGATTCATAAGCAATAAAAACTAACTGTCTAACTAATTCTGTCTTTTCTACCCTAAATGCAACTATCTGTTTTAAAGATAGATAAAAATTTAAAAAGCATAATCCTAAAAACTGCAATTATCGAACACCTTCTAGCACTGTGTCTTTAATCATGGCTAGAGCTTCTGGAATTTTAGCTATATTTTTAGCACCCGCCTGAGCGAAATCAGGGCGACCACCACCGCCACCGCCACAAATATTAGCCGCAGATTTAATTAGATTGTTAACTTTAAATTTATCAATCTCAGCAAGAGATTTAGAACAAGCCCCTAGAATCGTTACCTTTTCATCAAAAGCCCCAATAAAGAAAAGCCATATTAAAAGGCCTTTCGCTTCTAAACTTTCCTTCAGATTAGTAGCAAAGTCTTTCAAGACATCAGCTTCTAGTGTAAAATCAACAATTTGATTAAGATCAGCAATAATAAAGGTTCTCCCGTCTTTTTCAAACGCCAGTTTTAAAAACTCATCTGTTTTAGCATTTAGCAGGCGTAACTTTTCTGCTTTTTTCTCATTCTCTAACTGCTTTTCAAGCTCTTTACGCTTCTCTAGTTCTTCTATATCAGACTGCTTTAACTGCTCTTCCTTAATAAATCTTTCAGCACACTCATTTACAAAGAGTTTTATACGTCTAACTCCACTAGCAACTGAAGACTCACTAGCTATTTTCACTTGAGCTATTTCGGCTGTATTTGACACATGCGTTCCGCCACAGAGTTCTACTGAAGCCACTTCCGATTCATTCGCTATTTTCAAGACTCTGACATTATCTTCATACTTATCTTCAAAAAATGCTAAAGCTCCTAATTTAACAGCCTCATCAAAGCTAGTCTCTATAGTAGTTACAGGCAAAGCAGCCTTCACCCAATCATTCATCTGTTTTTCCACAACATTTAACTGCTCTTTACTAAGAGCTGATTCATAGTTGAAATCAAAACGTGTATATTCCGCAGAGACTAGAGAACCCGCTTGAGTAACTGTATTTCCTAACACCTTCCTTAAAGCAGCTTGCAGTAAATGACAAGAGCTATGATGAAACTTAGTAAGCAGGCGCTGTTTAGAATTTACCTGCGCTTTAATCAAATCACCAGTTTTTAAAACTGCCTGCGTGTCTTTAGAAATAGAATCACAAGGCAGCTCTATGACTAGTTTATGTAAGATACGACCATCTATGGCTTTTACATCTTTCACACTAAAAAGTAAATTATGTGAGATATTAATTTTCAGATTATCATCTGGAAACTGGATCTGAGACTGTTGCATCGCTTCATTTTCGGTCTCCGTCTTTAAACCACTCTGCCCAAGTAAAGTATTCGCTGCAAGGTCTTTAATAATATATCCTGAATCAGATACTTGACCACCAGACTCAGCATAAAAAGTAGTCTTATTCAGTAAAAGAAAAAATTCGTAATAATCTTCAGGAGACCGCTGCACAAGTCCACTTGCGGTCTCTAATTTAGTTTCAACAGAAACAAGTTTTTCTGAACTTGAATTAGAATTTCCCTGAGCTAAAATATCCGAGAAATTAATTTCAGAAATAGGATTTTTATCCTTATCTAAAATCATTAAAATCTCAGCTTCAGTCTCTTCCTGAGCGTAACCTAAAAACTCTGTCTTAGGATAAGCCTGTAAAAGCTGTGATAGTGATTTTTCTGAAGTTACGGAGACGTTAAAGGCAGAAGTAGAAGAAGCTTTAGAATGCTCTTCACGAGCTTTTTCGTAGCCTTCATAATCGATTTTGAGTGTAAATTTTTTAGAGCCAAAGCTTTTTAGCGCTCCGCGATCACCCCTTATAGCTTCGTGCACAAACTCTGAAATATCTTTAAATTCTGGAGCGTCGTCAAGTTCACCTTCATAATTTAAACATTTATTCCAAGAATCTACTTGGTCCTCTATTATTTCAATCGGTAAGCCATAAGTTGAATATATATTAAACAAAAGATCACCTGAAAGCTTACAAACAATCTCTCTTTCTTCAAGGAACGTCTCATACTGCAAAGCCATCCTGTTTTGCCGAGGTGAAGGATCAACTATCTCACCTTCAACGACTTTCTTACCTACAGAAA
The DNA here is from genome assembly GCA_049314535.1 of Vampirovibriophyceae bacterium. GTDB lineage: Bacteria > Cyanobacteriota > Vampirovibrionia > LMEP-6097 > LMEP-6097 > LMEP-6097. The sequence goes on along the minus strand of JBMOEX010000001.1, from coordinate 31,211 downwards.
TATTTGTAATTTTCTGATCAATAGTCCGAATAATGAGCAAATCTATTTTTTCTAACCCATTCTCAACCGTCTTAGCAAAAAGCTCTTCCTCTTTTCTAAGCACGCTTGCTATAAGCTCTTTACTCGAAACCAGCTCATCATAAAAAGCTCCATAAATATCTACAGCCTTCTCTGATAACTTATATAAAAGCGGTTCAGAATTACAACCTAGTTTATGCAAAAAGCGTGCCGCTCTTCTAATCAACATTCTAAGCACATAACCTCTACTCACATTACTAGGTCTAACACCATCAGCTATTAAAAAGCATGCACAGCGTAAGTGATCTACGATAATTTTAAAATATGCCTCATGAGACTGCTGCTGAACTGCTATTTCTGCATTTTGATTAACAGCCTCACCAACAACAGCCCCAACCGCACCTTTAAAAACCTCAGCCTTCGTCGCAGAAACCAGCTCCGCAAGCTCATCTATTTCAAAAGTATTATTAACACCCTGCAAAACCATCGCTATACGCTCTAAACCAGCACCAGTATCTATATTCTTATGCTCCAGAGGCTTTAAGCTGCCGTCATCTAGCTTTTCAAACTGCATAAACACTAGATTCCAGATCTCTATATATCTATCATCCTTATCTAGAATATGCTCCCCAAGATCATAATAAATTTCACTACAAGGACCGCATGGACCAGTAGGACCTGGCGGTCCCCAAAAATTATCCTTCGCTGTTAACTTCCAAATATGCTCAGCGATTTCTTTTTCAGGATAGACATTTTTAAAAATATCAGCCCAAAGATTATAAGATTCTTCATCAAAAGGTCTAGTATCATCACCTTCAAAAACTGATACATAAAGCTTTTCAGATGGAAGTCCTAAAACTTCAGTAACGAATTTCCAAGCCATAGGAATAACTTCTTGTTTAAAGTAATTACCAAAAGAAAAATTCCCCAACATCTCAAAAAAACTATGATGCCTCTGCGTATAACCGATATTACTTAAATCGCTGTCTTTACCACCGACACGAGCACACTTCTGTATACTTACAGCCCTCGGTGGCTCTGGTCTTTTAGTCGCTCCTATAAAGTATGGGATGAAAGGTACCATACCAGCAGAGTTTAAAAGCAGAGTAGGATTATCAGGTACTAAAGAAGCACTTTTGTAAAACTTATGCTCTAGACCACAGTCTTTTTCAAAAAAATTTATCCAAGCTCTGCGAATCTCATTAGTACTAAGCTTCTTCATCTTTATCTCTAGTGTCTTCACGCTTTTCCTCGTTCTCTTCTTTTCTTAATCTCTCACGCTCATCACGTCTCTGAGCTTCTTCTTCACGTATCATAGTTTCAACACGCTCTGGCATTCTAGAAGTAGCGATTTTTTCCATCTCCTCTAAACTTAAGATTTCATATTCGCCTTTCTGTATCTGCTCTATAGTTAAGAAAACTTGTTCTTTATCTAAAGTCTCTCTTCTTAAAAGCTCCTGAGATAAGCCTAGTAAAAGAGTTTTCTTTTCATTTAAGAGAGTCTTTACCTCCGTGTACATAGTCTGTATTAAATCCTTAACTTCCTCATCGATTTTTTTAGCAAACTCATCACTATAGTTCTGCATATAAGAGCTCTGAGACAGATAAGGATTAGATTCATTATCACCATAAGTGACTATGCCTAAATTACTATTCATTCCATAACGAGTGATCATCGCTCTTGCAATAGCAGTGCATCTTTCCATATCATTAGACGCGCCAGTAGTAATATTTTCCTTACCGAAAGTTATCTCCTCTGCCACTCTGCCACCTAAAAGCACCATCATCTCTGTCTTTAAATGCTTTTCAGAAGCCGATACTTTATATTCCTCTTCAGTAGACCAAGTCAAACCTAATGCCATACCTCTTGGGATAATAGTTACTTTATGAAATTCATTATTAGATTCTTTAAAAATACTAATTATCGTATGACCTATTTCATGAATCGCAGTATTTAACTGATCTTTAGGCTTAATGATTTTACTGCGTTTCTCTGGACCAATAGCAACCTTATCTATAGCTTCTTCTATGTGTTTAACCTGAATCTCTTTAGCAGTATCCCTTGCAGCCAGTATCGCTGATTCATTTACCAAATTCATTAAATCTGCACCACTGAAACCTGGTGTTCTTTTCGCTATAACTTTTAGATCTATGTCAGCTGCCATAGGCTTGCCTCTGGCGTGAACATCTAAGATCTGCTTTCTGCCAGCTAAATCTGGAGTATCTATAACTACTTTCCTATCAAATCTACCTGGTCTTAATAATGCCTTATCCAAGACATCTGGTCTATTCGTCGCAGCTAAAACAATAATTCCAGAGTTAGGTTGAAAGCCATCCATCTCTACTAATAACTGGTTTAAAGTCTGCTCACGCTCATCATTTCCGCCACCAGACATACCGCTACGCTGCCTACCGACTGCATCTATCTCATCTATAAAAATGATACATGGTGCATTTTTCTTAGCCTGCTCGAAAAGATCTCTAACTCTACTAGCTCCTACCCCGACGAACATCTCGACGAAATCAGAGCCACTGATACTAAAGAAAGGCACTCCAGCCTCACCAGCTACCGCTTTTGCAAGTAAAGTTTTACCACAACCAGGTGGACCTACCAGCAAAACCCCCTTCGGCACCTTAGCCCCCAGAGCCTTGTATTTATCTGTACTTTTCAGAAAATCTACTATCTCTTCTAATTCTCTTTTACTTTCACTAATACCAGCGACATCATCAAAGCTGACATTAATGTCTTTAGTCATCATCTTCGCCCTGCTCTTTCCGAAAGACATAGGACCGCCGCCACCAGCGTTTCTGAGCATAAATATAAAGAATGCAAATAAACCTACTGGAATAATAAAATTAGAAATAATATTTATCCAGAAACCTTCGTTAGACTGGGCTTTAACATCTACCTCGATGTCATGATTAACGAGCCTATCAGCTAAATCTTGATTAGCACCTAGTAAACTTGCTGGAATACGAGCGTAGTAGATCTCACCATTTTTATCCTCGATCTTAGCTATATCATCGCCATTAGTCAAAATGACTCTATATATAGGACTAGACGAACCATCGTTAGGTAAAACTCGCTTAATAAAATCGCTGTAGCTCAGGATTCTTCTTTTATTATCCTGTCCCATCAAACTCATGACAAAGAGAGATAGGAACAGCACTAAAACAACTAGAGGTAAAGTAGAGGGGACTTTCTTCATATAGTTACAACTATGCTAACTATTCTAAGTCTTTGCAAGCTTTAAAGTAAATGGACTAATTAAAATCAAAAAATTTTTTAAAAATTTTCAAAAAAAAGCTAAAGTTTTCCAGAAAGTAGCCGATATATTAATTATGTAGTTTAAATTTTCATTTTTGAACTGGGGTTCCCCCTATTATCCTCTTCGCTTATTGGCCTATATCGTAAGTGCGAGAACTAAAGGACTAAAACAAAGTCACTAAAGAGGAAAAAGGAAAAGAGGAGCACCATAAATGATTAAACACCAAAGCCTAACTAGAGAAGCGATTATCGCATTAAGCCCAGTACAGTCAACTGTTCAAATTACAAAAGAACTAAACATGGCTGGCTTTAATAAAATCGAAAGAGTAGATTATCAAGAGGCTTTAATCCAACACTTAAATTTCAACAAACCAAATATTATCGTTATGTCTAGCGAATTACCAGGTGAAAGATCTACAGCAGACCTACTAAATATGGTAGCTATGAGCTCTCCTAATACTAGAGTAATCTTTATATCTAGAAGTATTGAAGAAGCTTCAATGTTTGACATCTATTTCGCTAAAAATATTAGTGCATGGTTACTAAGTGAAAGAGCTGAGAGAACTATGTCACTTGCTATAGAAGCAGCTGAGGCATGCCAACTATTTATAGACTTTGTTTTAAACCAAGCTATTAAAACGACATTAAGTACAAATAGATCAGTTCTTACTTCTAATGAGACTAACTATGCGAATTTAGAACTATTAACTGAAAGAGAAGCAGAAGTATTAAAGTATTTATGCGAAGGCTTTAACTATAAATCAGTTGCTAAAACTCTATTCATCTCTGAATCGACTGTAAAGACTCACATCAACAACGTCTTTACGAAACTTCAAGTTAACGATAGAACTCAGGCCGTACTTTACGCTCTAAAACATGACTTAGAAGGTCTAATGAAAGCAACTGTCTCCATCTAAATTTCCCTAACACACACCCGTAAAAACAGTGAACCAGAATAACTTTGGTTCACTGTTTTTCATTAATTTAGACTTTCTTAAATTCTGATAATTTAAATCACTCTAAGTAAGTTGATTTGATACCTGCTTTAGAATTGGTGGTAAGATACTAACTAGCAAAGCTTAACGCACTATATATGTTTGAAAGATTTACAGAGAAGGCGATAAAAGTCATAATGCTAGCTCAAGAAGAAGCTAGAAGACTTGGTCATAATTTCGTTGGTACCGAGCAGATATTGCTCGGACTTATCGGAGAAGGAACTGGTGTAGCAGCTAAAACCCTAAAATCCATGGGAGTGAACTTAAAAGACGCCCGCATCGAAGTGGAAAAAATTATAGGTAGAGGCTCAGGTTTCGTAGCAGTTGAAATTCCATTTACACCTAGAGCTAAATGGGTTTTAGAATTAAGCTGGGATGAAGCTAGGCAGTTCGGACATAACTATATAGGTACGGAGCACCTTTTACTAGGCTTAATCAGAGAAGGTGAAGGAGTCGCTGCGAGAGTTTTAGATAATTTAGGTGTAGATTTAGCTAAAGTTAGACAGCATATTATTAGATTACTTGGTGAATCAGGTTCTAACTCTACTGCTACTGGTGGTTCTGGTAGTAGTACTAATAATTCTTTACTCGGAGTGGGTTCTAATAAAAACGCTAACCAAAATACTAGAACTAGAACACCTACTTTAGATGAATTTGGTACAGATCTCACTTTAGCTGCTGCCGAAGGTAGATTAGATCCTGTTATTGGGCGTGCTGAGGAAATAGAAAGAGTAATTCAAATATTAGGTAGAAGAACCAAGAATAATCCTGTATTAATCGGTGAACCTGGTGTAGGTAAAACTGCTGTAGCTGAGGGCTTAGCTCAAAAAATAGTAGCGAATGATGTACCAGATATTTTAGTTGGTAAAAAATTAATCGTTTTAGATTTAGGTCTTTTAGTCGCTGGAACTAAATATAGAGGCGAATTTGAAGAAAGACTTAAAAAAATAATGGATGAAATCCGTACTGCTGGAAATATGATGTTAGTCATAGATGAGCTACATACTTTAATAGGAGCTGGAGCAGCTGAAGGTGCTATAGATGCAGCAAATATTTTAAAACCAGCACTCGCTCGTGGAGAGCTTCAATGTATCGGTACTACTACTTTAGAAGAATATCGTAAGCATATAGAAAGAGATGCTGCTCTAGAGAGACGCTTTCAGCCTGTAATTATAGACTCTCCTTCTGTAGAAGAGACTATTCAGATCATTATTGGTCTAAGACAGAAATATGAAGAGCATCATCGCCTAATTATCACTGATGCTGCTGTAGAAGCTGCTGCTAGATTATCTGATAGATATATTTTCGATAGACATTTACCAGATAAAGCTATAGATCTTATAGATGAAGCTAGTTCTCGAGTAAGACTTAAGGCTAGTGGTTTACCACCAGAAGCTAAAAAATACGAAGATGAATTAGTTACTATTTCAAGACAAAAAGAAGAAGCTATTCGTCAGCAAGAATTTGAAAAAGCTTCACAGCTCAGAGATCAAGAAAATAATATTAGAGAAAAAATTCGTAGTCTCCAAGAAGAGTGGAGAAGAGAGCAAGAAAAAAATAAACCTACTGTCGGCGAGGAAGAAATAGCTGAAATAGTGGCTAGCTGGACTGGGATTCCTGTTGGTGATTTAAAAGCTGGAGAGAATGACAAGCTAAGACAGATGGAAGATACTCTTCATGGCAAAATTATAGGTCAAGACTCAGCTGTTACAGCTGTTTCTAAAGCTATTAGAAGAGCTAGAGCGGGATTGAAAAATCCAGAAAGACCGATAGGTTCTTTTGTGTTCTGCGGTCCTACTGGTGTAGGTAAGACTGAGCTAGCTAAAGTTCTTGCTGATTATTATTTCGGCAGTGCTGATAATTTAATCAGAGTGGACATGTCTGAGTACATGGAAAAGCACACTGTAAGTAAGCTTATAGGTTCACCTCCTGGATATGTTGGTTACGGCGATGGCGGTCAATTAACTGAAGCCGTTCGTAGAAAGCCTTACAGCGTAGTACTTTTCGATGAAATAGAGAAGGCTCACCCTGACGTATTTAACGTTATGTTACAGATGTTAGATGACGGTCATTTAACTGATAGTAAAGGACGTAAAGTTAGCTTTAAAAATACTATTATTATCATGACCTCTAACGTAGGTGCTCAGCGCATGAACAGTGATTTTGGTGTAGGTTTCTTCGCTTCTAATACTGAAGAGCAAGCTGAAGATGAAAAATATAAACGCATGAAAGATGCCGTAATGGAAGAAATGAAACGTGCATTTAGACCGGAGTTCTTGAACAGGCTTGATGATATCGTTATATTTAAACACTTAACTCGTACTGATATGCGTAAGATAGTCGATATCATGAAAAAAGATCTAGAAAGCAGACTGAAAGAGAAAGGTATGACTATTACTCTTACAGATGAAGTTAAAGATAAAGTCTCGACTGAAGGTTATAACAGAACTTATGGTGCAAGACCGATGAAGAGAACTATACAGAAGCTTCTTGAAGATCCGATTTCAGATTCTCTCATCAATGGCGAACATACTGATGGAGACGAGATCGAAGCCTATGTAATTTTCGAAGCAGAGTTTCCTAAAGATAAAATTTATGAAAAACCAGAGGATGTAACTGAAGAGACTAAAGATGCTGATAAGAGACAAGCTTTAGTTAAAGCTCAAATTAAATTTAGAGTTACAGGTAAACTACCTCCAGAAAAACAGGAAGAACTAAAAAGATCTACTATTAAAAAGAAAAAGAAAGCTCTTGGTCTTAACGGAACAGGTGGTGGAGTAGGTTCTGAGACTGGTGGCGGTGAGCCTGTTGGTAATAGAGCTGGGTAAAAGCTCCGATCAAAACGCAGAAAACGAAAACGCAGAAACTGCACGTTGTGCATGAGAGACCGCTGCACAACGAAAACGCAGAAAATGGAGTTGTGCAGTGGTCTCTAAGGGTGATTTTTCTCTAAAATCTCTGCTAGCTTCTTCCTAATCTTCATGAGTTTATTTATCTCATCAGCCGTTAGTTTAGTTTTATAGTCAGTATCCATGAATAATCTATCTACATAAAAAGTCGCCTTAGCTAATGATGCAAAGCTGTAATTATAATCAGCAGCTAGATACAGAGCTTTTACGTTAAAAGGATTTATTCTGAGGCAATAATTTATATATTCCAGAAACTTGTTATCATCCTTCATTAAAAGCTTTATCTGAGCTAAATATAAATAAGCTTGATCCAAATTAGGATCTATTTTCAATGCGGTTCTAAAATTCTTTTCAGCATCGTCATAAAAACCCTGCTCGAAATTCTTAACCCCAATCCCTAAAAGACTCTTATAGTTCTTTTCATCAGCAGATGAAATATTTAGTGGTTTATGCACTATTTCAATATCTTGAACTTCTATATCTTCCTCTGCCTCAAGCTCTTTTCTTTTTTTCTTCTCTTCTTCCGATAAATTAGAATCAATCTCCAACTGCTTTTTCAAAGCCTCTTCCTTTAATAATTTTTCTTTTATTAACTGATCCTCTTTTAATTTATACTCAGCATCAGCCTCTGAAGCAGTTTTTAAAACCAAAGTATCTTCCAGTTCATCCTCCTCACTTAGCAAGGGAATAGTCCCAGAACTTAAAGACTGTGTATAAAGCTTATTCTTATAAAAAGAAGCCCGTGTTTTTAAAGACTGGCCTGATAAACTCTTTTGGTAATTAGCTCTTAAAGCCTGAACTAAAGCTATTTTCTCAGACTCAGAATTATATTTAGCTAAAGATAAAATATGTTCGAAAGATACATAAGATGTTAATGCCTGTAAATTTTGATTAATAGTTTCTGAAAACTTATAAAAATTTTCAGCTGTATGAAACTCAAGTAAAGAATTATTAGAATTATTCAACATCGGTGCAGGCAAATCCAGGCGAGGAACTTCAACTACTAATAAATTTTTCACATCTTTCGGTGCAAGCATAATATTTGCCATAAAGTCTGCTGAATTATGTATAGAAACTCGATTCAGACTGGTTTTCAAATAAGGATATTTATCTACATTAAAATCTCTAAAGCGAAAATCCTTATCACTAGCAAGTATTATAATTTCAGCAGTACGTGGCGGATGAATTACTAGTAAATGTTTAAAATTATGCTTCAGGGTATTTAAAGTCAGTAAAAGATACTTAGGCTCTAAAGAATAAAGCTGCAACCACTGGACAAAAATTCCATCTTTAGAAAGCTTACTATGAGCTAATTTCCAGAATTCATCAGTAAACATATCTGCTGATAGCCAAGGATCAGAAGGCTGTGAAACGATTAAATCATATTTTTCTTTAGATGATTTAATCAGCGAGCGAGCATTACCCCTATATCTAGTAATTTTCTTATCTGGAATAGCTTGCCAAGCCTGAGAAAAGAATTTATCAGCCGCCTTAAAGACTAGATCCTCTATCTCCGCCACGCATAGTTTAGCATCACCACTAATCATCGCAAGTGAGTCTAAAGTAATCCCAGAGCCCATTCCAATAAGTAAAATATTATTAAACTCATCTTTAAAATACTTAGGAGCGACACCTAGTAAAACTTGCGTTTGCATATCAGCTGCTGAGAATATCTCATCCTCAATTGGGATACCAGCTTCAACTTTTGCATTATTTTTCAAATAAATAGTATTAGCGAAACTATCTTTAATAACGGTTACTGTAGAATAGAGCCCATCTTGATGAAACAAAACCTCTTCCTGAGTGTCATCTACATAATATCCTTGCTCACCTCTGTACTTTAATGCATAATAGAGCTCTGCTCCACTAGCTGTTCTAGCTGTAATAAAATTCGGCTTTAAAAGAATCAAAGCTATGAAACACAAAGCTGCAATAAAAAATAAAAAATACTGTTTCTCTTTAGAAAAACTAAGAGTAATCGCTAAAGTAAGTAAAGCTATTAAATTAAATATCAGGAAACACTGATTAAGACCACCATCTAGCGAAGGAATAAAAAAGAAAACTGTAACAAAAGAACCAAGAATACCACCAAGAGTATTAATAGAAAAAACTTTACCGATATTAGCACCTGCATTAAGCACTCTATATCTATCGTTCAGATAATCACTGTAGGTAAATATCTGTAATAAATAGGTACTAGCAAAAGCTATAGTCGCAGAAACTGGCACCACAACTATACCAGCTAGTATAAATTTCATAAAACTCAAAGCAGTTTTATATAAATCCTCTCGATGAAAATCATTCAATAAAAATCCCACCGAATCTATTAAATATAAATAAGTACCTGTAAGGGATTTAAAGCTAAATGAACTGATGAAAATTAAGGCTGCCAAAAGCAACACAAGCCAATTAATATGCTCAATATCATCTTCAAAACTATTTCCCTGACTGAGTTTAAGAGGTTTAGCTACTAAGTAGAATATAAAAGTTCCTAAAGCAAGACCAAATATAACTGCCGCAAGAACCATAGCAAAAGAGTAAACTGAACTAGCTAGAATAAGACTAAAAGCTCTCATCCAGACAAGCTCAAGCCCCAATAAAATAAAACCAAAGGCAAAGCTAAGCCACAGCAATACCTTAGATCCTTGAGTCTCAATATTCAAAAGAGTTTCATCTTCTACATTATCGTCATCGAAAGCTTTTGATAATTGATTTTTAGGACTATGTAAACTAAGATTTAAAGTAAATATTTTAATCGACTCAAAAATCTCAACGACTACAGCCTTGATATTAAATAGAGATGGCAAAAAGCTTAGAATAAATATAGAAAGATGTAGAATCGCAAGATTATGCAGGGTAAGCTTTAAACCAAGCTGTTTAAAAGCAAAGAAAATCACAAAAAAAATAGCAAGCAATCCAGCAAAGGTATTCACAAAATATACTTTGGAGACTGTATTAGATTTCTCAGTATTATTTTCACGATACGCAACATAGAAATTACTCAATAATGGAAATAAGCTACCCAAGAGTATGGAAATAGGGGCTAACATTAATGAAGAAAATAAATGCTCTGGATTAAAGAAATTACCAGTTAAATAAGTTAAAAAAGCTAAAACTAAATTTAAAATACTAAAAATAAACAAAGAGGCATAGGAACTCTTAGCTGGATAAAAGAATTTACTTAAAGCTGCAGCTAAATAAGAACCTATAGCGATGCCACCAAAAAAAATTATTAAAACTAAAGCCGTGCTTAGTGATTCAGAAATAAAAACCTGCTTTAAAATACGTGACCAAGAAAGCTCATGTACCAGTGCAGCAAAGCCACTTAAAAAAAAACAAAGATAGGCTATTAGCTTAATTATCATAAATCGCCTCTAACGCTGATATAAATTTTACTCCAGCTAGCTCTAAGGGATTATTAATTGAAAAATTAGCCCAAGAATTTACTTGCCGTGGTGTCCAAGTTTTACTAGCTAAACTTGCAGATTTTCTCTGATTACATTCCCTGCAAGTAGCAAAAAGATTACGAGAGTCTAAATTCAAGACCGCAAATTTAGAAGCTGGCAAATGATGATCAAAGGAAGCTTTATGTGCTTCAATCAAATGCTCGCTAATTTTTTCATTGCGTGCATTCAGCCAAGAGATTGACTCAGATTCAGCTCTAAGTAAAGCCTGCTTCACCACCTTAGGATGAATAAGTGCTTTAGCACAGTATACACATGAATAATTATCTCTAGCCCAAATCTCTTCAAGCTGTCCTAAAGGAGGTTTTATACTAGGTCTTGAAAGTTTAGTCGCTGGTTTCTTTTTAGAAAGTAGTTTAGTTGCAGCTTGTTTATCTAAAGAAGTACCTCCCGTCATTATGGCTAACTCCTTTAAAGAATTAGATTCAGCATACAGTAAATTATCTTCAGATTTAGTCTCTAACAGCTTCTTCGTAAATACTTCTAAAGAGTCTAAATATAAATCCTGTATACTTTCATCGACTGGAAATAATTTACCTGTTACTAAAAACCCAAAAGACTGATCAGCATTAGCACTGAAGATTTTAAAACTCTCTTCTCGCTCATCAAAGCTAATACCCTCAAGGTAATCAGAAAGATCTCCTTCTATAAAATTCACCTCAATAGATGGGAACCTTGTAAGGAAAGATAAAGTTTTATCACTGTCACAGCGAGACTGATGCATGATGCCACTTTCACTCACCCCAGTCTCCAAAGGGGACTGCTCGCAATCTTCAATTGATGTTGCAGGCTCGGCATCGCTGGAAATTACACTGCGGTCATTCGTCCTCCTCAGTATTGAAGGTGTATATTCTCTTTCAGAAAAAAGGCTAGGACGCTCCTCACCACTAAGATCCGAATCAGCATGAGGTTCTAAATCTGCTAGTACTGGATTGAAAATCTCTAACTGTTTATATTCTGAACATTTATAAAAATACTCAGATAAATCAGTAGAAATTGCAGTGATTAAAGTTCTATAAACTTCATTAGCGTGTAAGTATTTAACTTCTTGTTTACGCGGATGTACATTAACGTCGACGTCTGAGCTCGGCAGCTCTAAATTAATAATGATAATAGGATATTTCTTTACAGGTAATAAATCTTTATAAACCCTATCCACAGCAGATCTTATCGTATTACATTTAATAATACGCTTATTTACCGCAGTAAAATAATATCGCTTGTCGCTACGATTCAGCTCTGGAGCTGATAAATAGCCTGAAACTTTAATCGCTCCAGTATTATATTCGAAATTAATTAAATGCTCAAATACAGATTTGCCAAATAATTCACGTGCTGTAACTTTAAAAGGCTGATCTTTTAAAACCTTAAACTGAGTTTTTCCATCAATTAAAAGTTCAAAAGAAACATTAGGATTGAATATAGAAAAGGCTTTTAACAGATCTATAATATTCTGCTTCTCTTTTACCACAGACTTCATAAACTTCAAACGAGCTGGAGTATTATAAAAAAGCTCATCTACCTCTATACTAGTACCGACTCCAGCACCCACAGAGGATACTTCTTCTCTATCAGCATCTATATAAAATTTTGTAGCATCAGCTTCAGATCTAGTTTTACTAATACAGGTAACTCTACTTACAGAAGCTATACTCGCTAAAGCCTCTCCTCTAAAGCCATTAGAGTCTATAGAAAATAAATCCTCTATTTCTGTAATCTTACTAGTCGCATGCCGAGTGAAAGCTAAAGGTAATTCATTTACTGGAATACCAGAACCATTATCCGAAACTTTAATGTATCTAAGCTGTTTACTAAGCTCCACCGCAATCGAATTAGCTCCAGCATCTATACTGTTTTCGACTAATTCTTTAACAACAGATAAAGCCCCTTCTACTACTTCACCTGCAGCAATTTGATTAGCAATCAAATCAGATAGTATTCTTATCGGCATTAAAATAAATGACCTAACTTGTTTCTCTTAGTCTCTAAGTATTTTTCATTATGCTTACATGCTTCATAATGCAGTGGAACCCTCTCTGTGATTTTCAGACCATATCCCTCTATCCCATAAATCTTCTTCGGATTATTAGTAAGCAGTTTAATTTCCTTAAGTCCTAAATCGGAAAGTATCTGTGCTCCTACACCAAAAGTCCTTAAATCAGCAGGGAAACCCAACTGTAAATTAGCTGAAACCGTGTCGTGACCTTCATCCTGCAATTCATATGCCTTTAATTTATTTAAAAGACCAATGCCCCTACCTTCCTGCCTTAAATATACTAAAACGCCCAAACCTGCTTCACGAATCTGTTTAATCGCTCCATCTAACTGGGTTCCACAATCACAGCGCAAACTACCAAATAAATCTCCAGTTAAGCATTCACTGTGCACCCTAACTAAAACTGGCTTAGAATCTTCAACAGCTTTCTCTAAATCACCTAAAACTAAAGCTACATGCTCTTTATCCGAAAGAGAATCTTTATAACCATATATTCTAAAATCTTCGGAATACTTATTTGGCAGAGCTACATCTACAATACGATGCACAAAACGTTCTTTCTTAAGTCTATAAGCCACCAAATCAGCTATAGTAATGAATTTCAGCCCAAACTCTTTAGCATACTTAAAAAGATCATCACGCCTAGCCATCTCACCATTATCTTTAAGAATTTCACAGATAACTCCAGATGGTTTAAGACCAGCTAAGCGAGCAAGATCCACTGAAGCCTCAGTATGACCGACCCTCTTCAAAACACCACCCTCCACGGACTTAAGAGGAAAGATATGTCCAGGTCTTCTCAGATCACTGGCGACTACGTCATTAGCTAAAGCTACTTCTATAGTCTTTGCTCGATCAAAAGCACTTATACCAGTAGTCACCCCAAAACGTGGATCAGCATCAATGCTAATGGTAAAAGCTGTTTTATTAGCATCGGTATTTTCCCTTACCATGTCATCTAGATTGAGCTTCTTTACAGTCTCTGAATCTAAAGTTAAACAAATCAAACCACGAGCATGCTTGCTCATAAAATTAATAATCTCTGGGCTTACCTTCTCTGCTGCGCAGATTAAATCACCTTCATTTTCACGATTATCGTCATCTGCAACAATAATCATCTTTCCGTTACGAATATCTTCTATAGCTGATTCTACGGTATCAAAATCTGATGAGGTCATTAGACTTAAGTATAACTTAGTGGAATGACCTCATTCATAGTTAAAAATAATGAAAAATAAGTTTTAATTCCCTTCAGCCTTAACTAGGTGTTAATCTACAAATGTTTTTCTCTGCTTATGGATCATTTCAACGATTTCGATAAAAACTCATTTGCATCATCAGAAGTAGCCCAAAAAGAACTGGTGCTATCTTTCTTCTCTTCACGAGAAGTTGAGACTTATAGTCTCTACCAATCCCTAGCCTTAGATCTTTATAGATCTATTACTTTCTTTAGAACTTATGGAAAAGTCGAGAAGTTCATTACAGCACATCAAGACTTTGCAGACTATAAAGAAGATATAGAAGAGCTTTGGGTTGAGTTTGAACACATGAGTGAAGAAGAGCTTGCAGAGGTATCTCTCAGAATACTTACAGATCTATAAGATCAACAACAAAGTATCTACTTCATTCAAAACAGGATACTGAGCAGGGTCTAAAGCGAGTCTATTTAAATAATCTTGATCTCTATGAAGCTCCAACTGTACTTTCGTAACAGCAGAAATATTCGCAAAGAAGGCTTCACCTAACTCAGCATTAGTTAGAGTTTTCTGAAAAATCCCACTAGCTTTTTTAGTAAGAGTCGAAAAATTTTCAAATTTAGCAGTAGCGACTTTATTAGAGTTAGCATCTAAAAGATTAATAACCAGATCTAGCGCATCAACAGAACTATCTGCACTGTTATTATAATCAAACTTCAGTACCAGAGAAGGGTTTAAAGGATTCTTATTAAGCTTAACTGTCGCAGAAGCCTTATCTATAAAATGAGGACTATCTATAAATTTAAAAATTAAAGCCTGATTAAAACGTCCCCTTAAATCATTATCCACTCCCAGAGAGTTTTTCACGATTAAAGCAAAAGGTAAATCTAGTGTCTTAAGCTCACCAAAATTCATTAAATCCCTATTTTTAACAAAGAAGCCCTTAGTTTTATTCAGCTTTAACTTAACTGGTATTTGAACCTCAGAAGGATTAACTACTATATTATCTAACTCATAAACTAAATCTAGAGAGGTTTTCTGAGCGGGATTTATGCTGAGCTTCAAGTTAGCTAAATCTGCTAGAGGGTGGTTCTCAATATCTTTAGTATTAAAAGCAAAAGCAGAGACGGTCGTTAAATTTAAAGCAGTGGCATAAGAAGAAGTTAAAATAACGGGATCACTAATCATACTGAATTGATTAGCCGTAGTATCTTCATAAAAAACTATAGTATTTTTATTAATATTTACTGTACTTAAAGGGATCTGAATAGCACCTATCTTGATACTTTTCTCAGAACGAGTTTGTGCATCTTGTGGGAAAAAGACATTAATTTTTTTCAAATAATCTTCGACATCTACGACAAATTCTAAAATCTGAATATCAGGGTAAGCCAATCCTACAGTGGTAAATTGAGTTATCAGAGTCGAAAAATCAGCAAACTTATGAGTAGAATTAGCTTTCAACTTAAAAGAAAATTTACTAGTCACGTTAGTTCTCTTACCATTAGCATCTGTGCTAAAGATTTTTAAATTATTTAGGAGTACTGAGTTTTTTTCACTAAAAGTACTCTCTGATTCACCTTGAATATACTGGGGATCATGCTCGAAAGTTAATAGAAATTTCTTCTTATCTGAAGATACTTTAAGAGGTTTATTAAGCTTAGAAGAGATTTCAGATGATTCGATAGAAGTGAGCTGCGAAGCAGCATCATCATACAGCCCTACTTTGAGAGATACTATTTTCTGCGTATCAAAAAAACCACCAAAGGCTGGACTAGTCTCAAAAGTATCACGAGGTTTAAAAAAAACAGGTATTTCCCTCTCCGCTAAAATATTCCCCGCGAGTTCTGTGTCTAAAAACTTTATCTTAAGTAAATTAGCTGCTTTAGCTTTATAAGTTAAATCACTCTTGGCAAAAGTAAACCTAACTCTATTATCCTTCGCTAAAGTTTGTATTATAAAATCTTCAGGACTAGAAATTAAACTATCATCTAGAAAAACTCGTAATCTTTCTTTTTGAAAGCCACTGTCTGACCTCAACACGCCCTCTAAAATCACATTAAATTTATCATCAGCTTTAGGAGCCTTATTAGAAGGCAATGCATCAAGCTTTAAGAATTTATGCTTTAGAGACCACTGCACAACTCCATTTTCTGCGTTTTCACCCGCCTTATGTGCAGTGGTCTCTTGAACAGGCTCTTGAATAGTCTCAGCAGCGAAACAGAACGAATTAAAAAAAAATATTGATACAAAAAATATCGATACAAATATACTTGCTTTTGACTTAATAATTTTCTGATAATTTACTTTAAGTACCATACCTTAGCTTACCACCACTCTAGTTCTTGATAAATAGCGACTATAGATGATTTAGCGACATTAGTACCATAAGGCCATCTGCTCTGTGAACCACCTTCTCCAGGATGCTGCACTGAAAGGAATAAAGTTTTAGAATCTTCAGAGAAACAAATGCCACAGAATTCGGCTCCAGTAGGAGCACTTGCAAAACGAAGTGCTTTACCAGCATGAGGGCCTTCACTTGGAATAACAAAAAGACTGTTATTTCCTTGAAAATCATAAGGTGCTTTATTTAACTTAGCACCATCAATATCAGTAGCTAACCATAAATTACTATTTTTATCAAAGTGAATATTATCAGGACAAGCAAAGCCAGAGGCTTTACCACCTAGAATTAAATTCTCATAATGAAAGGTCATGGACTCCGAATGAGAATTATCCTCGACTATTCTAAATAGTGAGCCGAAATTATTTTTTTCAGCAGGACTATAAGTTAAAGCAGCGACAATAGAGCCATCTTTAGGGCTCACCGATAATGACTCTGGTCTATCCATGGGTGTTGCAGCTAGATATTTAGCTGCGAGCCTAGTTTCTATCAATAATTCTGCCTGTGATTTAAATTTAGATTTCAAGACGGGATTATCTACACTAAGTTTTAACCACTTCCCTTTACCTGAGTTAAGTTCAGTGAAGTTTAAATTCTTATCTAATTTAGCTACATAGAGGTCTCCTTCAGAAAAAGGACTCAAATGAGCCTCAAGCTCAATATCTTTAAAATTCTTAGGCATTATTACAGGATTTTTAGAAACAAATTTATAAATAAATTGACGTTCTTTATCATCTCCCATGTAGACTACCATTCTCTCATCATGCGATTTAACTAAAGCGCAGTTTTCATGAGCCATACGCCCTAAAGCAGTATGCTTAATCGGCTTAGAGTCTGGCTTTAAAGGATTAATTTCTACTATCCAGCCATATTGCTTTGCATCAAAATTTTTCCATTTATAAATCTCATCAAATAAATAATAATTTTCCTCACAAGTAAGCACCGTATTCCAAGGAGTTACAGCTCCGCTACAGTTAGCAAGTGTTCCAGTCATTTGAGGATAAAGCTCTGCTACTGCACCACTGACAGTACAAACAGTATTTGCGGTTATGCGTCTATTAAATTCTCGCTGAGATTCTGAATCTTCATCAAGCTTCCACAGACCATGACTGTCCTTCTTTATTTTCACAATCGAAACGCCGACAGCTTTTCTCTGCTCCGCTTCAACTGGAATATCTAAAGGATCTAAAAATTCATGATTCACAGCAAGCAAAGCTTCATCACTGCCTAGTGGAATAAAACCTATATAATCGTTATTATAACCAAACTTTAGATATTGAGACTGCTCCGCAGATTCTCCAGACTCACTTTTAGACTTAGAGCTCAGAATCACATCTCCATAAGAGCAAAGAATATCGTAGCTATACCCTTCAGGAAGCACTAATTCATCTAAAGAATTCGCTTCTAAAGATTTAAAAGTACCGAGAATAGATTTAAACTCAACACCAGGACTGACTTCAAGATTTTTATTATAAGAAAAATGTTCAATAAGGCTGTCGCAAGAATTCAAAACTGGTAAAGCCAATCCTAAACCCAGAAATTTCATAAGACTTCTTCTATCAACTAAAACCACTTAAACCATTTTAGCTTATTGGGATTCACATTAAGGGATCTGTATTATCTAAAAAGTCACGACCTTCTTTACATAGCCTTGGGTGCTGAAAACCATCCATGTTCTGTAATGCTAACTCTCTCATACAATTAGATACAAGTTCTTTTAGAGTCGGAACATGAGTATCAAAATTAGGATAACGCGACTTCAAGCCAAGACTTAGAAGCAAAAGGTTTTTTTGTCTCTGCAATGAATCTACATTTAAATTTAAATTATCAAATGCTTTTCTGATATCTTCCAAGTGATTTGTCAACAACTTCTCCGTAAATACTCCCTTTTGAGCACCTTTTTTCAATAAATCTGTGATCTTAATTACTTCTTGAAAAGTTTCACATTTTTTCCCAAGATCACTTACAGATAAATATTCCATTAAATGATATGTTTCAGAACTTAATACACCACTACTATCAAGTTTTGATAATTTCTCTAAATAACGTTCATATTTTTCTGCAAATCCATCTGGAGTCTTTAATAAGCTACGTAAGTCTTTTTCAAGCCTTGGGTTTGTTTGCAATATAGCTCTTAAAAAGATACTACGAGGAAATTCTCCTATTGCCCTTTGAAGTCTCCAATCACTATCCCAGCGTTTACAATCACAGAGACTTTGATCTAAATTACCGTGTGAAATTTGATGCATCCCCTGTTTTGTTAGCATTAGATTTAATATATTCATAACCAGAGAATTATTAACCCTCTCAAAAGGCGGATATACAATTACATCTACATATTTTTTTGCAAAATCATCTAGCAAGTCTTGCTTATTACCCTCTCTAGGGATTCCTAGTTGTAAAAACTGCTTAAATTTATTTAAATAGTCCTCTATTTCTTCAGGGCTTTTGTTTTGATATCGAGTCATGAGACCTTCATCCCTGCTAGAGAATTCAGCATTCTCCTCATTCCAATCGTAATAATGGTTATGACCATCTAAACCAGAACAAGCTATTTTATGTAAATCTTCAAGCCATGATTTTAAATCTTTTCCATGGCGTCCTTCGGATAGCCCTTCCTCTACAGCGTATCTAAGAAATATTTGATTTTGCCAATATCTTTGCTCACGAATAGGATCAACATCTTTTCTTGATCTTGAGTTTATTCGCTCCAATTCTTCATTCGTATCCTCTACAATTACTGGCTTAGGTTGAAAAATATCGCGCACCAAATACCTCCAAGGCAAATATTTCTCTAAATCTTCTTGAGATTTAGGATGCATAATTTCTGTGAATAGAGACTCATCTATCGTTACAGGAAAATGTAAATCTTTCCGAACATGCTGTAAATCGTTAATCTCATCTAGTGGAGTAGATATTTCAATGATATCTGGAGGTCTTTTTGAGGATGCTTTTGATTGAGATGCTATTTCAAAGCTTGCACTAGATTCTACTCCCTGAACTGGAATTACTCCTCGTGAATTCATCCGAAGACCGTCATCTGATGAGCCTAATACCTGAAGATTCATGCCAAGTAAGATAATAGCCCAGATATTGAGTAAATACAAGTCGGTGCGAAAAAATGGGGGCAGATTCTATTTTAAAACTCAGCAAACACTCACGAAGCTAAACTCAAAGCAGCAAAGCGAATCTCTGGAGCGAAAAAGTCTCCTAAATTAGAAGGCTTTATCTCAGAACCAATAAGCATAATATCTTTAAGCATCTGATAAAAATTACCCTTTACCGTGGTCTCTTTAAAGCTAAACTGTTTAGCCCCATCCTCTAAAACATAGCCAGCGACACCGAAAGAAAAATCTCCCGAAATCAAATTAGCACCAGAATGAAGACCATCTAATCTTGTAATATAGAGAAGCCGTCCTTTATAAATCTCCTCTTTAGAACTCAAACCAGCAGCGATTTCTGGTTGATGTAATTGCACATCTAAAGATGATTTCGGACTTCTTTTCGCATGACCAGAGCTTTTAGTTCCGAAAAAATTAGCCGTATAAGAATTATAGATACCATCAATAAAATATCCATTTTCAATAAGAGCATGATTAGCTGTAGCCACACCCTCATCATCAATTAAAACACGCCCCAGCCCATAAGCGGCTCTAGGTCTATCATAGACACTAAGCAAAGGTGAGGCTATTAAAGAATTTCGCTGTTTCCATAATGGATTAAGTTCTTTACGAGCAGCTTCTGAAGAAAAAATTACACTAAAAGTATGAAACAGCTCCTCAAAAGTTTCAGGATTAAAAACCACGTCATAGTGTCCATTACTTAATGGCCCAGCATCAAGCATAGCGAAACTTTCTTCATAAACTTTTTTAGCCATTTCACGAGGATTAATTTCATCTAAATTAGAATAGCTATAACTAATGTAATCAAAAGCCTGCTTAGCTTCATGCTCAAGTAAACATGAACTGGTCGCCCTTACCTGCTTGCGCGATAGCTCAGAATTTATGCCCTTAGAGTTCCTTATAAAAGTCCTTGCACTAGAGAATGCTAAACCATTATAGGGAACTGATTTAACATGACTAGATAAATTAAAAACTTCATTTTCTAGGTCCCTAGCTAAAGCCAATTTTTCTTCTATCGAAATATCTAATTCCTGATTAAGTTCTGAATTATCATCTATGACACTAATAGTTTCTAAAGCTAAAAGCTGATTGGGATTAGGAGTAGAGAATTTAAGAGTTAACATAGCCTGCTCACAGACAGCCTTTAAAGATTCTGAATCTAAAGCTTCAGTGTAACTCATTCCAACTTTCCCCTCTGAAAATAATCTAAGTCCAAGTACTTGATTCTGAGTGACTTTCTGCTCTAAAACTTTTCCTTTATCATGGGAATAAATTTCAGAATTAGAATCTTTCATCAGCACCTCATAATCATTCACGCCAAGCCGCTTACAATTAGTCAAAATTTCCTCTAAAACTAAATCTACTTTTCTATCAGTCATTATGAAAGCTCCCCACCGACTAGTATCTCATCAACTTTAAGAGGCGGCTGTCCTACGGTTACTGGAACTGAGCCACTAACCGAACCACACATTCCAGCTGCGAGTTCTAATTCTTTACCCACCATCGAAATTCTCTGTAATATTTCAGGACCAGTACCGATTAAAGTCGCTCCCTTAACGGGCTTCGTTAGTTTACCATTTTCGATTAAATAACCGCTATTCACTGCAAAGTTAAACTCACCAGTACCTGGAATCACACTACCACCACCAAGGCTCTCAGCATAAAGACCGTAATCTATAGAAGAAATTAATTCATCCCGAGAAAAATTACCTGGGCAAATAAAAGTATTACGCATACGTGAAGCTGGTGCATAACGATAACTTTCGCGCCTAGCAGAGGCACTCAAGGGATACTGAGTTTTTAAATGCCCGACATAATCCACAAGAAAGTTTTTTAAAACTCCATTCACGATCAATTCAGTCCGCTGCGTCTGACGCCCTTCATCATCAATCTTTATACTGCCCCACTTATCAGCGATAGTACCGTCATCTACCGCAGTAACAGCTGTATTTGCGATCTGCTGATTCATCTTATCCCAAAAAACACTAGAACGCCTTTGGACACTAGTAGTCTCTAAAAGATGCCCGCAGGCTTCATGAAAAATAACACCACCAAAAGCATTTTCTAAAATGACTGGCATTTTTCCAGCTGGGCAGGCTATCGCAGAAAGCTTCCTTAATGCTCTTGAAACGACTTTCTCTCCAAGGCTCTCAGAATCTAACTGACGGATAAAATCCATATCCATAGTAGCTCCTGGAGCTTCATAAGCATCCTCTCTTAAATTACCATCCTCGGCGATAGCAGTTACACTGAGGCGAATATAATTACGAATATCCGAAATATTTAAACCTTCTGAATTGTATATCTGCACTTCCTGCGTGCTTTGTGCAAGATTTAAATTCACCTGAATAAGCTTCTCACTCAAAAAACGCATCTGCCTATCCATATTTAATAAAAATTGGATTTTCTCCTGCCAGTCTTCATTCTTTAAACCAGAATTCAAATCACTCCCCAAAAGGGTTTCAGTAAATGGCAATACCTGCTTTCCCTCGGCAGAACTTGCATTAGACTTAAGATTAGAAACTATTTTTAACAGCTCTAACTCATCTAAAGTACTTGCCGTACCATAATAAACTTCAGAACCATAAATCAAGCGAATACCTAAACCAAAATCTATACCAGAATTAATCGAATCTAGCTGTTTAGAAGCCTGCTTAAAACTTAAATGATTTTTTCTTTCGATAAAAATATCACAGAAATCAGCTCCCTGCTTCAACGCATGATTAATAAGATTCTCTGCGATATTAGGATCTAAAAGAGGTTCCATAGTTCTTAATCATATTATAGAACGCATAAACTCTCTAACAAGAGAATAAAGGAGTCTTTTAAAAATAATAAGCTAGGTATCTCCGACTGGGGAAGCATTGATACCTAGCTTATTTAAGATGGCAGCTCAAATCAAACGCCATCTTATTTTCTCAGCGATTATCGTGTGAGGAAATCTATACTGAGAAAACTCTCCAATAATGGGTTCTGTACAAAATACAGAGCCCTTCTATTTTTCAACGATATGCAGAATTATTAATTGACCTAAACCTTAACAGGATATAATATAGTCCCTGAGGGTTGGTGTGCGTAGTTCTGCTTCAAAAGACTTCCACCCAGCCCTCTTTAATCAAGTTTTAGATATTGTAGATTAGACCACCCAAGAACAGTGAGATGACAGTTATTTCGTTATATAAAAAAGTAAAATCATAGACGACTTCCAATCACAATTTAATAGTTCTGCTTCATCTATAAATATTTCATAAAATAAAAAAAATTACAAGCTTTTTTAAAATTATCTTAAACTATCATTCCATGACGCATAGTGTTTTCAGTGACAGTCTTCTCTTCTAAAAACTGTAAGAGATAATTTGAGCCACCAGCTTTATAACCGATACTAGAAAGCTTAGTACCACCAAAAGCCTGCCTGCCAACTATCGCACCTGTGCAAGCTTGATTTACATAAAGATTACCTACATTAAAGTTCTCTTTCGCATAATTAATACTCTTAGGGCTTCTGGAAAAAACGGCTCCAGTAAGACCATATTTAGAATCATTCGCTAGGTCAACAGCAGAATTAAAATCATCTACCACAAACAGGCATAAGATCGGTGCAAAAATTTCATCCTGAGCCAAAGCACTGCGCGGAGAAACATTTTCAACAATTACCGGAGAAGCTTTAAAAGAATCTTTATCCATTGAGCAATTTCCAAACACAATAGAAGCCTCACGTTTAGCTAAATTAAAATATGTCTCAAATTTTTTAAAAGCCTTCTCATTAATCAAAGAGGTCATATCAGATTCAGCTAGAGAAGCTGATCCTATATTAATAGCTCCCACCGCAGCCACTAATCTCTCTTTAACTTTTTCATAGATACTGCTAACTAAAATTAATCTCGAACAAGCAGAACATTTCTGCCCTGAAAAAGAAAAAGCAGATTTTAAAACAGCTGGAATTAACTGGTCTAGATCAGCAGTCTCATCTGCCACAATAGCGTTTTTACCACCCATCTCTGCGATTAGTTTTTTCTTCAAATGAGGATGCTCATTCAGGCTCCTATTAATCTGCATGCCTGTTTCATGTGATCCCGTAAAAGTAATAAGGTTAATATCCTTATGTTTAACTAATTCTGCACCTATTTCCGTGCCTGAACCGAGTAACAACTGCACCACCGACTCAGCATATTTAGCATCTTTAAAAGGAAAAGAATCACGAATCACCTTATTCAAATCAGTAACGAGTTTATATGCGATGGCCGGTGCTTCCTCTGAAGGCTTAATAATAACCGTATTCCCAGCTAGTAGGGCAGCTGAAGTCATCCCCAGCAATATGGCTAAGGGGAAATTCCAAGGAGAAATTACAGCAGTCACCCCTAAAGCCTTGTAGAGATTAGTGTTGGCTTCACCAAGCAGTGATCTTAGTTTATTCTCTGCAAACAAGCTCTCTGCTTGCTCTGCATAATAATATATAAAATCAATAGCCTCTGAAAGCTCAGCATTAGCCTCATTCCAAGTCTTAGCTACCTCTAAAATCAAAAGAGCCGCATAATCTTGTCGCTTCCTCTCCAAGAGCTTTGCAAAAGCCTTCATAATATTAATTCTTCTCTGCACAGCTAGGTGTGACCACCACATAAAAGCCTGCTTTGAATTATTCACGGCAAAATTAACATCACTAGTTTCAGCAGCGTGAGCATAAGCCACTACTTGACTCTTTTGAGAAGGATTAATCGAGGCAAAAGTCTTTCTCAGAAGAACATCCTTGCCATTTACAATCGGGTAGACCTCTAATGGACGTTGATTAATCTGCTTCATAAGTTGCTCAATAGCAAACTGCATTTCAAAACGTGTTCTAATTTTAGAAAAATCTAAAAGCGGTGAATTCGTAAACTCTTGAGTAGTAAAGTCATCAAACTTAGTCGGTAAAACATTATTTGATATGGGCTTTTGAATAAGCTTGTCTAGATTATCATCGCTCAAGCTTTGAAACAGAAATGAATCATTAGCAGTATTTTCTAAAAGCCTTCTAACTAAATACGCCATGCCTTCTACTAAATCACCACAGGGAAGATAAACTCTCACAGCATAAGCACGCTCACACAGAAAGAATTTCATATGATCTAGCATTCCATAAAGGAACTGAAACTCGTATCTATCCTTATCCACTTTGTAAAGCTTTGCAAGCTCGATGCTTAAAGCAATAGAGCGAATATTATGACTAGCTATAGCAGGAAAAATATATTTATTATTTTTAAAAAGTAGTTCTAGTAATTCTTCATAATTCTTATCGGTCTCGACTTTCCTTTCATAGACTGGAATATTCCAATTATTCTGAATCGCCACGGCTCTTTCATAATCCCAATAAGCACCTTTAACTAATCTGATTTTCAAAGAAGCTTTTCTCTTTTGAGAGAATTCTATAAAAGAAATTAAATCACTTTTACTTTCCTTTAAATACGCTTGTATAACGACCCCTGCACCAGACCAGTTTTTAAACTCTTCAGTCAACAGTAATTCTTTTACCGTATCAAAAAACAGGGTTTTGGTATCGTAATGTTCACTATCTATCGTTATTTCAGAGCCATTCCCCAAAGCCGCACGGAAAATCTTCGCCAAATTATCTTTTAGAGTTTTTTTATTTAGCTCATAGGCACTAGCTTTCATCTGCGGACATAGACTTGATAATTTAACAGATAAGGCAATGCCTGGCTTAGTTCCAAGTAAATCTAAATATGTTTGTAAATATTTTTCTGACTCCTCTTGACTAATAGCAAGCTCACCTAAAATATCTAAAGTGCAATCCAATCCAGAAAGGCTAAGCTCCTCTATTTTCTTAGACAATTTCTGTTCATCATTATCAACAATAAAATTCTTAGCAAGAGACTTAACACCAAATCTAGTAAAACGATCTATCAGTGAATCTCCCAGTGGTAAACGAGCAGCAACATAAATTAAATCACCAAGAAATAAATCCTCTTCTCTCATATACTCAAGTAGATACTTACTGACCATTTCAGGCGTCTTCAGACTTGGGTATAAATCAACAAATTTAAATAATTGTTTTTGCAGGCGTGGATTTTTAGACGAGAATAAAAGAACCTGCTGACTCCACCAAGACAAATCCAAAAGCTTAATACGCTTAAGCTCTTCCTTGTGAAATTCTAATAACTCTTTTGCTTTTAAATAAACAGGGTCCAAATCCACAACTGTATTATAAGCTGACTATGCTATCAAATCAACCAGCATACCTTCAACTAAATCCAAAGATGCTGCAATTTTGAGTTCAGCAGACTGATCTTTAAAATAATCTTTTGCCATCTGATCTAATTCTTCATCCACGATTTTAATTCTTTCAAAAAAACCATCTTCAGAATTTTCACCCTCATAAGCCTTATCTTTAATATCTGTTAAAAAAGAATGAACGGCAGTTAAATAATCGGTCATAACTCCTGGTGTGAAATATTTTTTTACCGCCCCGCCTAATTTTTTAATGTCAGCAAGTTGATTTCTAAAATCTTCAGTTTTTAGATTTTTTAATTTATCTGCGTTTAATTGATGGGCAATAAATCCTTCAAAATTAACCTGTTGAGTATTGTTAATTAACTGAGTATTAATAGATTTAGCATTAACTTTAGAATTACTAGGGGTACCTAATTTATCCGCTAAATTACCGAGGCCAGCCCTAATGCTTGCATCATTCCCCATACTTACAGAACCTAGTGCATTCAAGACCATCACCTAAAATATCCCCCAAACTAACTAAAAATTACTAGATAAAACAGACTATATTTTGCTATTATCTATAAGTTCAGGAAATCAAGACATGGCTACAGAACTTAAAATTGAAAAGCGTAAAGAAAATAGTAAACCAAGAGCTCTTAGGAGAGAAGGCTTAATTCCAGCTACGATTTATGGGCCAGAATTAGAGAACGCTATTGACATCCAAGTAAATGGTAAGGATTTTAAGAAAGTAAGCTTTAAAGACTATAAGCATTTAATCGAACTTAAAGATGATGAGACTCTATATGAAACTCTTATTCGTAATATACAGAAAGACTTCGTTACTGGCGAAATCTTAAATATTGAATTTTATAAAGTTAAGAGTGGTAATAAACTTAATACAAAAGTAGCTCTCAGATTCGTAGGTGATTCACCAGCAGCTAAAATGGGTTGTGACATTGTAACTCAGTTCACTGAAATGAACGTTAGATGCCTGCCGAGAGATATTCCAGAGGATTTCGAAATAGATATTTCTGTTCTAAAAAAACCTGCTGATATGATTAACTTCGGTGATCTAAATTTAGGTGATAAATTAGAACTTCTAGATCCAAGTGGCGAAATTATTGTTAAAGTTGTAGCGAAGAGAGGAGCTATAACTGAGAGCGCTGCTGAAGCCCAGAAGTAATCAAGGGCGTAGCGGAACTCCAATTTCTGCGTTTTCATCGGCTGCACGCCCATCATTAAGCTTGCTATTAGTGTAAATTTTCTTCAAGAAAACTCAGCGAAACTTTAAAATCTTCAGGTAGATCTATTTCAAATTTCAGCCTTTCCTCTGTAATAGGATGGGTAAACTCTAATTTATATGAGTGCAGAAGCGGTCTATATGCTTTTAATTTATTTTTCTCTATGCCATAAACAGCATCACCAATAATGGGGTGCTTTATGTAATTCATATGAACACGAATTTGATGAGTTCTACCTGTATCTAGCTTACATTCAAGCAGTGTAAAAGGGTCTTGAGAAGCCTTATATTTATATCTTTTTAATAACTGCCAGTTAGTTTTCGCATACCTAGCGTGTTCTAGAGTTTCAAAAGTACGCATCCGCTTCCTATCATTGTGATCACGCCCAATAGGCTTAATCACAGAGCCACTAGTTTCTCTTAAGTTTCCGAGAACTAGAGTCTGATAATATCTTTCAACTTCCCTATTTTTAATCTGCTCTGCTAAACGCTTATGTGCTAAATCATTTTTACAAGCTAGCATTAAGCCTGTAGTATCTTTATCAAGACGGTGTACTATACCAGGTCTTAAGACGCCATTGATTTGGGATAAGCTATCTTTACAATGGTACAGAAGAGCATTTACTAGAGTGCCATTCACCGTATTAGATGAAGGGTGCACCACTAAACCAGCTTGCTTATTTAAAACTAAAAGATATTCATCTTCAAAAACAATATCCAAGGGAATAGCCTCTGGCAATATATCTAAACTCCTTGGCGGCGGAAGATTAATAGAAATCGTATCGCTGTTCTTAACTTTATGAGAAGCCTTTACCACTTTAGCATTAAGTAAAATTCTCCCACCCTCAATTAAAGTCCCAATAAAGGATCTAGTTAAATTCAGCGATTCCAGCCCAGCTAAATATACATCAAGCCTAACAGCCACAGGCAATTCTGAAACTACTATATTTATCTGATTCTCAAGACTATTAGACATCGCCTAGCAAGCTGATTCTAGCATTTCATATCAACCCAGCACTAACAAATCTTCACTTCATGAGAAGCATTATTATCTCAATACTAATAATCTCTAAAACTACTTAGATCCTAATACACCTTCTAAATCAGAAATTAAATTATCAAAAGCCAAATAAGCTGTTGAACTTTCTTGATAATTTTGTGAATGCCTTATCGAATCATATCCAGCAGAAGTAAGCATCGCATTTAAAGATACGTCTCGTTTAAATTTACTCATATCTCTTAGAGCTTTTAATTCACTGCGCCTAGCCTGTGCCTCATCTTTATTCTGAGTATGAATGGCTTCACTAAAAAAATTAATTAATCTATCTCTCTCTTCTGGAGACAGGTCTTCTCTAAAATCCTCAACATTCAAAAGACCAAAATCCTCTGACTCAGAATTATAAGAAACTCCCTGATATTGATTTATAGCAGAGTTATCGACGTGAACCATAAGAAAACACCTCTTGAGACTGTTTCCAAACTACAATTTCTGCGCTTGGAAACAGTCTCATCTTAGGCTTATGAGTATCAAAAAAAAATAAAGGTTCAGTTAAGAGAAAATCGCTAAATTATAGATAAATCGAGAAAAATTACTGAGCAACTTTTTTCTTCGCATACTTTTTAGTAAATGTATCTATTCTACCAGCAGCATCTATAATCTTATTAGTGCCCGCATAAAAAGGATGGCAACTACTGCAAACTTCAACTCTTAGAGAAGGTTCTGTAGACTCAACTAGAAACTCAGCACCACAGGTACAAGTAGCAACAATAACATGGGTCTCTGGATGTATGTTTTGCTTCATAGGACTTTAGATCTTAACATGCAAATATATTAAACTCAACTAGTTTTATTTTTCATTAAGGAAGTTCTTGGTTAAAGATTTATATTTTTCCACTTGCTGCAAAAGCTTTTTGTTTAAGTTTATAGAAGCCCCTGCTTCTTTATAGAGCTGATCTAGCTCTAGCTCAAGATCCTTTATGCGATTATGATTCTTCTCATTTTCAAACTGCAAATTTTTAACTGAAATTTCAAGAAACTCAATATTTCTTAAATGTTTCGCAAAGCTTGGGTCATCTTTAAGTTCCGTAATAAATCGAGTCGTGTCTTCATAGGAAGAAGAAAAGAGGCCAGAAAAACCGCTTAAGTCATCAAAATCATCACCAATTTTCACTATTTCAGAATCTTAACAAATTTAAGCGAGCAGTTTTCTTGCTAAATATTAAGAGATCAATTAAAATTTCTGAGTATGACTCTTGAAGATCACAACACAAGCCAGCTTTATTTATCTAACGAAGAGAAGGAAAGCAAAGAAATATTCTCAAATCTTTTGGGCGATATTAAATCGGAGCTTAAAGTATTAGCTGAGAAGCAGGAACATAAAGTTTCTCCTGAATTCAGCGCCTTGATGGACGGCTATGTTATCAAAGCTAATGAGAGTGAGACATTAAGAGTTAAATATCAACATGTTGAGAGTCATTACGAAGAGCTTAAATTAGAGCTTAAGACGCAAAAAACACAAAATCGCCAACTCGGCTCTGACCTTGATTCAGTGCGTGAAGCGTTAAAACTCTCTGAATTAGAGCTATCTAAATTTAAAAGAGATTTTGATCATACTAGACAGGATTTTCAGGATAAATCTGATGCTTTACACAATGAAAAAGAAGCCCTACTCAGAAAAATAAAAGAGCTAATGACTTGGAAAGAAACTACTGAGCAGCTTTGCAATGAAATGAAGGCTGAGCTTATTGAATACAACCACAAAGTCAAACAACTTCAACAAGAAAATTTAATCGAAAAACAGACTGCTGAAAGAAGTCTTAGAGAAGGCCAGAAAGTTATCCAAGAACTCAAAGAACAGCTTGAGCTCAGAGAAAGAGAAGCTAGTTACAAAAACGCTCTTATCGAGCAGCTTGTTAGACAGACAGCTCAAGCTAACGGTCATAGTTCAATCAATGACATCAACAGCGTTTTAAAAGGCATGAATACCACAAGTTCAGTAAACTCTAATTCTGAAGGAAGTTATGCTGAGAATCAGGATGACGAAGAGACTGCGAAGAAATTTAAGTGGGGAGCTTTTAGGCTTTAGATTAACGGCTTGCCAATGCTAGTCTATCCTCCAGAAGGACATGAAACTGATAGCAAAGAGATCTTCATACTTGGCTCAGCTAATCTCTCTTGCCTAATAAACGATTCTGCTATCGCACTTGAGAAAAATGGTAATTTCTGTAAACTAATTCAACTCCAACTTGGTGAAAATAAAATACAAATCAATATCGACGGGAAATCCTTTACTCGCACTGTTTATGGTGTTTTAAATATCAATAACAATCCAAACCCAATAGCCTATGCTCAGCCCTATAGAGCTTTTACTAAACAGGCAAATTCAAACAATGGGCGTGTAGCCGAACGAACAAGTTCAGGCAATATTCTACAGAGCATCTTAATCAGCAATAAAGATATATCTATTCCATTAAACGCTCTCCCCGATTATAGACTAGAAAAATTTAACGCTTATCACTATAGATTAGATTTAGGTATCATGGAGCAAGATTTAGACTGGATTCACTATTCAGAGTTAAACCCTGAAATCAAAATAGAACAAATCTCAAATATTATCTTCGATATTAAATTTCAAAAGCCCGCAATAAATCATAAAATTAAATTCAAAAATCAAGTGCTTAATATCTCGTTCGCATTTAGTGAAGTGCCTCTTTTGGTTTGCATAGACCCTGGTCACGGCGGCTCCCAAATAGGAGCTATCTCTCCTAAAGGCATATTCGAAAAAGATTTAAATTTAAGCCTAGCTATAAAACTCGCAGCAGAATTAAATCATCAAGGAGTAAAAACCATACTTACTCGAAACCATGATACAGAGAAGAGCTTAAGTGAACGTGTAAAAATCTCTAAGAAGAATAAATGTAATTTATTTATTTCCCTGCACCATAACGCTTTGCCCGATGGCAGAGATCCAAATAAAGAGAGTGGATTTTCTTGTCATTATTTTCATGAACACAGCTTTAGATTAGCCAAGTTCTTATCTAATAAACTGAAAATCTCTTCTCAGCAGAATTTTGCTGGAATTTATAAACAAAATCTTCATGTACTTAGAGAGAATCCTGACACCATAAGTGTTTTAATCGAGCTTGGCTATCTGATTCATCCACTAGAGTCAGATTTACTCTGCAAAAAGAGCTTTCAAACTAAAACTGCTCGAATATTAGCTAGGGCCTTATTAGAATTCCATAGAAGAGACCACTGCACAACTCCATTTTCTGCGTTTTCGTCGTCCTCATGATCCTCATGTATACTTGATACACTGCGGTCATTCGTCCTCCTCAGCCTTGAAACTGCACGTTGTGCAGTGGTCTCTAGAAGTCAAAATTTTTTAATGAATC